>DATNQY010000187.1:0-3942 GCA_036703785.1 Candidatus Obscuribacterales bacterium
ACGCAAAGGCTAATTCCCCACCAGCAATGCGTGTAGGCGGGATCGTGCGCGCGCATGGTTGACGAAGGATTAAAAGATGTATGGGGGTGTGGTTTTTTAATACAACATATGCCCTAAGCTTCTTAAGCGTCTGATTTGTCGTTGTTTTTTGTCCTGAGCCTGTCTAATGTTTGGCACGTTCGTAAATTTTTTTGAATATTCCTAGCGCCGGAGGCGTGATGAGGCGGCGCGATTTCGTAGCCTTTCTCGTTGGCGGCACGACGTGGCCGCTGCACACGTATGCGCAGCAGCCGCAGAAAATACCCAGAATTGGGGCGCTCCTTCCCGGCACACCGGCATCATTCTCGCTGCGAACAAAAGCATTCCGCGACGGTCTGAGAGAACACGGCTATGTGGAGGGAAGGACAATTGAGATTGAATGGAAATGGGGACAGGACCGCGTCGACGCGCTACCCGAGCTTGCTGCTGAACTGGCGCGAAGCAATGTTGATGTCATCGTCACGGGTGGCACGTCCGCTGCCAAAGCGCTCAAAGCCACGACTCGCACAATTCCGATCGTGATGGCCATCGTCAGCGATCCCGTTGCGGCCGGCTTGGTGGACAATCTTGCAAGACCTGGCGGAAATGCCACCGGCTTCAGCATTGTTGCTCCGGAACTAGGGACAAAGCGTCTGGAATTGCTGAAAGAGATTGCACCGACGGTTTCGTCGATCGCAGTTCTGCTGAACAGCAACAATCCGCAGTCAAAGGTCGAACTGAAAGAGATGCAGACAGCAGCACAGGCAATGGGACTGCAGCTTCATCCGGTCGAAATTTCGACTGAAGATGGATTGGGTGATGCGTTTGCTGCAATGAACAAGATCGGCGTCGAAGGTCTCATTGTTCTTACGGATCCGATCTTGTTCAGTCAGAGGAAGCTAACGGTTGATCTGGCGAACAAGAGTCGGCTTCCTGCCATGTATTTTTTTCAAGGATTTGTCGAAGAGGGAGGCTTAATAAGCTACGGTCCAAGTGATGCTGACCTTTACCGCCGTGCCGCCGGCTACGTTGACAGGATATTGAAGGGCACGAAGCCTGGTGAATTGCCGGTACAGCAGCCCACGAAGTTCGACCTCTATGTCAACCTCAAGACCGCCAGGATGCTTGGCGTCGCAATTCCAGAATCGTTCCTCGCGCGCACCGATAAAGTGATTGAATAGACGGATTGGTATGTCCGCTAAGGGCCAAAGCGGACGCCTGCACCGCAGAAAAAAGTTATTCGATCACCTCATCGGCACTGGTGAGGAGTGACGAAGGCACGGTGAGGCCGAGCGCCTTGGCAGTCTTAAGATTGATCGTGAGCTCGAATTTGGTTGGCTGGATGACCGGCAGCTGGGCAGGTTTCTCGCCTTTGAGAATTCGTCCGACATAGATGCCTGCTTGACGCCACGCGTCACCTCGACTGGCACCATAGCTAATGAGACCGCCAGCTGCTGCGAACTCTCGCAACGGGTAGATCGCAGGTATCGCATGGCGGAGTGTCAGTGCAGCGAGTTTCTCACTTTGGTTATTGAAAAGTACATCTTGTCCGATAATCAACGCACCTGCCCGCAATTCAAGCAGCTTTGCAAAAACCGCTTCGAAATCGCGTTCCGCGCTGGCATTCAGGACATGGACTCGCAAACCGAGGCTGAGGGCTGCTTCCTGGGTATTTTTTAACTGGGTCTCGGCGTTTGGGTTGGCCGGGTTAACGAGCAGAGCAATGACGGTTGCCGAAGGCACAGCCCCGTGCAGCGTTTCCAGCTGCTTCGGTCCTAGTTCTACGTTTAACATGGTCGTGCCGGTCACATTCCCACCCGGGCGGTTCAGGCTGGCGACGAATCCGATTTGCACCGGATCGGCGATCGTGGTGAAGACAATGGGAATTGTCGCCGTCGCCGCTTTTGCGGCGCGTGCCGCCGGTGTGGTCGTAGCTACGATCACACCCACTTGTCGGCGAACGAAATCGGCTGCCATCGACGGCAGTCGGTCGTACTGGTTCTCGGCCCACCGGTATTCGATCTGGACGGTCTTGCCATCTTCGTAACCGGCTTCACCCAGCCCTTTCACAAACACCGCAACAAGCTGTGCCTCGGCCTTGGAAGAGCCGGCGGCAAGATATCCGATCACCGGCAGCGCCGGCTGCTGTGCCCGCGTGGCAAGCGGCCACACAGCGGCTCCGCCACCAATGGCTTTGATGAATTCGCGTCGTCTCATTACCTTCCCCCAAACCAAGAATTGAGCATCGTATCGGCTCAAACGAGGTCTCTGGAAGGGGCCGAACGACGCGGGGGTGCGTCCGCTTTGGTCAAAAGCGTCCGGGGGAGGCAAATCACCACCCTGCCGCATGCGCCTCGCGCGATGCGACTTCTCGTCTGGCGTTTCCGCAAGCGTTCTCAGGCCTGCGGGCTGCCGCAGATCTAGGCGGCCACCCGGTTTTTGATCAGCCCGACAATCGCCGTCAGGAGCGCGCCGGCCACGCCGCCGCCTGCGAATTGGCCAACGAGTGCGCCGATGTCCATGGTTCCAGCAGATTGAGAAAGTAACGGAATAAGCGCAGTCAAAATCTGACCACCAACACCGCCGCCAATCGCGCCGGCTATTGTGTTGCCTGCCGTTCCAAGGCTGAGGTCCTTCGAGGCCCCGCCGGCCACATTGCCACCGATGGCCCCCGCAACAAGTTGAATGATGAGATTGATCAGCATGCCCGACATGAGAGTCTCCTCACGTTGCCTCGTCTGAAGTTCAAGTCTTGATATCAGCCGGCAATTTTCCGCCATTGGCAGCGAGCTTCGCCATGACCTGCTTGTGCAACCACACATTCATCGTCGCAGAGTCACTGGTGTCGCCGGTGTATTTAAGTTCCTTTGCGAGTTCTTTCCGTGCAGCTAGGCTGCTGTCCAGATTGAGCGCCTTCATCAGGTCAACGATGGAAGTGCGCCAGGCGAGTTTCTCGCCCGTTGCTGCCGCCGCCTTGTCCACAACAGCGGCAACATCAACCGTCTGTGTCGGCGGCGCGCTCGTCTGAGTTGCCGATGGTGCTCCTGATGGTGCTCCTGGCGCCAACGTTGGTGACGCACCCGCCGCCTGTGCGGAGCCGTGGCCAAAAATTGCGCTCATGATATTTCCGAAAACACTCATGACATTCCTCCGCCTGTTTGCGCCTGAGGTGCGTTTACTTCGATACCGTTCAATGGACAAACCACTATATCATTCGGCGTCAGATCGTGACTGGTAAAAACTGCGCGAGCGTACTAGCGCGGCATACGCTCGCCATGTTCTTGTCATTGCGGCGTCATAGCTTCGGAAACTATTTCCAGTCTCAACGGAGGCTACACCATGGGTCTTATTGACGTTCTCAACGGGATGCAGAATGGTCCGCACGGACAGCGCGACCCAAGCGCCACCACCAGCAGCAGTGGAGGAATGTCGCCAATTACAATGGCGATCCTCGGATTGCTCGCATACAAGGCTGTCAAAGGGTTTGCCGGCAATCAACCGTCCACGGCGCCGGCGAATACTCGCATACCGCCGGCGCCAAGCCCGACCAGCACTGGTCAGTCCGCCAGCGGCGGTGGGCTGGGAGATTTGCTCAAAGGCGGATTGGGCGGGCTACTTGCCGGAGGAGCGGCCGGAAGCGTGCTCAGTGGTGGCTTGAACGATCTGCTCAAGCAGTTCCAGCAGAGCGGCCAAAGTGAAACCGTCAATTCGTGGGTCGGCACCGGACCCAACAAGCAGATATCGCCCAACGATTTGGGGGGTGCGCTCGGTTCCGACAGGATCAACGCACTCGTTGAACAAACGGGAATGTCGCGCGATGAATTGCTTCGCAGCCTCAGTCAATATTTGCCGCAGGTGGTCGATCAACTGACGCCGCACGGCCGTGTGCCAACCGAACAGGAGGTCCATCGCCTGCTTTGATGC
>DATNQY010000188.1:0-13908 GCA_036703785.1 Candidatus Obscuribacterales bacterium
CCATCCTGGAATACGATACTCAGCTTCGATATACCGGCCATCGATATCGATTTCACCCACGTGACGCCCGGTGTTCCGTTGATCGCCGCTTCCAGGGGCATGCTGACGACAGACTCCACTTCCTGCGCGACCATGCCCGGAGCTTCAGTCTGGATCTCAACTTTCGGGGGCGCGAAATCGGGCAAGACATCGACATCCATGTGCATGCCCAGGTAGATGCCGGCCGTGACAAAGATAGCTGCCAGGCAAAGCACCATGAAGCGGTTGTCGATAGACCAACGAATCAGCCGGTTTAGCATATAAAGAGGATTTGTAGCACAAAATCGACTAGCTGTGCGTAGAATAAACGGGCGGCGCGTTGCGCCGTCCGTTCACTGGGATCGCAGGCTTCCAGCCTGCTCCAAAAAGCAGGACCCCCGATGATTAAGTACCACATTCTCAAAACGCCGCATGATATCGAGGAATACGTTCGAAAGCATAAAACCTTCCGGAACACAGTTGTAAAAGGAGTCGATCTCTCCGCAGTTTCGCTGGATTGGGACAAGCTCGACGTAAAAAATGCGACACTGCTTGGATGCCGTTTTGTCTCGGATGAACAAGAGCTCGCGCTGCGCAAACGCGGTGCGCGTACGTTTCGTGCTCCGGACGATTTGCCCTATGATCCGTTTCGCAATACCTTGTACACGCCTGAGGAATTGATGCAAGGCTATGACGAGGACGATCTGAAAAACAACAGCCTCGACCATCAGATCGAAAAACATTTCGAGCAGCATGGCGGGCACGACCCCGATATTCTCGAAGCCATGAACCAGATGCTTCACGATTATTCGATCGATCAGGCGATCAAAGACCTTCTCGGCGTCGAAGCAAGTGGACTGCCGGCTCGTAAGGCAGTCGGCATTATGGGCGGACACTTGGCGCTGCGCAACGACGGTTACTACAAACAGACTGCCTATCTTGCCGCTCGCCTCACACGCGAAGGCTACTTCATCACCTGCGGCGGTGGACCGGGCATTATGGAAGCAGCGAACCTCGGAGCGTATCTTGCTGATGCAGGCGATCAATCGCTCGATGAGGCGATAGCGATACTATCAGTGGTGCCTGATTTTCAAAGACCAGAAGGTGGAATTGATCCCGGTTACGTTCGGCAGGCTATGGAAGTCCGAAAACGTTTCCCCAAAGGTCGCGAGAGCCTTGCGATTCCAACCTGGTTTTACGGACACGAACCCGTGAACCTATTTGCCAGCCATATCGCCAAGTATTTCTCGAACAGTTTGCGTGAGGACGGACTGCTGGCAATTTCAATCTTCGGAATTGTGTATGCACCGGGCAGCGCTGCCACCACACAAGAAGTATTTGCCGATGCCGCCCAAAATCACTACGGCACATTCGACTATTACAGCCCGATGGTGTTTCTCGGATCGTCGCACTATCTGCAATCCCAAGTGTACACGTGCCTGACGCAACAAGCAGCCGGACACCCATACGCCCAGCTGATCACCATATCTGATGATTTGGAGAAGATTGTCAGATTTATAAAGACGCACCCGCCGATTCCGGCTAGCCCATCCTGAGGACGCGCGAGTCCGATCCGTATGCCGGGAAATCACCGGTGATCAATGTTGCGCCCGTCAGACGATTGATCGTCGATTGGGCACGGGTTGAAATATAAGGATTATCATCGCAACTGAGCGCCGAGAGAATCGCTAGCGGCACATTGTGATTTTCCGCGATTGCATAGCGCACTTCTGCGCATTCATCGCCTGAAAGTACCCATAGTGTGTCGATAGGGGTGTTCATGTTATCGGCAACTGCTTCTCTTACTGCCGGGTGGCTGTGTAGAGCCAACTGCTCAAGCATCGAAGGTGGGATGCTCGAATTTTCGGCAATGCGTGTCAAACAAGTTACCGACGTTTCGGCAAGCAGGTCTAGCGGATTGCAACGCTTCGGTGCCAGCGTGTCGGAACTCGCCCAACTGCAATCCTTAGCTTTAGCAATCAGTTCTTTCTCACAACTCAAATCGAATGCTTCCATCACAAAGGCTCGCTCGCTGTGGTGATTCGCCCATTACACTCAGCTTTCCACCGGCAATGGCAACAATTCAATTGGAAATTCGCATCTGAGTGTTGTTCTCTTTACATTCGTTAAATCCGGACTGGCTGACGCTTATGAGTAAAACGCCGCACTAGCTAGCGCAGCCCGTGCTTTGGCCGTATTCCAATTGCACCGTTGGAAAAGGTCAATCAGAATAGCTGCGAGCCCGGAACTGATGGGAGTTTTGACTCGTGGCCAATTTACTGAAATCTGTCGTGCTTGCTTGTTGCCTGCTTGTTACCGGCTTGGATACTACATTTGTGCAGGCCTCATCTTTATCAGGGGTCGAGGCGGCTGTCTTGCAAGAAGCACACGGACACGTCTACAAACGCGCATTTAAAGATTGGGAGCGGGAAATTTGGGATGACCCGCAGCCGGCTACTGTCGGAGATGCCCTTACCGAAGGTATGCAAATCGGCACCGGCGACAGCTCCTGGGCACAAGTAACGTGGCCCAACGTGAGCACGCGCGCGTGGGCTAATACGCTCTACGCTATCGCGCCGAATAAAAGGCTCGTTTATTTGACTTCCGGCGAGATGCTTTATCACCTCGATAAGAAGAGAAAGGACTCCGATAGCTATTTCGTTTGGACGAAGCTTTTGTCGGCGCGAATTCGTGGAACGACCGTGCTCTTTCAGAGCACGCCGGAAATGTCCAGAGTGACGGTTCTGGAAGGAACGATCGAGGTCTTGAACCGCGTGGATCACAGTTCGATCACCTTGAAGCCGGGCGTGGTGTATGAGATTAAACGGAAGGGCGGCGAAAGCGGGCTGCCGCCCGCCGCTACGAACAATGTGGTTGCGCCCGCCGCTACGAACAATGTGGTTGCGCCCGTCGCTACCAATACGCTGACGGATGTCGTGGCGGCTACCGGAAAGCCGGTTGTGCTTTTTGAAACGGGACAAACGATTTCATCGTTGCTGCCTGTCGATACTGGGAAGCTGCTTGCAATGCCGATTTTGACCTCGTTAACAGAGCCGCTGAGCAGTCTGCCTTTAGTAAGGACGGCGATGTCGGCCGTCGATTCATTGTTGGGCGGAGCTTTAACGCTGCCGATCGAGCAAAAGCTGCTCAAAAGGAGTGTTGAGATTCTGGCCGTCCCCATGCGCTTGAGCTATACGACGACCAATGATGCACTGGCTGCGCTGTCGTTGCCGCAAGCTGCAATCCAGTATTTTCCACCAAGCGCGGTGACTGGCGGAATGAACATGGATTTGACCGCCTTGCGACATGAAGGTATTGTCCCTTCTCAGTTGCAAAACATAGCAGGCGCCACGGGTAATGTGGGTTGTGCGTCCATGGCCTCGGTATCGGCCTTATCCGGACTGAGCGGTATCACGGCCGGTGGTGCGACTATGTCGGCAATTTCCGGCGTATCTGGAATCGCTGCTATGCCTAATTTATCCGGCGTCTCCAGTGCGTTGCTTACTCCTACGGCTGCTATGGTTCCGGTTTCAGCCCCGACGGTGGGCACCGCGCTCATTACAGGAGTAGTACCGCAGGCGACATCGCCGCCGGTAACATCGCTCATTTCGGGCACGACCAGTCTCTTAAACACCACCACTAATACCGTGACAAACACGCTCAACAACACGTTGAGCGGAGTCAGATCTTTGCTGGGACGCTGAATGTGAACATTCATAACAACGAGCAATCATCAAAACGAAATGGCGAGCGAGCCCAATTGCTCCTCGATATGTTGGTGCCCTGCCTGGTGGTGTCGTTATGTGTGGCTGCGCTTTTGCAAACTACCGGACTTCTGTATCGCAGTGAACTGCAAAACATCAATCGGCTATTCGAAGCCAGACAATGGTTGTCCTGGTCCGAAGAGAGCTTGTCACGACTCAACCCGCGATTGCTATGGCAATATCACCAGACTCACGAGATACCACGCAATATATTTGCCTGGGACTACACTCTGAGTTGGTTGCTGGAGAAGAATCAGGCGCCCGCGAAGCACAAGTTTGTCATCTTCAATCATTCTCTGGAAGACGAGCCGCCCAAGGAAGGCGTACAGCTTCATCCATGGATGCAACCATTGCTGTCTTACCCGACACCACGGTCAACCATAGCTGAAGCTGTCGATTTTCTCGCTGGCGGCGGGGCGCGCTTGATTATTTTGGACAATGATTTCCCGCAGTACTCCAAAGATGATGCGATGTTGGCATTGGCCATTCACCGCGCCGAGCAAGGACTGACTTCAGGACACCCGGTGCCGGTATTGATGGCGAGCACCGTTAACCGAAACGGGTTTTCCAATGGCATCCAGCTTGATGCCACCACGTTGCCTGTGGGCATTTTGACTGAGCTGGCAAAATTGGAACCCGGCATTGACGTGGCAGACAAATATACCGGCATTAGCTCCGTCGCGCTGGATGAAGATCAGGTGTTGCGGCGCCTGGTAACCAGAGTAACTGATGAATCTGATCAGACGCGACTGTCGGTAGTCTTGAAAGCCATCGACCGGCTGCACGAGCCGATCCCCGCGGATTTGCCGGAGTTGATGGATATCAACTTTATTGGACCGCCGAATTCCGACCAATTTCCTGTGCGTCCGTTCTGGTATTTGCTTGATCCCGATCGCCGAAAGCTTATGCTTCAATCTCAGTCTAAGGACGTCACCATTAATGGCGCGATCGTGATTATTGGCGATGGCGTCACGGACGTTCACCCGACGCCCGGCACCAGTCTCGGTGTCAGCCTGATGAGTGGAAGCGAGGTGTTGGCGCAGAGCATTGATAGCGTATCGCGGCATAATTGGCCGAGGCGGCTCAGCGGTCTTGGACAGTGGCTCTACCTGGCGATTTGTTGCGTCATTGGTTCTGCCGGTACCGCCTGCGCCCGTCGTTTTCGCCCGAAGACGACTGCTTTCAAATTAGGCGCGATTGCGGAATTGTTGTTTTATATCGGCATCAACATTCTGATCATTTTGTCCGGGCTTGTGGCGTTCGCTTATGCAGGACTGATCGTGCCCGTGGTCGTACCGTGCATAGCGCTGACCGCCGGCGTAACCGTCGCCCTAATTGCGGAACGCGAGCAGACACGCGTGAAAGCCATTCGCTCTCGGCTTGCCGCGGCCGATGCCAACTTGCGCGCTGAAAAACAACGACACGAAGCGCAATTGAAAACGAAGGAGGCTGAGGCGCGGGTTCAGCAGTCGGTGGCAGATCACCGCCGCCGCGAGGAGTTTGTGCGGCGGATCAACCATGACTTGAAGGCGCCGGTAACAGTGCTTAATTGGACACTGGCGAAATTGCGCAAGGAAGGGCTGACTTCAGCTCGCGCCGGCGAGCGGCTCGAACATCTCGAGCAGACAAGCGATCGCCTGGTGGCATTGATTGCTCAAATCGGGCACATTTATACGTCGTTGCGTTTCGATCCGCACGACAGGCCCAACCCGGTATGTGATTTGCGCGGAATTATTTTGCGCTGCACACAAATGGAAGATACGCTGGCGGAAGTGCGCCGCTCCCAGATACGATTGCACTTGCCTGACTATGCGCTGCCGGTAGCTGCGGCTCCATTGGATATGGAAAGGATCCTGGACAACTTGCTTCGCAATGCGCTTTTGCATAACCCTCAGGCTACTTGGGTTGATGTCTCAGCGCGCGTCTGTGCCCACTGTGTTGAAATTATCGTCGCTGACGACGGACAGGGAATCTCTGCCAATGATTTGCCGCGCATCTTCGACGAAGGTTTTAGCACGGTCAAGGACGCCGGCGAACGCGAGGGACTGGGACTAGCGATAGTGAAGGCAATGGTGGAAAAGCATGGCGGCACGGTGACGGTGGAAAGCATTGAAGATGTAGGTACCAGCGTTACGCTCAAGTTGCCGCGCGCGGCCGATACCGTATATGGTGCGCGGCCGGTCGACCAGATTTATAAATCAACTGAGAATAAGGGGGAGACGATATGTCGAGAATTGCCATAATTGAGGATGACAAGGATTTTTGTCAAATCCTCAGAGAATGCCTCGAGGAAGACGGCGAAACGGATGTGGTTGCCACCTTCGGCTGCGAAGATGACGCCACCGCCTGGATGAGAAATGGGGGGTTGAGGCTCGTCGAGTGCTTGCTGGTCGATCTTATGTTGCCGAAGTCACGCGGACAAATGGAAGTCAGCTCGATGTCAGGGCTGCGCCTGGTGCAGGAAATGCGTCAGACTCATCGCTTTGCCGGCACGATTCTCATTCTCACCAATTCTCGTGAATTTGCCGATGGACAAAGAGCTCTCGCTGCCGGTTGCGACGGCTATCTCTGCAAGCATGCCCCGATGTCGGAGATTCCGCAGATGTTGGCGGAACTTCGTCTGGCATTACGTGGCGAAATTGTCGCTGTTTCGCGCGAAATGCGTCATGTGTTTTTGCGCGAAGAACTTTCGGTAAAAGAATCACGACTCATGGATATGTTGCATGGCGGACACTCCTGGGCGGAGATCGCGCGCGAGCTGGGGTACAAAACGGCGAAGGCTGCCGCAAACATAGGTTATCGCGTGTTCGATAAACTTCTGACTGAAGCGGACAAACAAGCACTGGGCGCCGACGGCGACCGCAAGCGCACCAAGGCCCTGGAAAGATGGCGAGCTCGCCTCGGGTACAACCCCACAGCCGCGCACGGCAGTGTCGCCGGGCACGGAACGGCAGCTCCCGGCGCTAGTTGCTAGCGAGTTAATCGCACCTAAGACCCACACGCTTTGCATCTGGTACAATCGCCTACTTGATAGTAGCGGCGGGCGGAAGCCGCTTGTACGGAGCAAAGGTGCGGTCAGCGGTTCTACTATTGATCTGTCTTGCTGCCTGGCTGCCCGCCGAGGCGCAGGGTGTGCAGGGAAAGGCGCTGACGCCGCAGCTGGCTCCGGTTGCTGCCGCGCCGGCAGCGCCTGTGATCAACTGCCGTCTCAGGGTGGACAAAATCGGTGCCCTCGATCTCGTCGATGCCGAAGTCGTGATCAACAATAATTCCGTGCAAGTGCGTCCCGGACCTACGGCTCTTGATCCTTCCCCGCTTTTGCAGGGTGTGGTGCTGAAGGTGGACAGAGCCAGCACCGCATCTGGTGCCAATCGTGAAATGAGTGGGCTGGTGCTTTTCCAGTCCGGGGACAGAATTGGCCAACTCAACGATCAAGATTTTTCCCATGCCGACGCCGTGCCGCCGGCGCCTGCCGAGTTTGTATTCAGCAAGTCCGGCTCTATCACAGGACAAATCACGGGTGTTCGCTCGGGAATGCTCACCGTCCAATCGGCAGGCAGATCAACCGATATCGGTCTTGACTCGATTGTATATGTGCGTTCGCCTCGAGCATTCGTATTTACGATCAGTGGACGACCTTCCGCCGACAACACTCACACGCACGTGGACAGTATCAGTTTCCGCCCCACCGCCAACTCCGCAGCGCGCGACGAGCTTGTTATAGGCAAGCCAAAGGATCCGCTTGACTTAGACGATGAGGACCTGCCGGTTCGAACTCCTGAAAACATTGCTCGCGTCCGACAGCACCTGGATGCCGGCGGTGTTAGCGGCATGCCGGGCGGACGCCCGTTTCCGTCCTGGCCTTGAAGACAGCATGCTACAATTACCGGCTTATCATGAGGTGAACCATGCCCACCCGTCAGCTTAGGTTTCCTCCTGATTTTATATTCGGCGCGGCCACTGCTGCGTACCAAATTGAAGGCGCAACCAGTGAAGACGGTCGCGGCGAATCGATCTGGGATCGTTTTTCCCGCATTCCCGGCAATATCGCCAACGGTGACACCGGCGACATCGCAGCCGATCACTACCATCGCATGAAAGAAGACGTGAAGCTAATGCAGCTTCTCGGCTTAAAAGCGTATCGCTTCTCTATATCCTGGCCGCGCATCATGCCCGACGGCAAAGCGCCGGTGAATCAAAAGGGCGTGGATTTCTACAAGCGGCTCGTGGACGAGCTGTTGAACGCCGGCATCCAACCGTGGGCTACTTTATTCCATTGGGATTTGCCTCAAGCATTGCACGAGCGCGGTGGCTGGACCTCGCGTGAAACGGCTGCGGCATTCGCGGTGTATTGCGAGTTTATGGCGGCGCAGCTCGGGGATGGTGTCAAAAATTGGATCACGATCAATGAACCGTGGGTGGTGGCATCGCACGGCTATAAGACTGGCGTGCACGCGCCCGGAATCAAAAACGAACGAACTGCATTACAAGTGGCACACGGACTGTTGCTCGCGCACGGCATGAGCATGCAGTCCATCAAAGGACGGCGGCCGGATGCCCAAGTCGGCATCGCGCTGAGCTTGTCACCGTTCGAAGCGGAGACAAACGCGGCTCGTGACTACATTGCGGCCGAACGCAAATGGCAGGAAGAGGGGCAATGGCTGCTGCATCCTCTGCTGCGCGGTATTTATCCCGAAGCGCTCTTTCATGAGTACGGCAAAAATGCGCCTGAAATTGCCGAGGGCGATATGCAACTGATTTCCCAGCCGATGAATTTTCTGGGAATCCAGTATTACTTTCGGAAAGTGGTTGGTGACAACGGTTTTGTACAACGCGTGCCGGGCTCCGAATACACAGCGATGGGCTGGGAAGTTCACCCGCAATCCCTGCGTAGGTTGCTCGCCCGGCTGACGGACAACTATCGCCATTTGCCGCCTCTGTACATTACCGAAAATGGAGCAGCGTTTGAAGATACGGTGTCGGCGGACGGCCGCATCGACGATAAAAGAAGAATCGCTTTCTTGCGCGATCACTTGCATCAGGCGTACATCGCCATGGAGCAAGGAGTGGATTTGAAAGGCTACTTTGCCTGGTCGTTGCTCGATAATTTCGAATGGGCTTGCGGCTACGAAAAACGCTTTGGTCTAATCCATGTGGATTATGAAACACAGCAGCGACGCATTAAGGACAGCGGCTTGTGGTATCAATCGATGATTGCCGACGGCGGCCGCTTCGATGTCGAAGAGCCGGCGGATTTCACGCCGGCGCCTCTGGACCTGGAGCCGGCCAATCCTACATACGCTCTACCAGTGGAATTCCAAGTAAGCTTAATCCAACCTTGAGTGTCCGCGCCGTCAAGTCGCACAGAATCAGGCGTGATGTGCGTTGCGGCTCAGCGGCATTGAGGACCGGGCAGGCTTCGTAATATTGGTTGAACTTCTGGGCTAGATCGAAGAGGTGCTCGCAAATGCGATTGGGCAGGAAATCCTCAACAACCGAATGGAGTACGTCATCCAATTTCAGCAGTTGCTTGGCGAGCTCGATTTCGCTCGGCTCGGTCAATATCACTTGCGCGTTTTCGTCCACCTTTGAGAAATCGATGCCGCCTTCGCGGCTGATACCCTGCACGCGCACATAGGCGTACATCATATACGGTGCCGTATTGCCTTGAAGGCTGAGCATCTTTTTGAAGCTGAAAGTATAGTTGGTCATTCTGTTCAAACTGAGGTCGGCGTATTTGACGGCGCCGATGCCGATTGCTTGAGCGCTCTCTTGCTTCCAGGACTCGGGTTCGGTTTTTCCTTTTTCCGCCAAGCGGGTGTCCAAATCTTCGCGCGCATGTTGCACCGCTTCATCGAGCAGATCTTGCAAACGCACTGTTTCACCTTGCCTGGTTTTCAGCTTTTTGCCGTCTTCGCCAAGCACCAGACCAAATGGAACGTGCTCGACACGTACCGAGTCGGGCACCCAGCCTGCCTTGCGCGCGACCTTTTCGACCATCTCGAAATGCAGATTCTGTCCCGCGTCCACGACGTAAATCAGTTCATCCGCGTGGTCATTGTCTATCCGATAGCGCATTGATGCAAGGTCGGTGGTGGCATAATTGAAGCCGCCATCTTTCTTTTGGACTATCAAAGGCAGCGGATTGCCTTGCTCGTTGAGATAGCCGTCCAGGAAAACGCACATCGCCCCCTGGTCTTCGACGGCAATGCCTTTGTCGCGCAGCTCGTTGACCGTATCGCGCAGATATTGGTTGTAGAAGGATTCGCCGCGTTCCACAAGGTTGTGTACATCCAGTGCGTCATAGATTTTGTGAAAAGCCTTGCGTGACTGATCGCATAGAAGCTGCCATGCTTGAACGCTCTGTGCATCACCGGCTTGCAAGCGCACGACTTCCTGTCTTGCTATTGTCTGGAAAGCTTCGTCTTGATCGAAATGCTGTTTGGCTTGCTTGTAAAACTGCACCAAGTCGCCAAGATCAAGCGCGTCCGGCTGTTCTAGCGCTGTGGGGAATCTTTCCTTCAGTTCGGCGATAAGCATGCCGAATTGCGTGCCCCAATCGCCGACATGATTGATCCTGAGCACGTCGTCTCCGAGGAATTCGAAGGTGCGCGCCAACGCATCGCCGATAATAGTGGAACGCAAATGGCCGACATGCATTTCTTTGGCAATGTTCGGGCTGGACATATCGAGGACGACTTTCTTGGGCTTAGCAGGTTTGGGCACGCCCAATCGTTGATCGCTTTTTATATGATTGAGCTGGGATTCCAAGAATTCGCGTTTCAGCTTGATGTTGATGAACCCTGGCCCAGCTACCGTCGGGGCTTCACAGAGCCCATCCATTTCCAAATTAGTGACGATTTTCTCGGCAATGGCTCGTGGCGGTTGCTTGAGCTGTTTGGAAAGGGTGAGTGCGATATTGCTCTGAAAGTCGCCAAAGCTGGGATTGCTGGCTGCGTCCACGCCGGGCTCGACTTGCTCGAGCTCGGCACCGAAAGCCTTGACTGCCGCCTGTTTCAGCCGCAGCCGAATGTCCTGTACCACTTGTCTCATGGGCAACCATTATAAGACCGTGGCGTGCTGCTGTATCAGGCTGTACTTATTTTGTTGCTTCTTTGGGTGAGTTGTTGTCCCCATCATCCGGGGCCGCAGTGGCCAGCGACTCAGCCAGGACCATCAATTCTGACGGCCGCATCTCAAGCGCTTCGACGAGTTTGAGATAGCTCTTCACTGAGAAATTGCGCGAGTGGCGCTCGAGCTCGCTTATATACGTCCGGTGCAGGCCGCTGCGCGTGGCTATCACGTCTTGCGAAAGGCGAAGCTGCTGACGGCGGCGCTGGATGGCCAAGCTCAAAGCCGCCATGAACAAATCCGGATTGGAGCAGTTGTTTGCCATACGTTTTTATAGGTCGGCCGATCGCTTTTCTACGATAACAGATGAGATTAACATGCGCTAGTCATGAATGCCCAACATGAGCACCAGTCGTAGTGGCTTAAGGATGAGAATTTTCGTGTTAAATGCTCGGTACGCGACGGAACATTGAACGACTTCGGCTGTCTTACATCGTATGCCAAGCATTGGCTGTGGTTGTTGCACCAAAGTCATGCATTCACCCTAGGCATAATGGAGGTGTGGTTTTTGATGTCCGAGTTGCTCACTGGTGACGAGAAACTGGTCAGGATATTAGCAGAAGTACTGGAGCGACGCAGGCAGGAGGTTGGTATCTCTCAAGAGGAGCTAGCCAAACGCGCTGGAATAAGTCGAACTTATCTATCCGACATAGAACGCGGTTTGCGTAACATATCGGTAGGCACACTAAGCAAATTGGCCGCGGCCATGGGAATCGCGCCGTCAAAGTTGCTGGCCACGGCTGAAGCCCGGGCAACAACTAACGGCACGCCGCTACCATAGCGGGCCCAATTGAATACGCACGGAATTAGCGCAGCGGCCCTTTTAAGGAAGCTGCGCTAAACCGCGATTGCCCTGGGCTTTGTGTATTGATCACGCAGACAGTGCGTCACTGTTTCCGCTTCTTGGATCAAATCTCGCACACGGCACACATCATTCGCTTGCTCGGACAGACTAATCAAGCCTGCCACGGCGCGCAGTGCTTCTGCGTGCATGGTCGGGAAGCATGATTCATAGAGAGCCAGAGCCAGTTCGTAGTGTTCTTCGGCTCTGTCCAAATCGCCGCTGTTCATGTTTTCATTAGCGAGCTTAACTACTTCAGACATCAGCTGCGCATCCGGACAGCAATTCGAGCACAGCGAATGTTGACGCAGCAAAAGAACCGCATCGCTGCCTCTGTTTTGGCCAAGGGCGTGGTAAATGCGGGCAATCAGTGCAGGCGAAATGAAGGACATACGCACCTCTCTCTCATTGGATTGGTTCACTCGTTTTGACGTGGAGTGGATGCCAGATGTTGCTTTAAGAAGCACTGCTTTACTGCAGGCGTAATACGGAATTCCCCAGCGGGTTTAACATTGCCTTAACACGCGTCTTACATCCGCAATACGTTGCGGTGATTGCCTTTCAGGGCTTTTGTCGTAAATCGGCACACAGATGAGTAATGGAAAACGCCAGCACATGCCTCTTCCGCTGTGTTAGAAGGAAGGTGTTGTCCCGCAAGATGGAGTTTCCATGCTGAAACGCCTGTGTTTTGCTGCGCCGGTAGCGCTTCTCTTACTTCTTACCACTACGCAGACTACAGCATTTGCCGTGCTGCCCATCCACCCGAACCCGGCATACAGCCAGCGCAATGCCTCCTACGTCTCACTTGCCGATGCCATCGCCAACCGTGCCCGCGTGCAGGCCGAATCAATGTCCAGTGTCGGATTCTGCTATCGCGGTGTAAAACGCGCACTCAATCGTGTCGGCGTCTGCCTGAACGGTTCTGCTGCTTATCTGGCCAAGTCTCAGTTGTGCAAAGATCCGCGTTTTTGCATGGTACCGCTAAAGGGCTTGCGCAAAGGCGACATTCTCGTCCACGGCCGCTCGCGCGCCCATCCTTACGGACACATTGCCGTCTATCTCGGCGACAATCTTGAAGCCAGTGATCACGTGCAGAAGCTGGTTCTCGGCGGACGCTACGGTGCGACGTGCGTGTTCCGCCCGCATGGAAAAATCGAACCGTAGCGGCAGGCGTCAGCGCTTACTGCGGAGCCTCATGCTCCGCTGCAGCCATGCCGCGCTGCTCATCGACGCGCAACACAAGAAAGATGCCGGCTATAAAAAAGACAAGCATGCTTAAAAGCGCCAGTCGCAGATCTCGTGTGATGTAGGTTAGCACTCCGAACGCGAGCACGCCGATTGCTGTTGCCGCTTTCATTGATAATCCCCAGAGTCCGAGAAATTCACCGGAACGCCCATGCGGCGAGAAGCGGCCTACCAGCGCGCGTCCTGCCGAGCCGGCAGAGCCCATGGCGATGCCGATGAAGTTGCCGGCCAGCCACAGCTGCCATTTTTGCTGAGCGACCGCAGCGAGCAGCACAGCTAAACTCCAGATGAACAGTGCAATTGTAAGTGTGCGCACAGAGCCGATTTTGTCCTGGATGTAGCCGAAAGCAAAGGCGCCGATCGCGGCGGTGACGTCTACAACCAGAATCATTCCCAACAATTCCTTGGGCGAAAAATGCAGCACATCGGCCGCGTATACGCTTGCCAGATGCACTACCGTGCCTGTGCCGCACGAGTAAATGCAAATTGCCAGCAGGATATTGAATAGATCGCGATAGTAAAGCGAGTGCGTAAAGGTAACTTTCAGTCGCGAGAAAGCGACGCCGAGATAATCTGCGGCGCTGATAGTTTTATCCGGAGTCGCTCGTTCTTTCAGCCAAATGAAAGTGGGCAACGCCAGGATGCCGAAAAGAACAGCAACTGAGGCCACGATTTGGGGCACGTATTGCGTGTTTGGCACCTGGTTTTTCTGTGCCCAGTCGACGTAGGCGAAAGCCGCGCTCAGGGAAAAGAGTCCGCCGATATATCCGGCCCCCCAACCAATGGCTGAGATGCGCCCCATCTTGTCCTTGGTGGTAAGCTCTGGAAGAAACGAAGCAATAAAATTTTCGCCTGTTCCGAAAGCGAAGTTGGCGATGATGAGCAAAATCATGCCTGCCACATATTGTC
>DATNQY010000189.1:0-3927 GCA_036703785.1 Candidatus Obscuribacterales bacterium
TCCTGGGCAGACAATGCACCAGTTTTGACAGACTCCTGCCAGTCTTTAGCCAAGGCTAAAGCGGTTTGATCCACCGTGTCCTTTCCGCTGTTCTTGAATGCGGCGGCATCTGCGGCTACCTTGCTTGATACTTCTGCCATTGCCTGCTACTCCTGCATTTAGAAACTTAAGAGCCATGCGGTCCTAATCCGTTACATGCGACGGGCATCTCTGGGTCTGCGGGCAGGTTAGCCCAGCCAACGTAACTATGACGTGAGTTTTTTGGCCCCACTTGAATGCAGAAGATTAACGCCCGGTATGGAGAAATGCACACCGCCAATAACGACAAATGCCGATGCCTATGCCCGGCGCTTCAAACAGATACTCGACTACATCGATAAGCACCTTGACGAAGGTCTCACTGTCGAGGGTACTGCGGAATAAGCATGACTCTCGCCGATTGTTGCGCCAAGGAAGAAGAATGAAGGGAAAAAGCCCGCGTCTTTTCAATTGTGGATCACCCGATAGGTTGTGACATACACATAAAAGAAACGAACACAATGCCCACTATACTCTCATCGATTCTTCTACAACTTGGTATGCGTAAGCTTGCTCCAGTATCCCAACTCTGAATTTCGTCTGTCAGACTCCCACACCCAAGCCTGACTTTTATTGGGATCGACAGCCAATAAATGTCTGCCGTCCGAATAAAGATATGCAGGCATGTTTTCGACAATTTGTCGCCGCAGAAACTTGTAGTTTCTATTGGCGCTGTAATAGTTGGCATTCAGGCGCACAAATTCCTGACAGTTCATCTTCAAGAATGCCTGATACAGAGCGCGTGATGACTCTTGTGAATCAATACCTGAAGGCAGTTCACTTCGCGTGATTTTCGTATTGATTATGGCCGACCTGCGCGGCAGCGAATGGTACTTTCGCTTGGTCGGCAGCAATGGTAATCCGTTTTCGTTCACGTTGTTCTCGAGTACTCCCGCTCGCAGAACGCCATCACCTGCACCAGACGCCGGCTGCGCAATCGATGGCAGCGTCAGCGCCAGGCAACTCAACCAGCAATGAAAGGCTAATATCCTGATTGCGTACATGCAAAGCAATATGCCCGACCCGGACGCAAATGAATTTCGAGGGCACCCCCTATAATCATCGTCAGCAACCTTTACAACGATAGCCGATCGGCATAAGATGGGCCTATGCGGTACGCCTTTATTATTCTTGCTATTTGCCTCACCATGCAACAGCCGTCGGCTGGGCAAGGAAACAACCGGTCGCAAGCACACGCGGAGGGGCTACCGAAGATTGACATTGATCCGTCCAGCGCAGCAGTGGCATCGCCGACAGTAGAGCCGAAGGTGAACATCCAACAGGGTGCATTGCAGCCCGCGCTGGTCAGTGAGAGCGGCCCATACTGCTGTGGAAAGGCACTTTTCGGCTCGCATCAAAAGATTGACGCTTTCCTGAATGGGAAGGTCGATACGCTCTGCGGTTGGGATCCCGTCTATCAGCCGCGGGATGCTTATGGGGACGTTTATGGGGACGATGGAGCCGCCCGCCCACTGATGCCGCTGTTCAGCGCACCGGTGCAACCAATTGGCCGCTCGAAAGGCACCGTTTGGCCAGAGCTCCAATTACCGAGGACAGCTCCAGCTACGTCTCCGCAATAGGATAATACTCGTCTTCGGTCATCCCAAAGGTCCACGCCACGGCCTGCCGAGCACGCGACATATTTGGCGGCACCCGCAGGAAGTATTCGTTGTAAGTTCCGTCAGGCTCCGGAGTAGAGTTGATCACCTGCACGACCAGAATCGGCTCGTCACCCGGCAGGTTCATTCTATACAGCGTGCCGCACTCATCTTGATGCACTTTCACGCACTTACCTGCTCGCAGGTAATTATCCAGCCCAAATCGCTCTATCAGAACGCGACGGATGGTTGTGTTGGTCTCGGATTCGATCTGTTCGAACGTAATTTCGGTGGACAAAATTACTTCCGGCGGAACTAAAATACCGTTCCACGAATAGAGGCACCACCCGTCCGGATACTCGATCGCCGCACCTTTGTCGTTATGCAGCCGCCCGCGATTGTCGCGGTGCACGACGCGCGGACGCTCGGATAGAAAGCAAAGATTCTCGAAAGGCCACCACCACCCGCCGCTCTGAGCGAGCTTCTTTATTCCGTCGAGAGGTTCTGTTCCTTTAACACCAATCTTCTTCAACACGTCATAGTAGGCTAGCCAGTCCGCATCGTGCAAACCGTTTCCGCAATTGAATCTGGCCATGGCGTCGGTGACAAGCCTTCCATTGCCTGAATTGATCGCCAGGCGCAGCGGCTCCACAATAGGGGCCCAGACTTGCTGGCGAATGGACGGCACGACCGTTTGAAAAATCCTTTCGCTAAGCTGGTGCGATATCTGCTGAGACGCCGAGTTCTTCACCGCTTGTTCGACGTCTGTGCGAATGCGTTCGTCACAATTAGAGCCCGCCATCTTACGCAGGTATCGCCACGCCGCGATACCCAGCTTATCGCCGAATATTTTCTTTGCCTGGCTCTCATAGTAGTGTCCGTATTTATCGACAATGGTTTTGGTGGCCTCATCCTTTATGCTCTTGCGGATCTTCGACCAGCTAGCTTCCCCCATGTGCTGCTCGATCTGGCGAACGGACTGCTTCCAAACCGTTTCCCAAACCTCGCGCTGAAAGTCGCTGAGGTCGTCCGGCCATTCTATGGGGCTTCTCAATATGCGCATCGCCGTATCCGCAGCACGCGGTGAGCCCAACCAGACAATCACTGCCGGAGCAGGCAATCCTGCGGATTTGTAGGCCTGTGTGAGTGCTGCCTGCGCCGCCGGACGATCCGCAGGCATGGTCGAACATGCGATTTCGAGCCAGCGGCTTTTTATGACCTCCAGCTGCCGCTCGTCCGCCAACGAATTCAGCTCAGTCAGCAACATCCCTCGGCACGCTCTGCGGAACATACTCGCGCTGCTGAACAACTTTGTAATAGCCTGCAGGCAACTCGATGGTGGCATGTTCTTCATGCACCAGCTTGCAGCCCGGTTTAACGTCGAGATAGCGCTCCCCCTGCAGGGTCAGCAACGTGGCGAATTGTGTGCTGATGGCGTGCGCGTGGCCCGTGACTTCGCCATAAGCAAGCACGATGCGACCGTCGCAGCTAACCGGCACAAGATTTTCGGGAAGGGCCTCGATTTTTCGCAACAGGACGTCGCCCTGCCGATAGACAGCCGTTTCGCGCTTCTGAGTCTTCATAATACCCCTCCGGCAGGGTCACTGACCCCAGTTTATCAAAACCGGCAGAACCTGGACGATCGATGGCGGCAGACCGGCTCTGGCATGCGTTTGCCACGGATCTTTGCACGGGCCGAGTTGCATCAACTCGCCTGGTACTTAATGGTGGCTAATGCGCTCTTGGAAAGCGGGTGTTAGCATGGCTTTCCGGCTGTCGCCCTTCGGTCGTGACCCAAGCGGTAATCGCATGCTGTCTAACCACTCCCTGATTCGATTAGCTTGCCTCTTCGGGGTCATCGCCTTGTGGCGATTTGACCCAACGCCCGGCTACGTCGTGTTGCTGGCAGGATACGTCCATTATCCTCTGTCATTCTTTTATGCCTGGCGCAAGATCAAGGCTTCATTGACGGATCCTCGCAAGGGTTTGGGCACCCTGTCCGCGATCGCTGTGGGCATAGGGCTGTTTTGGCTGAAATTTCCGCTCATTATCTTCTTCGGAATCCACCATGTGTTTAATGAGGTTTACCTCCTCAAACGCGAAATTTGCAAACAGTTCGGCGATAATGCCGGACGAGTCACAACCGGTGCTTTAGTAATAAACGCTGCTCTCTACTGTGTGACGCTGAGGCGCGCCTTTCCGTTCAGTTGCCTACCGCACCGCATGTGGTGGCTAGTCCTGGCCCTAGCCG
>DATNQY010000190.1:0-9965 GCA_036703785.1 Candidatus Obscuribacterales bacterium
GCTTGGACGAACAGATGGAAGCCGGACTGTTGTCCGAAACCGAGCGCCTCTATGCGCGCTACGGACCGCATCAAAAGCTGATGCACACGGTGAATTACAAACAGCTTGTGCAACTTCTGGAGGGCAAGCTGGACAAGCAGACCGCGCTTAAACAGGCTGCCCAGCACAATGTTCAGCTCGCCCGGCGACAGCTTATTTGGTTCCGCGCCAATCCGGCGATTACCTGGTATGCCATAGATGCCTTATCTAGAGCCGAACTCACAGCCGCGGTCCTGGGGCATATAAAGGATGCGGTCATAAGCGGGCAACGATGAATTTCACGAAACGTGCTTAGAAACTAGTTCCCAACTTGGAGTTGAGAGTTATACTAGTTGAGGGCTTTTAGAGGAAGCCTTTTGAGCAGACCAACGTGATGTCGCTGTACCTGAGTTAGCGTGCATCACAAACGGCAATCAAAGGCATGACACAAGAAAAAGCTACAAATGTATGGGACGTAGCCCTGCCCTGGAGTGATGGATCACTTTCGGCAAAGCTATGGCAGAAGGGAAAACGCGTTGTCGTAGGCGTGCCCGAGCTGGACATTCTTTGCACAGGCAAGACGCAGTCTGAAGCGGTTTTTCGCTTATTCACAAATCTGCTGAAGTACTATCAGGAGCTGAAGGCGATGCCCGCCGAGCTCGACGAAAGACAGTCAGAACACTTTCGCCTGTTGAAAGACTGGGTAGCCGGTGTCGAGCGCCGCATGTCCCAGCGCGAGCTTACCGCTGTTCGTTGAGCTTAGAAGCGGCCGCTTGCTGGTGCACCTTTTGCACGGTCTGTGATTTTTTACTCTTGTGCTTCTGCGCCTCGACGTTGTCGGCCATGGCGTCGGGCATGGCACCGGGCACCAACATATAGATCGTCGCCAGCAAAAGCAGCTTTTCTTTATTGATCATGGCGAAGCTCCTCCTCTTTCAATTAACTGGTAGCACTTGCAGTGTGAGGAAACTGTGAATAGAACCAGCTTCCCTTAATAAACGGCAACCCAGCCGCAGCGGCACCGTCGTCGTAATCATTCGCTAAAAGCTCTCGCACCATATTCGTCTGGCACCGAATATGGTGGCACCCTTATCGAGCTTGCGCTTTGCCACCATATTCGGTGCAGGAAGGTGGACCATAGAATTTATCTTCAGCATTGAACTTTTTACCCTCCGCGCGCGTATAGAATCCGGAGGGCAAGCAAATGAAATCAAGCGCCTACGTCCTAGCCTACATCGGGCTGTTTCTCCTCTTGGGCACCAGGCAACCGGCGCAGGCTGAAGAGCAAGCACAGCCCCAAGTAGATGCACTTCCAGCAAGAGAGACGCTGCAGCTGCCTTACAAGTACGTGGGCAATAACTTTTCCCACAAATTTCATCGCCCTTCGTGCCCGTTTGCCAGAAAAATGTGGCCGCAACGCATGCAGTTGTTCCACTTTCGCAAGCAGGCAATTGACAGCGACTATCGGCCCTGTCGCTACTGCCTACCGCCTGTGTGGACAAGTGTGCACGCTTGTCTGCGCACGGTTGCACCAAAGCCAGAGTCCGGCTCTACCCTTCCGGCTCCAGGCGGGCAGTAAGTCCCTCACTTTTCAAAAGCTCGTAGAACATTTCCGCTACTTCTTTTGGACCCCGCCAAACTATGGCTGAGCCTTCATTGTGCACTTTCACAGCCAGCTTTTGCGCCTTATCCTCAGACATGCCGGGAATATGCCGCTTCAGAGCTTTCACTACATGCTCGAAAGTGTTGTGATCATCGTTGATGAGGATTAGCCGATAGTGCGGATACGGCTTCGTTTCGCCAAGCTTGGGATCCTCATCGATTATTTCCTGCGGCATGCCTTTACAACCAAAATCATCAGCGACTTCTGTGTCTTATAACTGGATCTATGTTTAAGAGTGGCTTGCAACTGAGTATATAGCTAATGCTCAGTTTTCTGCGTGGTATAACAATTGAGGAAACGCTTCACTGGTGGGCGATGGCAACTGATTTAAACCAAACTTCTTCGCTGCAAGCGCTGGCGGATTCGACAGGGCTGATTATCGATCGTGCACTCTTTCCGGAAAAGGTCGTCGGCCAATGCTGGCTGATTTCCAAAGGACGTGTCGTCTGTCTGGCCAGCGCGATCGCCAATTACACTGAATCGCCGTGGGCGCTGCAGGTAAAATTTCCGCATCCGGAATTGAACTTCGCGGTGCGCACCGTCACCGTGCATCCTGATTTCAACAAACGCGAAGCTCGGGATTATTATCTGTCCCAGACCAAAGGCCCGCTCGGTCCTTTGATGCTCGAAAACGATATAGCCACCATGGCGCTGGATAACGACTTGGCGCCGCCGAAGCCTGAGCGTATCGCCGAACTCAACCGCGCGCTGGCCATACCCTTTGATCTAGGCAACCAGGACATGTCGGGCACCATGCGCTCCGGTGACGTGCCCGCCATTATTCAAAGCGTTCTTTCGACCGGGCGCTCCGGATTGCTCACCTTTATCGATGCCCGTAATGTGCCTGTTGCCCGCCTGCAGATACGGCAAACGAAAATCACCCGAGTCAACTTTCAAGCTCTTTATAACGAGCTGGCGTTTTGCGAACTTCTCTGGCGCCAGCCGCCGGGCAGCTTTGCCTTCCAGCCGATGGATTATCGCTGGCCGCCTGATGTGCCGGAGATGCAAACCACAACCGAGCAGCTGATCGCCGAAGCGCAACGACGTTTTGACGAATTGCCGCATATCTTCGATATGCTCGGCGGCTTCGATGCCCGCTACAGCAAGCAAACTCCGCTTGCCGATTTCAGCCAGATCATGCAGACCGAGCGCTGGTTGGCAGAACGCATTTGGGAATGTCTGGACGGCTACCTCACCTTGAACAAGCTGCCCGAACGTGTCGGTAGCGATACTTACAGCGCCATGAAAATGGTCTGGGACCTGGCGACCATGGGTCTGCTTGCGCCCAATCAAAACCCGCCCTTCCACGGCAACGGACAACTCGGTCCTTTGCTCGTGCCGGCTACCGATCTTGAATTGAGTACGTGGGATGGACTGACGGCATTTTATCTGGATCCGCTGTCAGGCAATCCGGTGAGCATGTCCGGTAATTTCTTCGGCGGAGCGCATGCCATTTCCAATAAGACCATGCTGCATACCACCGCGGTGCCGGCGAACACAATGGGAGCAATCCTTCTCAAAGACGGCAAGCTCGTCGGCTTACACACGGGGCCCAACCCACTTCGGGGCGCAACCAACCCGCCCCCCATTCCGCTGCAGCGCATGATGTGGATAGGCGCGCTCAACGATCTTGGCTCCAAACGTCTGCGTTCGGCGGAAGTGGCAGCGGCAGAGGCTGCTGAAGCGGCCGAAGCGCAAGAGCAGGCAGTGAGCAAGAGCAGTCTTCGCATCAAACAGGTGGCTCAGCAAGCCGCAGAAGAAGCGAAACTCAAAGAGGAAGAAGAGACTGGTCCGCTGGCTAAATACAGCAAACAGCAAATTGCTGCGGCTGCAGCAGTGGTTGCCGGCCTCGGCTTGGTGATGATGATAGGCAGCTTAGTCATTCCCCGCGGTGCATCTGCGCCACCGCAGGCGGTGACAGAACAACCGAAGGAAGCACCGGCTCCAATCGTCAATCCGACTGCAGTCACAACTGGCTCTGGTCCGGCCAACGATCCCAAACTGGGCGATGTTGCCGCACAGAAAGAAGCGTTTGACATGATGGGGCTGGTCAAGCCGCCCGATGCATTCCTATTCAAGGACTCGAGCAAACTTACCGATCCTAAGCGGTCTTTCCAGCTGGTCTCAGATGAGAAGAACGTCGAAATCACTTATATCGAGTGGCCGAACCAATCGATCTTGGTGGATCCCACCACCTTCGTCAAACACACCGTCCTGTTCAACATGTTCCGCAATAACGATCAGCATGATGAATTCACAGGCAATTTGCCCCACGTCCGCTGGTTCGGCAACCATTACTCCACAGGCGACGACTACAAAGCTCATATCATGTGCACGATCGGCATGTGGGATGCCGGACATGACGGCAAAGCGATGATGTTCATCGCACGTCCGCTCAATGGGGACGTCATGCCCGACCTCGAGTATCCGGCCAACCTTTCGGAAAAAATGATCAGCTCCATAGAGGCTGACAAAGCAGCGGCAGCAGCCAAAGCAAAAAGCGCCAACGCCGGACAGTCCGACGCCGATCTCGCCAAACCGGAAGAGCTGGCTGCTTATCGCAAGCAACTCGAAGACGCAATCAAGAACAACTACAAGCCGCCTAAATTCGATGTCGATACAGACACCAAAACAGCCTTGAAGTTGACCGTCGACCCAAAAGGACAGGTGAAAGATCTTTCCTGGGCAAGGCAAAACCCGAACGAGGACTTTAATAACGCTCTGCAGAAGGCCGTGGACCAATCAAAACCGTGGCCCGTGCCACCTAAGGTCAAAGGCGGCGACTATGCCGTCATCGTCCGCGCGCATGCCAAGGACATCACGGTCGAAGAGCAATAAGCGGATTAGCGCTTGAGATCCTAAACGGCAGCGATCCTCCGTCATTCGATGGCAGGAGGGAAATTTATGCGCTGCGATTTAGGACACGATAGATGTTTTTCCGAACTGGCCGCTTCCTATGCGCGCCTCGCTCAATCAACAGGACGACTGGAACGCCGCTTGAATTTTAGTATAAAAGCTAACGGACAGCTCAGTCAGGCAACGCCGGGGTGGGTATTGCCGCTTGCCTTTGCCGTGCTCTGGGGCGTTGGTTTGTTCAGCGTTCTGGAAGTCGATTTGCTCGCCGGCAAATTGTTGCTGATTGGCTCCATTACTGCCGCTTCGGTCGGGCTCGATCTGCTCTTTGCCAATCATCGGCAATGACGAGCTTGCAGCGCTTGCCGGACGAGCACTGATAAACTAATGCCTTTGCAGCGGAAAATATGGCGAAGATCACCAAGCGACTGGATGTCCTCATAGTCGAATGCGGGTTGCTGCCCTCGAGGCAAGCGGCGCAAGCTGCCATCATGGATGGTGGCGTCCTGGTGGACGGACAGAAGGTGACGAAGCCGGGAACGCCGATCGATGTGCATGCCAAACTTCAATTGACCGCCGACTGGCAAGGCAGGAAATACGTCAGCCGAGGCGGCTTCAAGCTCGAGCGTGCGCTGGAGCATTTCGCCGTCGATGTCGCCGGTTGCATCTGCCTCGATATCGGCGCTTCCACAGGCGGATTTACCGACTGCTTACTGCAACGCGGCGCAATCAAAGTTTATGCCATAGACGTAGGATATGGTCAGATCGATTGGAAATTACGCACCGATTCACGCGTGGTTCTGCTCGAGCGCGCCAACATCCGCCACCTCACCGCAGCTGAGCTATACAAGCAAGACGATCCACATGCCGAGCTGTGCGTTATCGATGTGTCGTTCATCTCATTGGCAAAGGTTTTGCCTAAGTGTCTGCAACTGCTTCGCGAGGATAGTCGGCTGATTACGCTGGTGAAGCCGCAATTCGAAGCCGGACGGCTGGCAGTCGGCAAAGGCGGCGTCGTGCGCGACCCATCAGTGCACGCGCAGGTATTGCAGCAATTCGTCGAAGCATGCTCGCAATTGAATTTGGCAGTGCAGCAAATTACTTATTCACCGATCAAAGGACCAGCAGGCAATATCGAGTTTCTCGCTTTGTTGCGAAAAAATTCAGTGGCAAGCGGTGAGCAGCTTAAGCTCGACATTGAGCAACTGGTGTCCGATGCGCATCGACAATTGTCACAAGCAGTATCTGACTAAGAAAAAGCGAGGGTCCTTGTGAACCCTCGCTTGATTGCTTGAACGCGTTTGCTTACTTGCCTGTGACTTTCTTCCAAGCGTTCTTGGTGCCTTCGCCGACTTTTTTGAACGGCCACACAATGGCGTTGCCGACTTTCTTAGCGCCAGCCACGACTTTGTTGTCGCTGTTGCTGCTGTTGGCAGCCATCGCTCCCGCGGTAGCGGATAGCACGAATGCGGAAACCAGTGCAATTGCAAGACTCTTCTTCATCTCAAACTCCTAACTTTGCAGTCTTTGCCTAACCACCACGGGCTAAACATCATGCAAACTTATACCATGCCGCGCATGAGGCGCATGCAAAGCAGCCTTCAGAACCTGTTTAAAACGCTTAAAGCACTTTGCCCTCTGGTAATCGGGGAACATAACTGGAAGAACTGTGCCTGCGAGGGCGCCGGCTGCCCATACCTATATATAGGTAACCAAAACCTGTACTATTAAAGTAGGCAGCAAATATTTACTCCATGCAGACTTCTCGTCAAGATTTCGACAATGTATACGTAAGTCCGCGAGTGCGAGTGGCATTGCACTCCATTCTCGACAATAAAAGCGCGCGCAAATTTTTTGACGTGGTCACCAAATTGCGCGCCGGCAACTTTGCCGTGCCCGGAATGCGCATCGAACGACTGCGCACCAAAAAGGGGAAAGTCTATTCGGCAAGGCTGAACATCGAGATGCGCATTATCTTCTCGATGTATACCGATGCAAAAAACAAACAGCGATCGCTTGTACTCTGGGATGCCAATCATCACGACGAGGCTTATGACCGCGTAGAACGAGCAGCGATACCGGCCGTGTTTGAAGCAGGCGGAAATTTTCTCGAGCCCGAGCAAGTGTGGTCGGATGCCGACCATAACCTCGAGTCCATCGGCAACGAAACGCCCGATTCCGACGAGCTTACCAACGGATTGCTGCTGTTCAAATTGCCCCACTTCGTCTTGAGCGAGCCCGAACGCTTCAGAAGTTTTGAAAAAAACATCGATCGCTACTTGCGCCTTTCCGAGGAGCAAGAAGAACTTTTGCAGCAAGCCGACAAAGCGTACTTGATCCGCGGCGCCGCCGGCACGGGCAAGACATCACTGGCACTATTTCACGCGCTCAATCTCTACGAGCAGAATGAAGACGACAATGTTTATTTCTTCACTTATCATGAGGAGCTTGCCTGCGTTTGCAGATGCTACGCCGCAAATCTTGTTGAAGACGAGCACGAGGCGTCGCCTGATGCCTCCGGCGAGCGCCGACAGGGCGAGCTCAAAGTTTTTTCCTACGTAGAATTTTGCCGCCATTTTCTGCGCACCCATCCGCAAGTTTCTCAAGTGAGCTGGCAATGGGTGGACAGAGAACGAAGCATCAAACATCTCAGTGAAATTATTGCCACCCGCCCGCGTTGGGCACGTACGTTTCAACCGCAAAATATTTACTCTCTGATTTATTCAATCTTGAAGGGCCGATTGGTTCCGGGCACAGACAAACTGCCCGCATCAGCCGAGGATTTTCGGCGCATCTTCAGAGGTTACGGCAACATTCCGAGCAACTTGGAAGACGTGCTTGAGATCTTCGGTCATTATGAGGAACGCCTGAGCAGAGCAAAGCAAAAAGACGAGGCCGATCTGATCAGATATTGCTACCAGACGTTCAAGGAAAAGGCGGTGCTTTCCGACAACGATCGAGCCACCTGGATCGTCATCGACGAGATCCAGGACTTCACCGAACTCGAGTGGAAGTCACTTTTGCTGTTTTGGGAAAACGAGCGCCTGAGACAGTCAGAGCGAGCCACGTATCCGCTGCTGTGCGGAGATCGAAATCAAACCATAAGTCAATCCGGTTTTCGATGGCAAGAAGTCGATTCGTACGTCGAGAACATATTGCGCGAGATCCATCGCAGCAGCGCCTTGGAAAAAGTACAGCTTCATCGCAACTTTAGAAATAGCAAACAAATTTTCGACCTTGGCGTATTCATTCACGGACTGGCTCCGCAAGCGGGCGCGGATATCGGATTGCCACCTGACTTGCCGGGACATCAACCACGTTTAGTGGTGGGAAGCGAAGACGACTTCGGGCAATTTCTCTCCCTTGTCCGTACTCAAGATGAGGATCTCGATTCCAACCTGCCGGCGCCGCTGGTCATTTTGTCTGAAGACGAAACGGCGCTCGTTTCCTTCAAGGAAAAGGCCATCGAAGATGACGGCGTGTTTTTCATGGGACTGCAAGCAAGCAAAGGGTTGGAGTTCGAGGACGTGATCGCCTATCGCCTGTTTTCCTCGTTAAAGAAATTCCAGGACGAAAACTTTAGCGACGAGGACAAGCAACGGCTTTTTGACCTCTGGTACATGGCAATTATGCGCGCGCGGCAGAATTTGCTTATTTACCTGACTCCTGACGATCTGGACACCGTCGAGCTGGTTCTCGGTCCGAAATATGCGCAGCTTCTCAACCTGGTAGACGTCCAGGCGGGCGGTCCGCAGCCACAGCTTCTCAGCTTTTATCACAGCCGCGAACGTTACTTGCCCAATTACGCAGTTATTTTTTTGGAACGCACCAAGGCCAACGAGCTTTTCGATCAGTTTCGCCTGCAGGCAAAGAAAAACAAAAAGCAAGCGCAGGCATTAAGAGAAAAGGCGTTTAAACTCTGGCATCGTTGCCGGGACTACGAGAGCATCGGCAAGGCTCACCTCGAGCTAGGCGAATACGATCAAGCGATTCCGTTTTTGCAACGAGCTTGCCTCTATCTGGCAGCAGCGCAATGTCACGAGCACTTGGGCAGATATGAGACGGCAGCACAGCTTTTCGAACAGGAAGGCTCGTTCAAAGAAGCGGCGCGCTGCTACGAAAAGTGCAAGCAATACGGCGCAGCCGCGGCAGCTTTCGAACGCATGGAAGAATGGTTGCAAGCGGCAACGAATTATTATCTTTTTGGAGACAATGCCAAAGCGGCATTGTGCTTCGAAAAGGCAAAGATGTGGCAATCAGCAGCGGATCTCTACAAACTGAAATCGAATTGGGCCAAAGCCGCCGAACTTTATCAGAAATGCGATCAGTTCGAGCTTGCCGGCGATATGTACCTGAAGCTCAAAGACAAACTAGATGCCGCGCGCTGTTACGAAAAAGCGGAAATGGACGAAAAGGCGGCTTCCTTGTTCGAGGGACTGATGCGCTGGGCGGAAGCGGCAAATTGCTACGAACAAAACTGCCAATGGGATAAAGCCGGCGCGCTCTATTCGAAAGCCGGACGCTTGAAAGATGCGGCACGCTGCAAGGAGCTATCCGGAGATTTAGCCAGTGCCGCCACCGCATACGAACGCATGCGCAATTGGCCTAAAGCGGCGCAAGCTTATCTCGGACTGAAACGCACCGCCAAGGCCGCGGAGTGCTTCGAAGCGGACGAGAACTGGGATGCAGCTCTGGATCTCTGGGCCGGACTCGGGCAATGGCGCAATGCCGCACGCTGCCTCGAGCGGCTGGGAAAAGGGCGGGAGGCAGCCGAATGCTATGCACAAGCCGGCTTGCACAACGATGCCGGACATTGTTATGAGAAAGAGCAAAGCTGGGCGCCGGCAGCCGACGAATATCTCAAAGCCAACAACTACAACGCGGCGGCATCAATGTTGACGCGTCTGGGCCGGCGTCTCGATGCAGCGCGTCTCTATTTGTTGGCCGGACAGCCGCAGATCGCCTTGGAAGTGATTAGTGCACCTTCACATGCCAAAACCGCCGGCAATGATCTCAAAGAGCTTGTTGCCTGGGCGGAAAGTTCCGGCAAGCATGACATGACGGCCGGTCTGTACGAAGCACTAAACGAATTCGAAAAGGCAATCGCTCACTATAAGCAAGCAATGAAGCTGGGCAAAGCAGCAGAGTGCGCAGAAAAAGGACGCTTGTTCGAAGTGGCGGGCGACCTTTATCTGCAAGACGGGAAATTTGATAAAGCGGCGCACTGCTTCAAAATGGCACAGCAGATCAAACGCGCGGCGCAATGCTATGAAATGCTCAAGAAGTGGAGCGAAGCCAGGACATTGTACGAAGAAATAAACGATCTCGAAGGCGTTCAGCGTTGCGAAAGCGCCTCCAACTGGTTGTAACGGTGGGCGGGCAGCAGCTTGGTTCTTGCGCAGCAAGCCGCACTGCGCCCACAGAGTGGTAG
>DATNQY010000191.1:0-6347 GCA_036703785.1 Candidatus Obscuribacterales bacterium
GCCCCAATGTAACGCAATAGTGGATTCTATGAAAGAACGACCCGGGCTGTCAACTTTCATACACTCAGGGCGCCGATGAGATACAACATTGTTTCAATCGCTCCGTACCCGAGGTGGCAGTGAAAATCAAATTGGTCTCATGTACAGCTGTGCTTACGGCGCTGCTTGGCAACTTTGTCTACGGGGCATTCGGTACCGGCGGGCTTCAGCCCGCTTGGGCGGACGTACCGAGTGGAGGATCAGCGCCGGCTCCCGCGAGCGGCGACCTCGCCGCTCCGCAGCTTGCGCCCTGCATCAGTTGGAGGAATCCGAACGTACAGTCCAAGTACGCCATGCTCTGCATCCACGGGTTGGGGCTGTACAGCAAGTCCTACCAGACTTTCGGGCAAATCATGTCGCGCACAGGCGGAATCATCTATGCCATTGACGTGCGTGGATTCGGCTCCTGGGTCAATGCGCAAGGCCATGAAAACCTGGATTTCAATGGCTGTTTGGCAGACATCGAAAGCGCACTAAAGGAAATTCATACAAGTCACCCCGGGCTGCCCGTATTTCTGCTCGGCGAATCCATGGGCGGTGCTGTTGCTTTGCGGGCTGCCAGTACCTATCCCGAGCTCATTGACGGTGTCATTTCGGCTGTTCCGGCCGGTGAGCGCTTCAAGCAAAAACGAACCGATTTGAAAGTGGCGCTGGATGTTTTGTCCGGTGCACACAAGACTCGCAGCGGTATAGGCAAGCAGGTGGTCGAACAAGCGGCCACGGATAAGCAGGCCGGCAAAGTGAATGAGCAGCTAGCGGCAGCCTGGCAAGACGATCCATTGGATCGGCTCGATCTTTCCGCCAAGGATTTGATGCAGTTTCAGAGCTTCATGAATGACAATCACGATGCCGTGAAGAAGTTGACGGTGCCCGTGCTTTTCTTGCAGGGACTCGATGATGACCTCGTGCGTCCGGATGGCACGTGGGATTTGATGAAAGAAGTGGGGGTCCACGACCGTACTCTGGTCGCCCTGCCGGCCAGGCATCTCATGCTGGAAGAAAGCCAGACACAGAATCCAGCAGAGCGGCGTGCAGCTTGGCATTCGGTGTTGGCGTGGGTGCTCTCGCACCTGCCTGACCACGCCGTGGCAGATGTGCCGGCCGTGCGTACGATTGCGCCGCAGGCAGCCAGGAAAATAACGCAGGGTCTTCCCACCGTCCTGGTGTTCTATGCCAAATGGTGTGATCAATGCGACAAGATCGCCGGCTTCGTCAATCGCGCGCAAAAACAAAATGCCAAACAGGTGCGTTTTGTCAAATATGATGTGGATGATCCGAGGAATCAAGCGCTTTTGAAAGAGCTTTCGATCGGCGCCATTCCCGAACTCATCTTTTTGAAACCGGACGGCACCATAAGCTCGAGCCTGATGGGTCAGACGGCGCCTTTGGTAATCATGAACAACATCGCGGATATGCTGAAACACTAACCCGACGAATTCCAATTATTCAGCAGCGGAAGCCGAGCTTTTCGCATGCAACTCTTCCGCCACTTGTAACAGATACGACGGCGGTACGTTGAGAGCTTCGGCAACGCGCAGCAAATTTCCGAAGGAGAGGTTGTGCGGTGTGCGCTCGAGGATGCAAACATAGGTGCGGGTAAGTCCGCACAAATCGCCAAGTTGCTTCTGTGTCATGCGCTGCTCGACACGAAGTTTGCGAATGGCGACGCCAAGGCATTTGAGGAATGATTTGTCATCGAAGAAATATTCGTCCTGGCTCGAACCATCCCTGGCCAAATGCTGTCTTCCTTCAGTCGCTTACGGTGGGGCGCTTTCGGGCGCGTTAAATCATGGTGACGCCCTTGGCACCACCAATGCCACCACACGTATTGTGCAACATCACAGCAATTTGGCCAATTGTACATTCTTTTGAACCTCGGCAACCAACCGAGTTATATATGATGGTCGGGTTGCTGATTGTTAATGGATTTCGTGCATTAGCGCGCTAGATCAGCGCGCAACTTTGCGCTCTCGCTGAAGAGAGCGGCGGCGAATTTGAGCGCTTCAGCCTGACTGTCCTGTCCGCTCGCCATTCCGGCAACAGCCTTGAGCCGGTCTTTTTCGCAGAGAATGTCGGCACTAATGGTGGTGTCATCGCTGGTTTGATGCTTGCTCACTTCAATATGATTGTCGGCAACGCAAGCAATCAACGGTTGGTGCGTAATGCACAGTATCTGGTGTGAAACTGCCAGTTGAGCGAGTTTATCGCGCATTGCTTGCAATGTGCGGCCGCTCAAGCCGGTTTCGATCTCATCGAAGATGACGGTGGAAACGCTGTCCGCGTGCGCGAAGATCGTCTTCACGGCCAGCATCACTCGGGAAAGTTCACCGCCGGAAGCAATTTTAGCCACCGGCGCCAGCGGCTGTCCCGGATTGGGGGCGATCAAGAATTCGGCGCGGTCGAGGCCCGAAGGTCCGCACTCGGCGGGCTCGCCTTCGTTGCCCACGCGGTCGAGCGAGATCACGAATTTGCAATGCATCATGCCGAGATCTGTGAGCTGATTCTTGATGCGCTCGGCCAAATTCTCGGCCAATTTTTTGCGCTTGCCGGAAAGCGATTCGGCGGCGGTTTGCAGTTGTGTTTCCGCTTTATCCAATTCGTTTTGAAGATCGTCGAAAGCCAGCTGAGAATTTTCCAGGCGATCGATGTCTTCACTCAGTGACTGCTGCCTGGCGACGGCGTCGGCAAGGGTTGGTCCGTACTTGCGTTTGATCGTAGCCAGCTGCGCCAGTCGTGCTTCCAGCGCCGACAGCGTCTCGGGATCCATATCCAATTTTTCGCGGTATTTGCGCAGGGTACGATTTTCCTGCTCGAGTGCATCAAGGCAGCTGTTAATCGCCTCGCAAGCCGGCGTTAAAGCGACATCCATGGACGATGCCGCTGTCATTTCCACCAACGCCCGTTGCAGAAGATCGATTGCCGACGGCGCAGAATCACCGTCGCCGTCCGACAACAATTGCTGAGTTGCAGCAAGCGCCGCCTCGAGTTGGACGACGTTGGAAAGTACTTTTATTTGCGCGGCTGTTTTTTCGTCTTCGTCGCACTCGCCCAGGGTTGCTTCGCTAATTTCGCTAAGTTGGAAGCGGGCAAACTCCAGTCGACGGGTGCGTTCTTCTTCCGAAAGGCTGATCTCTTCAATTTGCTCTTGCAATTCTTTGCGCCGGGCATACGACGTTTTTACCTGGGCGAGCAATTTTTTGTGCGAATCGTCGCCGAGAGCATCGAGCATTTCCAGTTGCGCTTGCGAAGACTGTAAGGTGCGCGCCTCGTGTTGAGCATGTATGGTGACAAGCTTCTGGCGCAATTCTTGAATTGTTGATACGTTGACGAGCGTGCCGTTGATGCGGGCTTTGGATCCCGACTTGCTGATCTCGCGCGAGACGACGAGCCCGTCGAATGACTCGTCATAGAGTTCGCTCTGCTTCAGCCAGGCGTTGACTTCCGGGCCCGCCTCGAAGGTGGCCTCTATGGTCGCTCTCTCGCAACCGGGACGAATGATCGAAGGTCCTACTTTTCCACCCAGCACCGCATTCAGTGCGTCGATAATTATCGATTTGCCGGCACCAGTTTCTCCCGTCAGAACGTTGAGACCGCAAGTAAACGGAAGGCGCAATTTACGGATGAGCGCAAAATCCCTTATCTCTAGCTCTTTGAGCATATATACCGGAACCAATTAGGACCAAGCCGGATTTATCATAACTTGACTTTGAAAAAACGCAAAAGCCGTATATGCGCTGGAGATACAGGCGCTGGAACTAATAGACCATTTGGACATTCTAGGACTCAAATAGCCGAGACAAACGCCGAAAACAGTGATCATTGGGCGTTTTTGGGTATAACTAAAGTAGCAGCAGTCAGCAGGCAAGCCAGTATGGAAACGTTCGAAGAGCACATGCAGTTCTACCGCGAACAGCACAGCAGCTTGGGCTGCAAGATCACTCACATGTTCGGGGTGCCGCTAATCGCTGCTTCAATTCCGGTGGCCATATTCAACTGGAGGCTAGGCGCAGCGATGTTTGGCGGCGGCTGGGTTCTGCAATTCATCGGACATTACGCTTTCCAAAAAAACAATCCCGTCTTCCTGGAAGACCCCAAGAATCCCTGGACTTATTGCTCGGCGTTGGTCTTCGTCGGTGAAGAGTGGACGAAGCTTCTAAGCGGCAAGCCGCTGGCCGATGCGAATGCGACGCCTAAGACGCCGACGCCACCGGCTCCCTTGTCTTAATACTTATCTGCGCGGCCAGTTGTTTGGCCACTTCACGGAAAGCTTGTGACACCGCGTGATCGGGGTCGCTAAAGGTGATTGGCTCGCCTGCATCTCCGCCGACGCGTATCTTCGTTTCCAGAGGAATTTCGCCCAGGAAAGGCACGCCCATCTCGGTTGCCAGAGTGCGTCCACCACCGTGGCTGAAGATCTCACTGCGTTCGTGACAGTGTGGGCACATAAAGTAGCTCATATTCTCGACAAAGCCGAGCACCGACACGCCCATTTGTTGGAACATAGCCAGTCCTTTGCGCCCATCCAATAGAGCCACGTCCTGCGGTGTCGTGACGATCACGCCGCCGGCCAGATTCGATGCCTGGCAAAGGCTGAGCTGAGCATCGCCGGTGCCTGGCGGCATGTCTACCAATAAATAGTCGAGTTCGCCCCATTCCACATCTCTGAGGAATTGGCGGATGGCCTTATCCAGCATCGGACCACGCCAAATTACCGGCGTGTCTTTCGAGACGAAGAAAGCCATGGAAATACACTTCACGCCGTAGTTTTCGGCGGGGATGATTTTGTTGTCCTTAGCCACCGGCTGGTAGTCTTCTACACCGAGCATAAGCGGCGTGTTTGGACCGGTTATGTCGGCATCCAGAAGCCCAACTTTGGCGCCCAATTGGGACAAGGCGATAGCCAGGTTCACCGAGACTGTGGTTTTGCCCACTCCGCCTTTGCCTGAGGTGACCGCCACAATTTGCTTGATGCCGGGCACATCTTCACGCCCAGCCACCTTGCCTTTGGCAGCGACGGCGGCGGTGGATTCCATTTCCACCGACTCCACTCCAGCGATGGCGCTGACGAGCTCGCGACATTCCTGCTCGATTTTTTCCTTCACTGGACACGCCGGCGTTGTCAGGGTTAGCTTGAATGCTACCTTCCCGCCCTCGATCTTGATGTCCGAGATCATCCCGAGCGTGACGATGTCGATGTGCAGGTCGGGGTCCATCACCTTGGAGAGGGTGGACAGTACCTGCTGTTCAGTAATTTTGTTTTTGCTACGGCCGAACATACGATCCCTTCATGAAAATCAACTTGGATCATAAGACGTTTGCCCTTGTAAACGGTCCTCGATAAGCAAAATTTCTGCTTCCCGGCACACATCAATACACAATTGGCGATGCGCCGCCCCTGGCATATCTCAAATCTTTTCTGCCAGGCAGCGCAATTGCTCGGCTTCCGCCGACTTGCCTTCCTTGGCTCGGAGTTGGCCCAGCCCATAAAGCACAGCCGCGTAGCCCTGCTCGTGCGTTCTTCTCATAGCCTGCCAGCAATTCAGGGACTGCGCATATAGCTCTTCAGACTGCTGAAACCGGCCTTCGTCGCGGTAAACGGCAGCCAGATTGTTCAGACTAATGGCGGAGGCCTCGCTCGTCTTGCCGAAATCGCTTTCGGCGATCGAGTTCACTTCCAGACCAAGCGCTTCCGCCTGTCGGAAGCGTCCCGCTGCCCGGTAGACCTCAGCCAGGTTATTCAGCGCTTTGATATGCCGCGAATCACGCTCTCCCATGAGCTGGTAGGAGGCGGAGCGTTCCACTTCGCTTGCGGCCATGATGAACAACGTTTCGGCCTGGGCATAGCAATGACGGTCGAATGCTTGTTTGGCTTCGCCGCTGTAGACGTAATAGGCAATGCTCTGTACGACTACAATCCCTGACCAAATCAAATAAAAGAGCCCCACTGCACGCTGAAACCATCGATAACGGTAGTCTTCGGTGATTTTGCGTAGAACACTGCGCGCCCGTCGGAATGCCGACAATGGATCTTGCGACCACTGGGCGGGGAAGGGGACGAAACCTGCGTTCGCTGTTGACGTATTCATGCTGATTGCACACCAAAATGAGGGACGACGACGACGTCCGAAGCGAAGCTCTTTTATCGTCCCGCGTCCGGGGGCTTCCCCACAAGGGAGAAATCCCTAATCTACTGCGAGTAATGATAGTAGGGGCGTCGCAACGCGCCGCCCTGTCTGCGTAAACGGGCGCCGCGCCAAGTGGTAAACTGTTGAGTGTTTTGGCGACTCGAGGCATGCCCGGCAATATTT
>DATNQY010000192.1:0-24479 GCA_036703785.1 Candidatus Obscuribacterales bacterium
CGATAGCTCAAATCTCGTCGAATGTTCGGCGGTGTCAGAGCCAGCCTGCGCAGCGAGCCAACTTCGACGCAACCGAGACATTTGTTCTGATACGGCTTGCCGACTTTCCACAGGTCATAGATCTGATCCCGACACAGCGCCCGATCGGTCATCTCATTGTTGAAATCGGAGTAGTGTTGGAACACTTCCGCCGGAGTAAGTTCAGAGAACGATGGATGTACATGCCCCACGCCGCATTCGATCTGTCCGTCATCCGAGATTCCGAAATAGCCCTGGTGCTTGCGTACGAATCGCTGATAATCGTTCAGTCCTTTTTCCAGATGCGGCGCAATGCAGACCACGTCCCAGTTATTTGCACATTTGCGCGTTCCAAGCGGATCGTTAACGTTTAGACGAATCGATCGACCGCGCAGCTGCTTCACCGACATCGGTGTAGTGGTTGTCGTTAAATCGATGAGCGTGTTCAGCGATTGGCAGTCCCAACCTTCGCCGAAAATGCCGCGCGTACCGATCAAGCACTTGGTGATCCCGCGTTCGAGCAAGGCAGTGGCCATGCCGACATAGAGACGCGCTTCCCACTCAGCGCTGCCGGCGGTGATTTCTACAAACGGCTCGAACTCGTCGTCCGTGACTTTAACCATACCGTCGGAATCCAGACCCTTGAGGTCTGCATGGCTGACGCTGACTGCCTCTTCTGCGTTCGGGTGATTTGCTAGAGAACTTATTGCCGGGAAGTCCGGATCGAATGAGAGTGTTCCTTGTGCGACGAACTGGTAGTCGCCATCAATGTCGTCGTGGAATTTGAACCCTCCCTGTTCTGCTTCGGATCCGCCAGAGGATTCGCCGTTGTCGCTGCTGCCGTCGGCTTCTTCGGCGGCATCCTGAACAGGGTCCGTCGCCAGTTCATTTTTCAGCTGACGTTCCTTAACTTCAAGATTGAACTTATGCCCCTCGGCCGCCAAATATTCCTGCGCAGCCTGCACAAATTGATCGGCAATCCGACGATCTACCAACAGCAGCGAACCTGTGACCATACAAGGATTCAAGTATTGACCGATGGGCTGTTGAAGCATCTCGCGCAAAACCGCGACAGCGCCACCTGACTCTGCGTTGAGAACACCCTTCGCCGTCTTTACGGATGTGGCGGACATCTTCTCGAAGTCGGTAACCACCGCCGCACGCAAGCGGTCGTCGAGATTCTTGTATTCGGTGGTGAGAATCCGCGCAACGGCAGTTGATTTGCTTCGCGAGAATGCGAGCACGCGATCGACAGGGGATGCCTGTTTGCGCAGTCCGCGTTCTGTCAATCCGAATCCGAGCTTCATGATTGCGGAACGAATTCTTTCGTACAGCGCATGGTTGTCCACAGATGCACTGACTTTCAGAGAGTTCAACGCAAAATCTTCGAGGATCATCATCCAGTCATCGATCAACGGTGACTGGCGCAACGAATCGGAAAGCTCCAGACCCAGCGGCAAGTGGAGCTTGTATTTCCACGCAAAGCGCACCATAGCAGCCTGCAAGTCCGTTCGCTTTGCCAGGTACGAATCCTTCTTTCGCTTCACCGACTCGTTTATCCGCTCCGAGACCCACTCGCTCAGCATCGGTGGTTCGGCGGCCAGCAACTCGTCAATCACTACATGGAATTCTTCGTGCTGCCTCTCGAGGAAATCGTCCTCTTTGCTGGTGGGCTCCGTGAAGTAAACGAGATCCTGGAATGGGGCCAAGCCGCCTTCGCGTACGAGGGCCGGTGTGGGAACCTGATAATCGATGTCACCCACCAGCGTGAGGTAGCGCGTCTCCTGCGAGCTCGATTTTCCTTCTGGCGGTGTGCCCGTCAACCCGACTATAATCGGATCGTCGAGCATGCGCGTGACCTGTGTCATGACCGCGGCCCAATAATCGGTGAGATGGTGGCATTCGTCAAAGATTACTACTCCGAACTTTTGACGTCGCAATGCCTGGAGTAGCGCCAAAGCGTTCTTATGGAGAACTTCCTTGAGGTCGATCACATCCGTGAGTTGTCGCCGCAGGCGGCTGACATGGCGAGACATCTCTCGGTTGTACGCTTTTTTATTGTTCTGCATCAATTCCATGATGCGTAGTTCCGCTTCGCCACCGGAAAGCGGAGAACCTTTGCACAGCTCTTTCACCCATTCGTTGTGAGCAAGCTTCTGCAGATATTCGTGTTCGCTGCCGGGCAACGAGAGCACCTGGTAGGTCAGAAATGTTATTGGTTTGAGCGGCTTATCTTCGTGGGTTCCGATAATATCTGAAAGCGAAAGCATTCCTTCGAGCTCGGGCGGCACGAAAAGATCGAGCTTTTGCCCCCACTGAGCTTGAATTGTCGTGGTTGGACATACGACTAGGGCTGGTTGCTTAAATTCAGTGATTAGCTGCAATCCGATAATGGTTTTGCCGGCGCCCGGCGGGGCGACTATGTGCAGTTGGCGTTCGCCTCTTTCGAGCTTCAGTTTGACCAGCTCGATAATTTCTTTCTGGTATCCGCGAAATGGATAGCGGAAGCGCAGCGGCTCGAGCGCTTTCGCTTCGTTGGAGGTTGCTTCCGATTGTTCCAGCGCGTCGCTCACAGGCGCCTGTTGCTGCGCTTTCTCTTCTGTTTTCGTTTCATTGCCAAACCAGCGTTTGTTGCCGAAAAAGGAGAAGACCACTAAGACCGCTTTCTAGGTTCTTGTCCCGAGGAGGCGGGTGCCGCGCCCGCATTTCAAGATTAAAGGAATTCGCCGGAATTGGCAACTTTGGTTCCATTGCCAAGCGTTCCCGATCATGTACCGGCGGGCGCAAGCCCGCTTGGATCGGAGGCTACAGGTTATGCAGCATGCGAAACGCGTAATACAGATGCACGTCGTCTTTTTCTGTCGGCTTCAGGTTTTCGCAGACGAAACGCAGCGTGTTGCCTTCAACTTTTGGCTCAACAGGTCCTTCGTAAATAACCGTATTTGCCGGCATCGTCGACCACTTCAAATGTTTGACGTCCTTGCCGGGAATCGAACTCAGAGCTCGCAGATTAATCGGACCATGCACCACATCCGGTGCAAACTTCACGATAATTTCGGCTTTTCCAATCGGTCCATGCCATGACGATCCGGTATGCAGAACGTAATAGGTCTGCTGATACATACCGTTTTCGGCCGTAACTTGTGCGCCTGGCTCGAGCGTATAGGTGTCGCGAATCAGGCAATCGCTTTTGGGTTTGAAACTCACCGTTTTCGTGTGCCAATAGAGTTCGCGATTGTTGGTTGGCACCAGTTTGGTCGCGACTTTCTTGCCGTCGACCCAGGAATCATAAGTGCGGAACGTTGCCTTTAGATTGGATCCGGTCGGGCGAATGTCGACGCCCTCATAAGGTTCCGCAGCTCCCTGCCCCTGGTCGGGGAAGCCCATCCGTACGACTGCAGCCGGGCCGTCATTGTGAAAGAGAAATTTGCAATCGACTTTAATTAGTTTGTCGCTGATATCCATAGTGACGACTTCGTCTTTCATAGCGACGCTTGCGTGCGCGCCCATAAGGTGTGGTGAGCCGCCAAATGAAATGCCACCATCGTCTGCGCGAGCGATCTGTCCAGTGAAGCTCATCGCCAGGAGCGCCGCGGCTGCCAGCCGTTTAATCCGGGTCATTCATCTATTCCTTAGAGATAGCGGAAACGCTCACAAGATAGATGAAATCACGGTAGTTGGCAATGCAGAACGGCTATAATTTGCCACTTATCAGTACGCTGGGGGCGGCTCATGACAAGCGCGAGCGGTTATTACCGATTTCCGACTATATGCAACGATGCGATCGTTTTCGTTTGCGAAGATGATTTATGGGCTGTTTCGGTGCACGGTGGCATCGCGCGCAGGCTAACGGCGGGCCACGGAGCATGCTCCCACCCCAGGCTTTCGCCCGACGGAAAACAATTGGCATTCGTCGCTCGTGAGGAAGGCGATCCCGAAGTGTACACAATGCCCGCCGAGGGCGGTCCTTCGCGACGGATTACCTTTACCGGCTCGCGATGGATGATGATTTCGGGTTGGAGCAGCGACGGGTTGCGCATTGCATTCTCTTCCGATGCCAAAGCATTCCTCGGTACGCCCGAACTTTACGAGGTGGACGCCGCGGGCGGCGAAACGCGACCGCTGAAGCTGGGACATGCAGTATCGATTGCCGCCGCCACAAGCGGTGCGATTGTGATTGGACGCAACAACAGCGATCCCGCCAGATGGAAGCGCTACCGCGGCGGCACTGCCGGCGAGTTGTGGATAGATCAGAAAGGGCGCGGCAATTTCTCTCGCCTGGTCACGTTGAAGGGCAATCTTGCGTCGCCGATGTGGCTGAACGGGCGCGTATTCTTCCTCTCGGATCACGAAGGAATCGGCAACATTTATTCCTGTCGGCCTGATGGAAGCGATTTGAAGCGCCACACCCATCACGACGAATACTACGTTCGCTTCCCATCCAGCGACGGAAGACGCATTGTTTACACCTGCGGTGCGGACATCTATGTGTTCGATCCCGCCAAAGATCAGTGCAAGCGCATCGATGTGCAGATGGCTGCAGCGCCACGGCAGAACGTTCGCAAATTCATGGAGGCGAGCCGCAATATTCACTACGTAAGCCTTCACCCGCAGGCGCACTCAATCGGAATGATCTCGCGCGGTCAGCCGTTCACCATGCCCTTCTGGGAAGAAGCAGGCGTTCAGCACGGTGTAGGAAGCAAGACCAGATATCGCTATCTCGAGTGGCTGCCATGCGGCACTCACTTCGTCGTGACCAATGATTTGTCGGGCTATGATCGCGTTGAAGTGCATACGGCAGATCAAAGCGCGAAGCCCTATTTTGCTACCAACAAAGACATCGGCAGAATTATGGAGATGGCGGTGTCGCCTGTGCGCAATACTTTGGCGGTGTCCAACCATAAGCACGAATTGGTATTAATCGACATAGACAAGAAGAAAACCGAAGTCGTCGATCATTGTCCCGTTCGCGACATCGACAGCCTGTCTTGGTCGCCGGATGGCCGCTGGGTTGCATATTCATACTCGCAATACCCGGGCGCGAGCAACGTGCGCGTGTATGACACCGAGAAACGCGAGATACATGACGTCACGCGCCCGATCGGACATGACTTTTGCACAAGTTGGGACCCGGACGGAAATTATCTTTATTTCTTGTCTGTGCGTGAATTTAACCCAGTCTACGATCAATTGATGTTCGACCTTGGATTTCCGTTTGCGACCAGACCCTATTTGCTGACGTTGCGCAAGGACGTCAAATCTCCATTCGTTCCCACCGTGCGCCCGCTGGTGGAAACGACTTCTGCTTTTACGCCGCCAAAGCCCGGTGAATTCGCCGATGCCGACAAGAAAGGCGGCGACAAGAAACAAGCGACGGCGAAGGGCAAAGTGGCTGCTTCCAAGAAGAAGTCCGACGCCACCAAGTCGAATGCGAAAAAGAAAGACGCACCGGCGGCTGCGGCCGCGCCGGCGGCACCACAGCCCAAACCGGTGAGTATCGACTTCGAGGGCATAGAAGATCGCGTGTTGGCATTTCCGGTCGAAGAAGGTCAGTACAGTCAAATTGTTGGCTTGACCGGACGGGCTGCGTTCTTGCAGCGACCCGTAAAGGGTATTAAGAGGACTTTCCGCTGGTGGAACGGGGACAATCCTGGTGGCACCATGCTCGCTTATGACTTCAAAGAAAACCGATCCGGCGTGTTGCAGCATAACGTGCAATACTTTGTCACCGGTCGCGATAGCCGCACCATAATTTACAGTTGCAACAACCGTTTGCGCGTCTGTGATGGACTTGCGGGTTTGGATTCACAGGCCGGTCCGTCATCGGACGAGGCTACTCGAAAAACGGGCTGGATCGATCTGCGCCGTATGAGCATCATGATCGAGCCGCAAGCCGAGTGGAAACAAATGTTCGATGAAACGTGGCGGCTTCAGAGAGATCATTTCTGGACGGAATCGATGTCTGACGTCGATTGGGAATTGATTTACGATCGATACGCGAGCTTGCTGCCGCGCGTTAATTCGAGAGCAGAATTGTCCGACTTAATTTGGGAAATGCAGGGTGAACTGGGCACGTCGCATGCATATGAAATGGGTGGCGATCACCGCTGGCCGCCCGGATACTATCGCGGCTTCCTCGGCGCCGATCTGTCGTTCGATGAAGATAGCGCCGGTTATCGCATCGACCACATTTACCGCGGCGACTCGTGGGATCCCGAGGCTGACTCTCCGCTTGCGCAGCCAGGCTTGGGTGTGAACGTCGGCGATTGCATCATGGCTGTGTCCGGCAGACCTGTTTCGAAAACCTGTTCGGTCGACGAGCTTTTGCTGAATTGCCACAACAAAGAAGTGATGTTGACTCTCACTGACGGCAAGAAAAACAAAAAGCGGGTTGCCGTCAAATGTTTAGGACACGAAGGGTTGGTCCGCTATCTCGGCTGGGTTGAAGCCAATCGCAAGTATGTTCATGAGAAGACAAAGGGCAAAGTCGGTTATGTGCACATTCCTGACATGAGTCCGGCGGGTTATTCGGAGTTCCACCGCGGATACCTCAATGAAATCCACCGCGAAGGCTTGATCGTCGACGTTCGCTATAACGGCGGCGGACATGTTTCGCAGCTGCTTCTCGAAAAGCTTGCCCGCAAGCGCGTTGGATACGACGTCAGCCGTTGGGGGCAGCCAGAGCCGTATCCCGTTCATTCCGTAGCTGGCGCCATGGTGGCAATCACCAACCAGTTTGCCGGTTCTGACGGCGACATCTTCAGTCACTGCTTCAAACTGTACAAGCTTGGCCCTCTGGTTGGTAAACGCACCTGGGGTGGTGTCATAGGCATCAATGCCCGGCATCATCTCGTCGACGGCACCATCACCACACAGCCGGAATATTCATTCTGGTTCAACGACGTCGGCTGGGGCGTCGAAAACTATGGCACGGATCCTGACTACGACGTTGACATAACGCCGCAAGATTACCGGATGGGCCGCGATCCGCAGATGGACAAGGCACTCGAGCTGATTCTGGATGAAATGAAGAAGAAGCCCTTCAAGATGCCGAAGTTCGATCAGCGACCTTCACTTCCGCTTCCCAAGCTCAAGAAACCGGCAGCGAAGCGCTAAGACGGCTCATGGTATCGGCGGCCGAAAGCCAGCCTTGCCTGAAATTGCGGCGGATGGTAGAATCTACCGTATGAAGGTAGAAGGGTTCACTGATGAGCATGAATATAAAGAGCGAGCACGCTCATAAATTGGCACTGGAATTGGCGGAGCTGACGGGTGAAACTGTCACAGCAGCGGTGACACATGCATTGCAGGAGCGACTCGAACGGGTACGCAGATCTCGTAGTCGAAAAACGACCAATCTGGTCGAACTCATTGGCGAAATCGGCAAAGATTGTGCTTCTCATCTCAAGGAGCCTTACTTTTCGGGTGATCACGGCGATTTGCTCTATGACGACAAAGGGTTGCCCAAGTGATTATTGATACGTCAGCATTGATCGCTATGCTGCGGCACGAGTCTGACTGGAAGGTATACGCAGATGCAGTCGCAGACTCCGCAGACTGTAGAATCTCCGCCGCAAATTTTGTCGAGTCCGCATGTATTATCGATGGGGGCCGCAGTCCCATTGCTAGCCGTAAGCTTGATGAACTCATCAAGAAAGCGAAAATCACCATCGAACCTGTAAGCGCATCGCAGGCTCTCATTGCTCGGGCGGCATATCGCGATTTTGGCAAAGGCAGCGGGCATCCTGCCAAGCTGAACTTTGGCGATTGTTTTGCCTACGCGCTAGCAAAGGATATTGGTGAGCCGTTGCTTTTCAAAGGCAGCGACTTTTCAAAAACTGACATAGAGGCGGCCATCGGCTGATGCACCGCGATATTGACGGTAGAAGGCGGGCTTTCGCCCGCCGCTATCATGAGCTTACGAGCTTACATCAAGCTGAAATCAACGAACCCGTATAACCCGGGTTGAACGTATTGCGGACCCGGAGTTTTACTGCGTGTTCTCGTGCTAGCTGGATCGCTTTGTCGTGGACGACCTGTGCGCCATTTTGTGCGAGATCGAGCGCCCGGTCGTATGACAGCGAATCGATCAATTGTGCTTCGGTATGACGATTGGGATCGCAATCAAAGACACCATCGACGTCGGTGTAGATTTCACAAATGGATGCATTGCATGCCGCCGCGACGGCAACGGCAGTGGTGTCCGATCCGCCGCGACCGAGGGTGGTGGTCTCGCCGCTGTAACTGACGCCCTGGAACCCGGCGATGACCGCGACATCGCAGTCCCGAAGTGCATTGTGCAAACGAACGGGGTCGATGTGGCGAATATTTGCGTTGCCGTGCGCGTCGTCGGTGTAGATGCCGATTTGTGCGCCTGTGAACGACTTCGCTTTGATGCCTAGTGATTTCAACGTCAACGCGAGCAACACGATTGAAACTTGTTCTCCTGTAGAAAGCAGAAGATCGAGTTCCCGCTTGTCGGGATCTTCGGCGCATTCGAGAGATAATGCCAGCAAATGGTCTGTCGTGTCGCCCATCGCAGATAGGATAACGAGTTTCTTCTCGGACGGATTAGCGGCCACGATTTCAGCGACGTGGCGGATGCGACCGATGTTTTTGACGGATGTGCCGCCGAATTTGAGAACGGATACTTGTGACATGGTTAAATTCCTCGTGTGAAGTTCTTCCAGCGGGCTAAAGCCCGCCGGTACCAGAAAGACAATTCTCGTGCCTAGACCGACGCCAGTTGCGTGTACGTTCGCGTGTATGGTGCGACCCCGCGCAGCGCCCGGTCGAGATCAACGATAAGGTCCTGCGAGTCTTCGATGCCGGTCGAGAGTCTGATCAGACCGTCAACGATGCCGCATTGCTCGCGCACATCCTTTGGGATCGGTGCATGAGTCATGGGTGCTGGATGGCAAATCAGCGACTTGACACCACCTAGACTTTCGGCGAGCTGGAATAATTGCGTGTTATTCACAACGTGCCGAGCGCCTTCCAGTCCGCCTTTCACCACACATGCCACCACGCCGCCAAAACCGGTCATTTGCCGGCGCGCCAGGTCGTATTGCGGATGTGTCGGCAAGCCAGGATAGTGAACTTCTTCTACAGATGGATGTTCTTGTAAGAATTTAGAGATAGACAGCGCGTTGTTCTGGTGCGCTTTCATGCGCAATGCCAGAGTCTTTAATCCGCGCAAAACCAAGAAGCAATCAAACGGCCCGGGCACTGCACCCACGGCGTTTTGATAGAACTTAAGTTGCTCGTAGAGTTCCTCGTTGGACGTGACAATAGCACCGCCGATCACATCGCTGTGTCCGCTGATATATTTCGTGGTGCTGTGAATCACGACGTCCGCGCCGAGGCTCAGCGGGCGTTGAAAGTACGGAGTGGCGAAAGTGTTATCGACGGCAAGCAACAGCCCCTTACTGTGCGCCAGATCAGCAATCGCAGCTATATCGGCCAAACGCAAAAGCGGATTGGTTGGCGTTTCGATCCACACGAGTTTGGTGTCCTTGTTGATTGCTCCCTCGATCGCATTAAGGTCGCGTGCGTTCACATAGGTGAACGAGAGCTTGTAACGAGTCAAAACCCGCTCAAACAAGCGATAAACGCCACCGTATACATCTTCGCCGACTACAACATGATCGCCTGCCGACAGGGTGTTTAGAACGGTCGCCGCGGCTGCTAATCCCGATGCCGATGCCAGTCCGAAGCGGGCGCCCTCAAGCGCGGCGAGGCATTCTTCCAACGCGGAGCGTGTAGGGTTATGCGTGCGGGCGTACTGGTAGCCTTTGTTTTTGCCGAGTTCTTCAAGTGCAAATGTCGACGTTTGATAAATCGGTGTAATCAGCGCTCCCGTGGCGGGATCGGCATCTTGCCCGCAATGAATTGCTTGCGTCGCAAAACGCCATTCTTTTGATTGATCTATGTTTTGTACTTCGGTCATGAAATTCCTCCCAAGTGATAAGCCCCCTTCTCCGGCGGGAGAAGGGGGCTTGTCACACGATTGTGGTTTATCTACTTATGCTAAACCCGCGTGGCAACGCCTCCCTCCTCCGGAGGGCATCGACATTGCCATGATCGTGGTCGCGCGGTTAAGCATGCCAACGATTATCCATCAGTAAATTCCATTGTCAAATGAATCGACTGCTTGTGTAAAGTTCCTTGCTGAAGCCGCCTACGTCCGACGTCGCAAGTCCTGTCGAATCTTGTTTTGCGAAAATCGCAAAGAGAAACCCACCGAAAATTGCGAATATCGCAATCTTGCGAATATCGCAAAAAAACTGCATCGATACTGTGCGAAATTCACAATGGTCGCGTGGTGAGGTGATTAAACGGAGAAACGCCTTCTACTTTGCAGGCGGCGTGAAGAACGGCGCCGCTGGCTTTTCATCCCGCTTTTCGCGTGGTACAGGCGGCGGCAAAAATGATGGGACCGCAGGCGCTTTGGATGCGGCGGAGTTCGCTGTGCCGGGACGCAGGGGTGGCGGTGTGAACAGCGGCGGCGTCAATTTCTTCTCGCGTTCGATCGGTGGCGGCAAGAACATGGGCGGCAGCAATTTGCTTGTATCCTCAGGCTTCGGCGGCATGAAGGCCGGTGGTGGCAAGAACTTCAGTGTCGCTGTCGGTATGCTCTGAGGCACAAATGCAAGCGCAGGATAATCACCGTACAAACGCGAAATAGTTGCTTTGTCGCGAGCGGTCAATGACCCGCTTTGCGCCGCCGAAGAACGATAGGCCATGATGTCTTTGATGGCGGTAGAGTGAGGCAGCCCGAGCGCATGTCCCACCTCGTGAATGCATACCGACGCGCACTCGCCGTCCTGCAATGCGCGTGAGGTATTGAATGCATCCACTGTTCTGATGGCAATATCCGCAGTCTTGATGTTACCTTGCGCGTCAGAGTCAAAGTCGGTGACTCCGGCCGCTCTCATGCCGGCTGGTACGTCGCTTGCCTTGACGCTATCAGCTGTCCACCGCACGACAATGTCGGCGCCGCTCGGATTGCTGACTAATTTATATTCGAGTTTGTTTTTCGATCCCTGGCACCAATTATCGAGAGCGGACGTGATGAACGTATCAAAGTTCTTTCGATAGCCGGTAACGCCGCTACCCGAGCCTATGCAAACCTTGAGCGGAAGCCGGTCTTTCGGCCAGCGTAATTGATCGGTTCGTTGATCAAGATAGTCTGCTTCGGTAGTTGCGGGATTATCTCTCTTTTGTTTGTCCAGCTCGAATATTGTCACGTAACCCTGTGCTTCGGCACGTTGAACAGGATCAGTTTCCGCGCTTACGTATTTGTTGATCCAACGGATCGCCTCGTCAAACTGCCCGACGTCGCCGCAAGCCGTCGCCAGACAATACATCGCGTTCTTGTTGTCCGGATCAAGTGCCAACGCCTTCTTCGCCTCGGCAACCGCGCGCTCGGGCGCGCCCGTTTTTCGCAACGCATACGCAAGTTGCGCATGCACTTGTCCAGATAGCGATGATGGATCATCTTTGGCGGCTTTTTCCAGCAGTGATACGGCCTTCTCTTCCTGGCGGGAATTGAGATATTCGGAAGCGAGTTTCAAGTTTCGCCAGACTCGCGTTTCTTTCAATTGGCTTTGCACGTTTCGCGCAGTGTTCGGATCTGCTGTCTGCGCATAACGCTGCAGGTACTCCGTCGCTTTATCCAAATCATTCATGTCCCGATAGATCATCCCCATCGTGAACAGCGCACTGTTGTAGGACGGTTGAATTTTCAAGGACTGGGAGGCTTCTGCCAGTGCATGGTGGTAATCGTGGAGATGCCTATAGCATTCAGCCAAGTTGGTGTGCGCGTTCGCCGAATACTGCGTGGGATCGAAAGACACGGCTTGCGTTAAAGCGTCACGGGCGCCCGCGTAATCCCCGACACTCATCATGCCGGCTGCTTTCGTGCACAAATCGTAAGCGTTTTTCTGAGAGCTGTAGTTGTCGCCCGATTGCGACTGTTCAGACCAAGCCGGCGTCAGTGGAGCATAAAAAACCGCCATGCAGGCAATGATAGCGGCCAAAAGACATGGAAGCGGCGGCCGAACCAAGTAAGTAAGCAATCTCGGCATCGCTGTGCGATGCACGATCTTGCTTAAACCCGCTGATCGCTGACGTTTCAACCAATACATCTCCCATCCGCTCGCTATGTGGAATGTTCCACGAATCTCCGGCAGAATATGGCTGACTTGGATAGAATTGAAAATTACCGTGGAACGATGCATTTAACTATAGGCAATACCCCGAGGTTGAAGACCGCCATGACACAGAAGCCAAAAGGCAAAGGCAGTGAGATTCTCCGGGCCATTTCCGAGTTTGTGATTGTCTGCATGCTCATCGCCGGTGCCGGGTTTGGAGGCTATTTCTGGGGCACTCACCAGCGAATGGCGCCGATTGCCGAAGTCCCGCCCGGAACCCCTGGAGCCATCTCCCAACCGGCGATCGCGAATTTGCCGCCTGCTGCCGCTCACAGCGGTCAGGGACAGCCGAGCGCCACGGCAGCCAACGGCGGTCTCTCTATAGCAAGCACTGCGCCGCCGGCAATCAATCGCAAGTACTGGATTTCATCTTCGGGCTCCGACTACATAGGGTATTCAATTACCGCCAAGGTCAATGGAACTCCGGTAGATAACTTTTTCGGACCCGGCAAAACAGTCAATATCACCAATCTCGTCAAACATGGCGACAACACCGTCGTGTTCGAAGCCAAATCCCTCGGCAGTGACTACAACAAACACGCAGGCGACGGCAGCAGCCTATTGACCGTCCAGGTAGTGAACGGACAGAGTGTCCAGGAAAATTACAAATCATCTGATGTGCTGGCAAGCTATGCACGCAGTGCCACCGACAGTGGTGACTCCTCAGACACTTTCCACTTCAACGGTGATTAGGCATGAAAGCCGCAACTGTTTTTGTTTCAGCTGTCGTGATCGTGGATACCTTCCTCCTCTCGTACGCCGTTGGTTTCAACAGCCGGCATGTTTTGGTCATTGATCCCAACCTGCCGCCGGTGAAAGTAGAAGCGCCGGTGCCGCCAAGCACGACCAACACAAAGACTGAAGCAAAAGATAAGGCGAGCGCCGACAAGCCAAAAGGCGATGGAGCGAAAGCCGACAAATCTAAAGGCGATGGTGCGAACGCCGATGCGGCGAAGGCCGATAACGCCAACGCCGGAAAGGGCAAGGAGCACACCACTGGCGGTGGCAAGGCCGAGTCCGCGGCCGGCGCTGATAAGTCAAAGAAACATCATAAAAACAAAAAGCATTAAGTTGCGCTGAAAATACGATCATCTACCGGCGGGCGTAAGCCCGCTTCGCCACGATTATGTACCGGCGGGCGTGAGCCCGCTAGCAATGACCTTCTCAGCCGGTTTTCCGCTTCCACCGAGCCCGATCCGCAAATCGTTCACTAAGATCAACGAAGCGACGCAACGCGGCAGAAGTACGGCTGTAACCACAAGCGTCAACGCATCAACTCCACACAACAGCAGCAGTACGGCCACCGGCAACCGCACCAACGCGGCAGAACCGGAATAAACAAAAGCTACGCGCGCACAGCGTCCCGCACCATCCAGCGCTCCGCCGGCAGCCGTACTTACGCCCAGCCCTGCATAAAGCAGTGGTGCGAAGCATAAAATCGTGCCGATTGCGCCTTGAGTGTCGGCTGACGCCGAGAACGAATGAGCGAATGCCGGTGATATCAACGCGATCAACGCACCGACGAGTATCATTGCCGCGCCTGACCATACGGTGGCTCGTTTGCCCGTTTCATTCGCTGCCGCAAAATTTGCAGCGCCGAACATTCTGCCGACGACGCACGCAACGGACTGGCTCACTGCCTGCATTGGCATTGTTGCAAACGTTTCCTCTATCTTTTGGCAGGCAGCATAGCCTGCTTGAGCGGCCAAACCGCCGGAAGCCTGAAGCACTTCTCGAAAGAAGAGAATGGTGGCAACCCCGTAAATAATTTCGCTGAAAGCCGGTGGCAATGCAAGCTTTAGCAGCGCCGACAACCGCTCTTGCAGCGCATCCACGACAATTAGACGCGATGGACGTTTCAGTGCTCGATGTACGAAGGCGAGTCCCAAAATCACGGCCGCTGTTGATCCAACCAGCCATGAAAGCCCCAGCGCATCTATGCCGATGTTGTGCTCGCCATGCGTGAAATAGAATGCGCCAGTAACGCTGATGATGCTGCACAAAGCGGTGATCATCAGTGCAACTAGAGGTCTTCCAAACGATCTCAGCAATGCGCACACCATGAGCAGCAAGGAAAACGGCAAATTGCCGAAGGAGCAAATGAAGAGATAGCGGCTACCGACCTGCGCAACATTTGTTGGAATTTGGAGAAACGCATATAGCTGGTTGGGAAGGAGGATGCCTACGATCGCACCGGCGAGGCCGAACACAGCAGCGAGCATCATGCCGTCAGCGGCATAGGCACGCGCCAGCGATATTTTTCGGGCACCGAGTGCTTGCGACACTACGGTGGACAGCCCAATTGTCAGTCCGCTGACCATACAAATGGCGATATATAGAAATTGCTCGCCGATGGCGACGGCAGCCTGAGCACCAGGCGAGATGCTGCCCGCGATCCAGGTATCGGCTAAGCCAACAAAGGCATTGAGCATAGAGCAAGCAATCAAAGGCACCGTCATCTCACCAACGGTGAGATGACGCTTCAGCAAGCGCATATTACCCCTCAGTGCGGTCGCAGAGCGGCGATACCGGCGCCCCGACAGCGATTTCGGTCTGCATATTGAAAGAACCGGACGAGCACAGTATGATTAATACTACGCTTCTACGTTGTAACGTTACCACGCTCAAGCGTTGTAGTCAATACTCGAGTAAACATGCTTTGGCTGAACATTGTTAATGCCGCCTTCGACTGGGCCGACACCCAGGATGCAGACAGCTATTTGAAGGACCTCCTAAAAACGGACAAGTTGGACCAGGGCGAGGTTCAACATTTCCGTGAAGCCATGCGTTTCATCCGGATGCAGATGGCCGCATCGCATTTCGGCGAGCGGTTGGATACGGAATCTATAAATAAGCGACTCGCAGACGTGAAATTGGAGTTCCAAGAAGCAGGCAAGTCGCTGCCTGCGCTAAGAGCTGGGCTCGGTAACGGGAGAGCTGTCCTCCAGTTGGAGCAGACTGTCTTCCTGCAGTTCATTATGTACCTGTCTGAAATCGAATCGTCGGAGAACCGCAGTTTACGTCGCTGCGAAGGCTTCTACCATCCCGACAAAGCACTAGATCTAATGCCGGACGAGACGCGTTGGCGCGCTGAGATTCCTGAGTTCTCACAACTTGACTCCAACAAAACTGATTGGGAGCGTTGCGGAGATTTTTTCATTAGCGCACGCGGACGTTTTTGCTCGGAGTCCTGCCGATCGCGGGCATTCCAAATCGCAAAACAATGCACCGACCCGCAGTATCTTTCGCACAAACAACGTCGCTACCGCGAGAGAAAAGCGGCCGCGTCGGATAGCTAGTCGACCTCGTCTACATCAAGTGAAATGGACTCCGGAAGCGGCTTTGGTTTTACCTCTACCTTCACCGACGGCAACTGGTGTTCCAGCCGTTCGAGCAATGCCGGCGAGATGCGTGTGAATTTGATATTGAGGTAAGTGAGCGCCTTGAATTTCTTGAACTGATCGACACAAGCATCGGTGAGCATCGTGTTTGAAACGACGAGATAGCTGAGATTTTTGGCATTCCTCAGCATGGTGATTGACTTGTCGCCGATACGTGTTACCGAAAGGCATAGTGCCTGTAGGTTAGGCAAGGTCACCAGATGCGCCACGCCTTCGTCGGACACCTTGGTGTCATCGAGGCTGAGCCAAACCAACGATTTGATGTCTCCCAATGCCTTGCAGCACTTATCCGAAAGCGGGTTGCGGCTGATATTCAGCATCAACAGATTTTCCATGGACGACAATGATTGCGTGGCATGGTCAGTGATTCCAGTGTTGTCGAGAGTCAACGCCTGCAGTTGTTTTATGCGAGCGAGCTGCGCGATGCCACTGTCCGTGATACCGGTGTTGGAAAGTTTGAGACTCAGCAGGCTGGTGCTGTCTTCCAGCTCGCCCACGCCCTCGTCGCTAACATGGGTGTTCGAAAGATCCAGCTCTATGAGTCGGGGCAACAGCGCGATTTGAGCCAGTCCTGCATCCGACACCTCTGTGCGCGCCAACAGCAAAACCCGCAGGTTGTTCAAACCGGACAGGTGCACCATGCCCGAGTCGCTGACGACCGTTTCCGAAAGATCCAAAAGTTGTAGGTCGTGCAAGTGCGCGAAATAACTCAAATCGCTATTCGTGAGCGGCGACAAGATCTGAATGCCGGCAAGCTCGTTGCCTGAAAACTTGGACAAGAACGAAAAATCGATTTCATCCTTCGATGTCCGCCAGACAACTTCCTCGCCTTCATGGACAACTACTTTGCCGCGTGCCGAATGTGCGCCGCAGCACTTCGCATAAACTACTCCGACAGACTTCTGTGGAAATTGGAGGACACGTGTCGCGGCGCTCATTTTACACTCCCATAAGAGAGTATATCAGTGCATGATTAAACCAGCGAACTCGGGCAAAGCCGATTTACCGGACAGCCGGCGCAATTCGGATTGCGTGCAAAACAGCACCGTCTGCCATGCCAGATCAGCGTTATCGAATACTTGGTCCAATCCGCTTCCGGAAAAAGCTTCTGCAAATCCGTTTCGATTTTGGCAGGATCGGATTCCTCGCTAAAACCCAGCCGGTACGACAATCTTTGTACGTGCGTATCCACAGTCCAGCCCGGCACGTTAAATGCCACTCCCAGCACCACGTTGGCCGTCTTGCGTCCAACGCCGGGCAAGTTGGTGAGGTCTTCAATGTTATTGGGCACTTCACCACCGAAACGCGTCACCAACGCCTGCGCACAAGCTTGAATGTTTTGTGACTTGGCGTTGTAATATCCGGTGGATCGGATGATATTTTTGACCTCGTCGATCGGCGCTTCTGCAAGCGCTTTCGCCGTGGGAAATCTTCTGAACAGCTGAGGCGTGACTTTATTGACGTTAGCATCGGTGGTTTGGGCCGATAAAATTACCGCGATAAGCAGTTGGTACGGGTTCTGATGTAGCAATTCACATTGCGCGTTCGGGTATTGCTTGCACAGAATTTGCATAATTTCGGCAGCCGTTTCATTGCTGACTCGTTGAAACTCTTCCAGTCCCTTCTTCGGTGCAGTCGCCGCCATGGACGGCGGCGTTGGCGACTTCGGCTCGGCGGCTCGATTTGATGTCATCACGCTCGCTCGCGGTGAAGTTGGGGCTGTGCTTTTCGGTGATTTCACGACCGCAGCTTTCGCCGGTTTGTGCACCACAGCCTTCGGCGGTTTTCCAGCAGCGGCCGTTGCCGCTTTCTTGCCGCCGGCTTTCGGTGCCTTCTGAGCAGTAGCCGTCGCCTTTTTATTGCCGGCAGTCTTCGGCGCTTTTTTAGCTTCCACCTTCGGTGCTTTCTTGGGCGCGACCTTGGGCGCCGTCTTGGCGCCAACCCTCGGTGCTTTCTTAAGGACGACCTTCGGTGCTTTCTTGGCGGCGACCTTGGGCGCTTTCTTGGCGGCGACCTTGGGTGCTTTCTTGGCGGCGACTTTGGGCGCTTTCTTGACGGCGACCTTGGGCGCTTTCTTGGCGGCGACCTTAGGCGCTTTCTTGGCTGGGGCTTTCGGTGACTTTTTGGTGCTGGTTGGGGGCATGGTTGTTTCTTTGATCCTGGGGGGCGGGATACGCCGCCCTGTAAGATGAGTTACGAGGAAAGTAGAGTAACGCCGCCGGCGGTGGACTGAGCAATGTAGAACTCGAGCGGCGGGCCGAGATCAGGCATAGATAATCGCACATAATCAAATTCCAGGTCATCTGTTTTTAGCATTTTCTTGCGTATTGCATGAGCTTGCTCACGGTCGGCGACCAGGGCATAGAGCGCTGGTCCACTGCCGGATAGGTGGCAGCACCAACAGCCTATTTTGAGCATTTGCTGCTTGATTGGCTGCAGGTCTGGATGCTCGGCAAAAATCACGGGCTCGAAAACATTGCCGAACGATTTTACCGCTGTTTGCAAATCGTCGGTTTGCATGGCTTTCACGGCTGCTTGCAGGTTCGGTCGAGCGATCGTGTCCTGGTATGCGTCGTAGCGCCCATAAGCCCAGGCGGTGGCGATGCTTAGGGTTTTCGGTTTAACAATGCAATAAAACAAAGAGAGAGTTTGTTTCAAGGGTTGCAACTTGTCACCGCGGGCGGTGCCAATGCTGGTGCCACCTTCGATACAGAAGGGAATGTCGGCTCCCAGAGACGCAGCTAGTTCGAGCAGAGATGCCTGATTGAGTGGCTTGCCGAACAAATGGTTCAACCCCACCAGCATCGCGGCTGCATCTGCGCTGCCGCCGGCCAGACCGGCGCCGATAGGAATGCTTTTTTCGATTTCAACAGATATTTTGTATCGATCGGCTAGTGCCGCCTTCTCGAAGAAACGGCGGGCTGCTTTCACCATCAAATTCGAATCATCGAGCGGGAAGTTCTTCGGCACAATTTCGTTGGTGCAAGTTATGCTCACGGCAAAACGGTCGCTGTCCTCTACGGTCAACGATATATCGTCCTGCAAGTCCACAGACTGCATCAGTGTTTCAACCTGATGGTACCCGTCCGGCAGTGAGCCGATGATGTCAAAGGTAAGGTTGACCTTAGCCGGGGCTAGCGCCCTGATTTTGCGCATTCGTCTTCAAGTGATCGTGAAACGCGTCAGCAAGCATAGCAAATTGGTGCAGGGATAGTCTCTCCGCCCGCACTTGCGGATCAAACGAGAGCTCCTTAAAGATGGCGTCAACACGCTGTTGAGGCAGTCCGGCAAAGGAAAGCACGTTGCGCAACATTTTTCGCCGTTGTTTGAAGCCACCCTCAATAATTCGCTTGAACAGCCGCAAATCCTTGGGCTTGACGAGTGGATGTGGTCGGGGTATGAGCTTGACGATTGCCGAGGTTACTGAAGGGGGCGGGTAGAAGGCTTCCGGCGGCACAATTTTTTCAATACTGGCTTCGCAAAAATACGACACCAAAAGGCTGGCTTTGCTGAAGTCAGGACTGCCGGGTTTGGCCACCATCCTCTGCGCTACTTCGCGCTGGACAGTCAGAACGATGGTGTCAATGCGGTTGAACCAGGGCGACGGTGCATCGAACTCACCCAGAATATGTCCGAGAATCAAGCCTGTGATTTGGTAAGGAACGTTTCCAACGACTTTAAAGCGATCAAGCGACGCGGCGCCCGAATCGTCTTTTGCGAAGGCAAGGCGACCAAGATCAAACTGGAGGAAGTCGCCTTGTTTGAGTTCGACGCCGGGTAGCTTTATTTCCGACAAGCGCTCGACACTTTCTCGATCCAGGTCGACTGCCACTATGCGGGCGCCCGTGCGGGAGAGCAGGCGAGTGAGAAAGCCGATTCCCGGACCCACCTCGACAACGGTGTCGTTTTCACAGGCACCAATGGCGGTGACAATTAATTCCAACGTGTTTACATCTATCAAGAAATGCTGCCCGAGCCGTTTCTTGATGTGAAACTTTTTTGCCTCTTTGATCAGCGCGGCGTTGGAAAGTTCCGGATTAGATTTCGATTGAGAGTTCGTCGAGGGCATCTTTTAGTTTGGCGCGCGATCGCTGGCAATAGAGCAGCGCGATAATCGCTTGGTCTTGCCTGAGCTTCGCATCGTCGATGAGCGGTAAGCAGTCTTGTGCCGCTTCCAGGAGCAGTTTATCGACTTTGCCAGATGATACCAAAGCCTCGGACAAACTGTTGTTATGTTTCTCCAATTGCTGCTCGGCGGCTGCCACATCGCTCTCTTTGAAAACGCCCGCCGTCGTCAGCAAGGCGCTGGCCTTTCTGACTGCTTCGTTGGGATCCGACGAGAATTCGCCTTTCGCCCTGGTCAAGACGGTGTCAGTCAGTTCGCCATTGTTCAGCGCGGCATATTTGAGAGCCACCAATGCCACGTTTTCCCCGAAATGACCTGTGAGCACCATTTCCTGAAGTTTGAGAGCAGCATCGACGCAAGCCGCGGGCAAGGTTGGACTCATTGCCAACTCGGCGATTGTTGTTCCCTTTTTCGCGTCAAGCGAGCTTGCAAACGCGCTCAGTTCTGATGCCGAGCTTGTCGGATCAGCGGGCGCGGCGGCAGTTTTCCAGGGAGAATCAGATGGTTGTGAGGACGGGTACGGTTGGCTGGCTGCCAACGGTTGAGCGGGCGTATAGCCGCCGTTAAACGGCTGCGGCTGTGCGAAGGGTTGATTTGAATTGCCCCACCCGGCTTGCGGTTGCGCGGCGGGCCAATCGGTGGGCTGGGCGCCGGCCGCTTGTCCCCAGCCCGGCATCGACTGCGCCTGGACGCCGCCTGGCGCGCCCCATGTGGGTGTCGATTGTGCTGCCGGCCAGGTTGATGCTTGCGCTGCGGCGGTGAATGGGTCTGCAGCCGGTGAGGACGGTGGCACGTACGGCTCGGGCGCCGGTGCCGGTGCCGGCAATGGTGCCGGCGTTGGCTCTGCGGGCGCGGCAGCAACCGGCGTCGCAGCCGTTGCCTTTGGCGAAGCGCCCGGACCCGGCGGTAAATCGACTTGCGTTTTAGCGTCCCGATTTAAAACAGACATGCTCACGATGTCGTTGATCATGTCCACGTTTTCCGTTAGATACGTCCACACTTGCTTGGCGGCGTCTTCGCCTTCGTACAGCGTCCAACAAGGCTCGCTCGAGAGGTGGTCGGCCTGGCACGTGAGCAGGAAGATCCCTATGTCGCTCCTGATTGGCAGCTCGCACAGAATGCCGCGATTCTTCTGGGCTTCGGCAAGGAGGACTCGCGTTTCGTTTAACCTGGGCGTTCCGTTAATCCAGGTGAGACGCACACGGGAAGGAGGCGCGGACTTTGTCCCTTCCGGTCCTCTCGTTCCCTTTTTTCCTAAGCGTTCGCCTAAAGACATGTGAGCTCCCCTTGTATCATGCTCATCCTGTTTGTTCCACGCCTGGAGCGTTTCCAGACAGACGGCAAGACCAGCGCCTATCTTGGACAAGAGCCAGGTGGAGGGTAACGCGCGTGTCGCGGCTACTTTGTAGACTCTATTGCCTTGCCGCCATGGCTTTGCCCTTCAGGCGCGACCACGGTCTTGCCGTCCGAATCCGAGGGTTGCGGCTCAGCCTGCGGCTCTTTCATTTGCAGACGCAGCTTTAATATGCGGTGACGGTCGGCCTCTTCTACGCGTAGAGTGAAGATGTCGTTGCCGACTTCATCGCCTACCTTCGGCTCGCGTCCGAGCATGCCGAAAACGTGGCCGCCCAGCGTGTTGAACTGTTCGTCGGTGATATCCAATGAGAGCTTCTCGTTTACTTCGTCGAGCGCAACCCGCGCGTCGATCAGATAAGCACCGTCGGGTTGGCGCAGAATGTACTCTTCGACCACTTCGTGCTCGTCGGCAATGTCTCCGACGAGTTCCTCAATGAGGTCTTCCATCGTCACCATGCCACGCGTGCCGCCGTATTCATCGACGACAATCGCCATGTGTGTCTTGGTTTTCTTGAATTCGGTGAGCAAATCGCCTGCGTCTTTGTTTTCCGGAACGATCAAGACCTTGCGCACCAACTCTCGCACTTGCGTATTGCCCTTGTGCTCTATCACTGCTCGCAAAGAGTCGCGAATGTGCACCATGCCGAATATGGTGTCAATGTCCCCCTCGAATACCGGCAAACGCGAATGGCCGTGTTTCAGAGCCATATCGACGAATTCGTTGACGCTGGCACCAGCAGCCAAACAAATCATGTCGGTGCGCGGGGTCATCACATCGCTGGCCACTGTCTCGGAGAAGTCGAAAACGCTGTGCAGCATTTCTTCGGCTTCCTCTTCGATCACGCCTTCTTCATGACTGGCGGAAACCAGCATGCGAAGCTCTTCGCCAGAGTGAACATAATGCCGTCGCGGCGGTGCTTGAATGTTGAACAAGCGAAAAATGAAACTTGTGAACCCGTTGAGCACGAAGAGAAACGGTGCGGTAATCTTGCACCACAGTCTCATCGGCCAGACGAGATTGAACAGCACTTGCTCGGCGCGCTCGAGGGTAAACACCTTGGGCACGAGCTCGCCGAACACAGTCTGGAAAAACGCGGTAAGAGTAAATGCGCCCACATAGCATAGAGCTTGGGCAATCGGCATGGAGGCTTGCGGCAGCACGCCCCAACTCTTTACGGCGGCAGATGCTTGTACGGCGAAAGCTTCTTCGCCGGTGGCGCCCAACGCCAGCGTGGCAAGAGTGATGCCCAGTTGGCATGCCGAGACGAATCGCTCGGGATTCTCCAACTCCTTTTGCACGAGCTCGGCTGTTTTGTTGCCTTCTTCAACAAGCTGATCCACTCGTGTACGTCGGATGCGTGCTAGTCCCATTTCCGCCGCCACAAAAAATGCGTTCACGAAAACAAGGACAGTCATCAATAAAATTTGAAGTGCTATGGCAATGTCAGCATCGCAGCGAGCGATGTTGGCCTCCTCTTAACTGCCGATCATGAAACCAAAAAATGAACCGGCCAAGGCATTTTGACCGGCTTCATACGGCAATTCCCAGTAAATTGTTTTCCAGGGAATGCGCAACTCTGCAAATTGGCTACTACTGTGAGGTTCTTCCATTTGTGGAATTGCTGTGGTCCGGCTCCGGGCCGGAATACTCCAGGATTATCCTACCACAACTTAATCAGATCTCTTGTACGGACGACGGCGTCCGTCGCCCGCATCAGTTTGCCACTGCGGTTATCAAGATATAATCCCTACGAGGGAAAAAGGGCGGTGATGCCTGTGCGATAATACGCGCGGCGTTTTAAAGCTCGTCCGCTACCTGGAGAGTGACTACCATGTTGGCTGGAAACAATTCCCACCACAAATTTTGCACACTTGCCGTCGCTGTAGCGTTGGTTGCTTTGCCCGCTTCAGCAGAGCCGCCGGCAAACACGCACGATAATTCTGGACGACAGATCGCGCAGGTGATTCCGGGAATGCCTCATCCGACGGCGACTCCGGGATCCGTGCCTTTCACGAAACGCTGGGCACCGGGACTGGCTGAGGTTAATCGCCAACCCGCGCGGCCGCTGAATGTCGTAAACCGGCGCCTGTCAAGTCTTTCGACGCCGGTGCAACTTTCGCCTCAGGCACGGCAGGCGCTCCAGAACGGCTTCCTGGCTGCGCAGGGAATGTCCCGCATTGCCTTGAAGCGCGTCAATGACATGATTATGTGGCTAGCTGTGCTGTTCCAGAATCTCGACGGCGTGCCGCGTATTACCCCTGCAACCACTATCGCAATTCCACAACTGCCGATCACCGAAATGCGTCCGATAAACGAACCGGGCAAAACGGAAAGCCGGTTGTATTACACATCCGAAAGTCGCGTGCGCACCGTAGTCGGACGGTGACGGCCGGCGTAAGCCCCCTGATCTAGTTTTCAACCGACGTCCACGCTTGCACAAGCAAGTGGGCGCTGAGAATTTGCGCCGCGAAAAATGTGGTTGGAATCAACACAATTCCAATCACTGTCATCGCTGGGATGACGATGGCGATGAATTGCAGTGAGCAGCTCAAAGCCCACGCCATCCAAAATTGGCCTGGGTTGCGCCGCACCTGCTCTCGTACTTTGCCAAGATCTATCGCGGCTGTCACTCGTTCTTCGATGGCAAAATTTACCCAGAGAAAGGTCGACAAAAAACTTGTCCATAATGCCACCAAAACGATCACGATCAGGCTGGTTTCCGCAATGACAACGGAATAAGCGTTTGGCGTGATCGCAGCATATATCGAGAGAATGAGGGTGCTGGTGATCATGATCATGGCCAGCACGCAGATGCCGAATTGAATCGCGATCCAAGTAATGCCGGACATGAAGAGATCCGCCCACTCGTCCCATTCCGGCAAGCGTTTTGCGTCTGGAAATTGGATGCGCTCGCGAACAACGCGCAGCAAATATCCAGTCACACAGCCGGCAATAGCCAGAGCAACCGGCAGAAATAGCGGCGTGCGGACATCCATAATGGCAATCAAGAACCAAGCCGCCGTAAGCATGCTGCCGAAGCCTATCTTCTGCTTCCATACCGAGTCGACAGTGAATTGGCGGACTGCCTTGTCGGCGTCGATTCCAACGACCGCGACTTCGGAAGTCATTTCGCTTCCTTCTTCGCGGACGGCTGGTCGTTTTTCACGACTGCGCTTTGGTCTTTTATCTCCAGAATTTTTGCGAATTCGGCCCATTGCTTGAGTCTATCGATCATCCCAAAATCAGTCATGTTAAAACTGATTGGCGTCAAAGAAATCATGTTGTGCGCGACGCACAAGGCATCAGTGCCTTCCTCTTCCCCTTCTTCGATCGCCTCGCCTGCCAGCCAATAGTAGACCTTG
>DATNQY010000193.1:0-16786 GCA_036703785.1 Candidatus Obscuribacterales bacterium
GTCATGAAGGTTACGTAGAACCAGAGTTTCGTCCGACGAAATTTTCTGATCGCCCCTGCCTGGGCGTCGCTATCTGCTGACGCTGTCGGCGCGGGCAATGGCGTCGTCAGTCACCTCTTTGCGCCGTCTTTCGAAATCCGCTTTCACTTGCTCGATACGTTTGTCGCGGTCGGCAGCGATTGGGCCGGTAAATAAATAGCGACGTCTACCAACGATGTCCGCCATGTCTTGGTCGGCACGCCTTTCCACACGCGTTATTTCTTCTTGTTCGAGTCGATTCAGATCAGCAATTTTGGCCGCCGCTTCGCGCATAATCGAGTCGCGCGCGGCCTGCGATTTGTCCTCAATATGCGGCGCCTGCTTTGAGTCGGAAGGTTTGTCGGCAAGCACGTTGAGCTGACGCCAAACATCTGCATCGGCAATCACACCGTTCATCTGCCCGGCAAGCTCGCCTTGTTTGCCGAAGAACAAGAACGTCGGGCAGCGACTTACTTGGTACTGCGTCAGAATTCCTTGATATTTGGGATCTGCACAAACGGGAGCGCCACCAAATCGCGCTACGGTAGGACAGCGAGTCACAACGACACTCTTGCCATAACGTTTTTCGATATCATTCAGCAGCAGTTCCGCGCGGCCGCAAAGCGGACAGCCGCATAAAACAGCGAAAACGTGTGGCGTTTGCGAAGAGGCCGCTTTATCGCCTGAAATGCTTTGCTTATCGCTATTGCCTGGAGCTCCGATCTTCTCACCGAGGTTAGCCAGCGCCTTCTGACAGTACTCGGAAACTTTCCCTTTCGGTTCGAGCACTAATGCCAGCTTGAATTGTTTGATGGCGTCGGCATTGTGATTGGTTCGCACCAGGGCGCTGCCGAAGTAGTAATGAAATACGGCATTGTTAAAGTTGGTCGGCTCGGCTTCGCCGAACAATGCGATTGCTTTATCGTAGTGCCCGGCGTTGAACTCGGCGATGCCTTGATCGATAGGAGAAGCCGCCCATACGCTTTGCGACAGGAATGCGGCGATTAAGGCTATCGTGAGCGTAACCCTCCGCGCACATATACCGGCGATGCATGCACATGTACCGGCGGGCACTAGCCCGCTTTCCGTCATGTGGCTGCCTTTCGAAAAGCGCATCCCGGTCCTCATCAGGGGCATTTGCCGTCGAAGGTAACACGAGCCGATCGGCTAAGCTCCAACAGCCCCAGGCATTGATTGTAGCCCGTGCCGGGAGTCCACATGACCTGACCATTGACATTGACGTGATGTGCCTGCAGCTGCCACGCTCCCACTACCTGCCCCCAGTTGGAGTTGGGCGAGTCCTCGAGCGATTCGCTGCCCAGGGATTTGGCGGTACCATCGGCAGTAGCACCGGAATTAAACCAACCCGCCTGCACATTGCCGATGGGCGCGATCTTAACTTGCGGATCGCTGTTGTCGGCATTTTTGTATACGGGATAGATGACGTACGTGTAAACGTCAGGCACCAGCTGCTGCTGTGCCAACAATTGGCTCACTTGCTTCACCGTGTAGCCGGCTTGGATTTCGCTTATACGCTGCGCCAGGTTTTGCAATGCCAGTTTGTGTGCTTGTGTACCCGGAACGCCGTTGAATGCCGCAAGCAGCGTGCCGCCTTTATACTCATTACCGACATTGGCATAACCGTTCAATTGCGATTTGCAACCGACCTTGTAATTTGCCACTTTGTACTGCGTGTCCGGCTGGAATTGGTACATTGACTCGGCCACTTTCTTGCCGTTTACCAGCCAGGTTACCGGCGTTTTTTGCACTTTGATTTCCACGAATGCATGTGGAATCGCCAGCCGGTAGTTGAGCTGCGGATTGACGACCGCGCTCGCCGTCGATTGCATTGCCAAATCAGGCCCTAACTGCCCGCTAGCCTGCAAGGCGTTGGGAACCGGCGACGACCAATCGGACGGCGGTGACTTGTGTCCATTGAATTCGTCGGTGGAGATCAAATGCGGCTTCTCCCCATGTTTGAACGGCAGGAAATAAAACGAATGGCCGTTCGCTTTCACTACGGTATAGCCGACCAGCGGACCGCCCAGATGCAAACTGAGTCCCGGCGGCGTTTGCGATGGATCAGCAGAGATGTTGCTGGTTTGACCGCCGTGCACGTACCCAATGGTAAACGACGGCGCGGACTTATTCTTGAGGTGACGCGCAGACCCGGAGCCGTTGCTGCCAGCGGGATTAGAACTCCCGCCAAAATCAACTTGCGAAAAGGAGCGCGTCAAAAAGTCTTGATCTGTGATTGCTTTCTTCAGCTGCTGAGATACCTGGTCGGCTTCCGCGACAGCTTGCTGAGCGCTTCCCTGCGCTTGTCCTGCTTGCCCGCTTTTGATCATGGATTCCGCATTCAGGTTGATTAGCATGGCTTTGCCATAGACACGGTTGACATTTGCCAGCGTGATGCCACCTGAGCTGTTGGCCACATCGCCGAATTCGCCGGGCGGAGCCACCGGGACGTCGGTGGCGCGCACCGCGATGTTCAGCGCACCGGCGTCGACGGCGTTTCTCACCTGCTGAGACGAACCGGACAAGATGCCGAACTGCATTGCGACAAATGCACCGACCACGAGCATCAACAGGCAACCGATCACCACCGGCATCGCTTGTCCTCTGGAGTGTCGTCGCTCTTTGCTTTGCATTGGTGTTTTTCCCCGCGTCATCGTGATGCCGGCATGCCGACAATGGGTTGAACCGACGTAGCGGTCACGGCTGTCTTCGTGAAGCCGGGCAGTGGCACCGGGACCATTAGCTCCATGCTGGTGGTGACAGTGACAAGCTTGCTGAGTGAATCGAAATTGAACTTGGTAAGTTCTACGGAGAGAACATTGTATGGCGGCTTGCAATCAGATACCGCTTGCTGAGCGGCTACGCGAGCGTCGGTGTCGTCGGTGCGATTGGCCGCCAGGCGCGCTGCCGAGAGAGCGAGATCGCTATTCACACGCGACGTGTTGAGAACAAACACGACATCAACCACCAGCAGTGCAATCGGTACCATCACGACGCAGCCGGCGGCTACTTCGATGAAGCTTTGAGCGTTGGGATGATGTTGGCGCATTTTAGCTGGTTGGATCCTCCACCACGCGCTTGCCCGAGATAGTGAATGTAGCCGGTGCGCTGAGAGCAGGAATGCCCGGGATGATCGGAATGTTCAGAAAAGGACTTACAGAAAACGTCGTAGAGACAATTACATAGCGATCGCTGCCGCGAGCGTCCTGGTATGCAACTGCGGTAGTCGGCGGCTCGGTGAGTTTGACGAAGGCGCCAAGCCCGGTATGCTGCCAGGCATCCGGCAGCGCCTGCAAGACTGGTCCGTTCGGCGCTTGGGCGGCTGCCGTCGGCAGCTCCGCCGCCTTCTGCAACTGCAGCGAATTTAGCGTCATGCACTGGCAGTAGGAGAAACCGAGCATAATCATGTCCAGCAGCGGGAAGAAAACCGAAAGCAGCAAGATCCCGAGGGCGGGACCAAACTCTGCAAGGCTGCTGCCCTCGTTGCTCCTCATCGACATTCCTATGGTAGCCAGCTATTCCTATTATTCCCGATCTCTAGGATAACAGGGGGTAGTGGGGTTTGTGTGAGGCGGCGCGCCTTCAATTTTGGGGTAGCCGCTGCCCGGGAATTATTTGGCGGCGTGACCACACGTCACTATGCGCCGGCGACCTACACGGGCGAGCGCCAGTCGCAGGCAATGTTGTTTTGGTCCGGCCGGTTTTGAGGATCGGAAAAGCCCCGAAACCACACGTCACGTGATGCGTGACATTGCGTGCTCCCGAGACCTGGTCCACCCGTCCGGCTGCCACCATCTGCGGTATCCACCGTGTGCCGTCAACTTGTCACGATCTTGGCAGCAAGATACTCGCACGAGTGCGGTGGCAAGCCATCATCGGCTGATTGCCACTACTTCGCTGAGAATGCCGATCGGATGATCATGCGAGTCAAACGCCTGGGCGCATGCCGCGTGCACGGAATCCCGCAAAGCGGTGGCCGGCACTGTTATCTGTCCGTGCGAGTCCGGCAATTTGAAAGAGCTTTGGACCAGCGCGCTGTCGGGGGCGGAAGTGGTTGCAAAATCGCTGAACGATTGACCTTGTTTAGCAACGAATATGCGCACGGAGTGGCAGCCGGGAATAGAGCTGCCGTCCACTTTGATGGTGGTGCCATTAGCTTGGATGCGCGGCTCAATTGTTGATACATCGATTGACCGCGCCGACAGTAGGTGTCCTATTCCGCCGCCTTGCAGTCCCACTGCATCAATTGACGGCGCAAAGGTCCACACGCGCAAGCGCGAGGGCACGAAAGTAATTGTGTGCTCGTCCGCGAACACCGGCTGAATGATCGCTTGCCACCACTCGATGGTGGGTGCGCTCCATATGAGAGTGATCGGTCCGAGCGTCTTCACCGGCTCCGCGAACTTTACCTGGATGGCGCGTACACCAAGCGGATTTACAGCAGGCTCCGCAAGCGGGCTTGCGCCCGCCGCTACAGAGGAGCGCGGGCGACTCGCCTGCGGAATGAACCAACGCGTGCCATTTGCGTCGGCATTCGCGACTGAACGTTGATCGCTAAGCGCGAAGCTCCGCATGCCACCTGGCATTTTCCACTTCGTGAATGCCGCCACTGGCTCGTTCCATATATATGTTTCCCTGGCGCCGCTAACCTGGCGTTCGAATTGGGACGGAAAGACGAAAGCGTTTGGACCGGGTACCGGGCGCTCACAAGTATCAACGCGATCAGAAAAATCCTGACTGCACAGCGGTGGTTTCAACATGTACGTCAAGTATTCGGGCCTGCCGATTAAACCGGCGCCTTTGTAGTCCGCAGGCAAATTGGCAAAGAGAACTTTGTCACCAGGGGCAGTGGCAGCCGCGACTTTCTGCACTAGCGTCGTCGCAAAACTCATTCTGCGTCCCGCCTGCAGCCACGGCTCCAGATTGATTTGCAGAAGCACGACCCATTGCGTGACGATTGCCACAATGCATGCGCCCGCGATGGCGAGAGCGGCGCGCGATTTCGCCATAGTTTCAGCCGCACAAATAAAACTGAATCCCGCCAGCATGCACATCGGCGCCGAACTCAGAAAAAACAACCGCGAGCCGACCAGGTTCGGGAAGACGTGGAAGATCTGAAATGTCGGAAGCAGCGCTATTAAGAACCAACCAAGCAGGAAGGCGAAGAGAGGAAGCAAGGGACGTTTGCGTACCAGAGTCATCACTGCGGCGCCAATGGTTGCCGCCAAGCCGGCATATGCCGAAAATTTCAGCGTCGGCAAGAATGCCGCCCAGTTGCGGACCGATTCATCAGTAACCGGAAATACCACTTTACTCCACGTCGGCAAATCACGGATGTTGCGCATTACTTGGCGGAACGTGTGTTTATCGAGGGTTCCGTATCCGCCGACAACTGTGTGTAACAGAAGCGTCCGCACCACCGCGAACGCCGCCAAGATGCCGAAGAATCCCAACACCGGCATCGCACCGGTCCAACGTACTGCTTCTGCAGAGGAGCGCCGGCTGCCAGCCTGCGTTTTTGCAAATAAGACGTTCGCGCCCCATGCCACCACGGGTAGCGACACCGCCATTTCCTTCGAGCACAAAGCCGCGAGGAAGAATGTATAGGACAATGCTAAGTGCACCGGCGGGCGCAAGCCCGCTGATCGCAGATACACCAAATAGCAATACACCGACGCCAAATAGAACATCGTGCATAGCACATCCACCCGCCCGATTATCCACGCCGTCGACTCAACGTGCAGCGGATAGCAAGCAAACAACAGCGCCGCCGCGAGCGAAGCCGGCGTCCTGTGCTTCACGTGAAACCAACCCGCCAGTTCAAAACAAATGAGCCCAACGAATATACAATTGATCGCGTACGAAAAAATATTGGTCAGGTGATAGCCGAAGCCATTACCGCCCCAAGCCAGGTAATCGAGCACGAACGTCAGCTCGGTGCCCGGACGAAAAGACGTGAGCGCACATGTACTGGCCAAGCCACCAGAGAAAACAAATTGCAGTAGCATCTGCGGTTGTCCGTGCAAGGCCATAAAAATCTGCCACGGCCGAATCAGATCATCCAGCAAGAAGCCGATGCCGGTGGTGCTCCAATAAAGCACCACCGAAAACAGCGCAACCAAAGCCAAGCCCACGAACAGCGGCACGTGCGATTGTCGCGTTTCCGCCGGCAGTGACGTTCTGGTTTCGTCGCTGGTTGGTGCGACCGTGCTCATCATTACGTCTCCGCGGGCTTTCGGCCGCCGCTACCAATTTAGCGCCGGAAAAGCGGATCGTTTCTTCCGGTTCTGGCGAGTGCGAAGCGCACGAGCGTGTTCAACACGCCGACACCGTATTTGACACTGTTCCAGAAATTGATCGAAGAAGCTTCCGGAAAGTAGCGCGTCTCAACCGGAATTTCATCGATACGAAATCCGAAGTAGACGGCTTGCGCCAGAATCTCGGCGTCAAATACGAATGCCAACGAATTGCGCAAGAATGGCACGCGCTCAAGAAAGCCCCGGCTGTATGCGCGATAGCCGGTGTGAAACTCGGATAGATTCGTGCCCAGCACCCAGTTTTGCATGGTGGTGAGAAAACGATTCGAGATGAATTTGTAGATCGGCATGCCGCCCTTGAGTGCACCACCGTTGAGCAGACGTGAGCCGAGCACGATGTCGGCCTTGCGCTCCAGGATAGGCGCGATCATTTCGGGGATCTTGCGGGGGTCATATTGGTAGTCGGGATGCAGCATAATGACCACATCGGCGCCGTCCCGCAGGGCTTCCAAATAGCAAGTCTTCTGGTTGCCGCCGTAGCCGACATTATGTGGGTGGCGGATAACCTTGATTCCGATGCTGGAAGCTGTCTGCGCGGTATCGTCCGAGCTGCAGTCATCGACAAGAATGACTTCGTGGACCAATCCTTTGGGTATATCTTCAAAGGTTTTGAGCAGCGTTTTCGCCGCATTGTACGCGGGCATTGTGACAATCACTCGCGCAGTAGTCGAAGCAACGGAACCCGCCGATTGCGACTCAACGCCGGTAGCAGTGGCCATGCGAACTCTCCAGTAAGCCGGATAGCATGTTAAGAGGTCAGGAATATAAAGTCAAATGGCGGCCGCTGAGCAGCAAAACCTCACCACCTCGAAAGGGCACCAGGCAACCACTTTGATTGGTGCCACATTTGTGTTTTTTGGTATTGTTTTCATTGGATTCTATTCAAATAATTTCTGGTTCAGCTTAAACCTCGGTTGGTACGGCATTCCCGTCGTAGTGCTGTGCGCTTTCATCGCTCTGGGGTACTTGCTCTTGCTCGAAGGCAACTTCGGCTGCCGGCTGGCTTCGCCATTGCTCAAGGGCAAGCCGCCCGTAGTCTTTCGCCAGTGGGTGAGCGTAGACGGTGAGGGTTTTCAATTCGGAACGCGGCATGTGCGCTTCGACGCCATCGACGAAGTAGCTCTGACCTTCTTCGGCAACCTGGAAATTCGCTCTCGGGTGATTTGCGGAGAGGCACAGCGCAAGCCCGACGTCATCTTCAAATTCCCTTTCGCCGCCGCCGCCCAACCTGAGCAGCAGCGTTTCATTCAATTTGTGAAAGACCATCGTCCGTCGTTGCTGATGAACAAGCGCCTGGAGAAAACCCTCACCAGTCCGATCGTCAAAGGACAAAACATCATCTCGGCAACCGGCGGCGCGATCATGCTTTTGTTCTTGCTCGACCTCGGTTACAGCTCATCGGAGTTTCTCGAGATGCTGAAGCACTACTATCTTGCAGACCGAGCCGCACTCTCCGGGCAGATGCAAAATGCCGGGCAGGAGCTGCGCGCCGGCGATAACCTGCGCAACCATCCGTTGCGTTTTTCCTGGATCACCAACCGCATTTTGAACATCGGACACCCGGCAGCCGGCGTTTCAGAAGCGCGTGCTGAAGCTCTCTGGCACATGGGACGCAAGGACGAAGCAATGGCAGAAGTCCAAAAAGCAATTGCTTTCGCTCCCACCGCTTACCGCAACTATCTGCACTACGCGCGGTTCTTAGAAGAGAGCGGCCGTTTCCCCGAAGCTAAAGAACAGATGGAAAAGGCAGGCGAGCAACACAAAAACCATTTGCTTCCCAAGCTGTATTTGATCGCCAATGCCTACGAGCAAAAACCGGAACTTGCCACGACGGCATACAAACAAGCGATGGATGATCTCAACGACAAAGTGTTCCAGGAAGAACCTATCTGGCCGCCAGGCGGAGACACGTTCCTGGACGAAGTGTTCTACCGGCGTGATGTTTATTTCATTATGGATAGGCTGCTCAAGGTGAAACTGCAGCCGGATGGCAAAGCTAAATAGGAGCGGGCTCCAAATCGAAACGCCCATAGCCACGACGCAACGGCCATTTAACGGCGGTTTAACGCGTCCCGTCCTATCCTGAACCCAGCAGACTCGGTAATGGCGCCTATATGCGCAGACGAGTGCTGATACTCAAAGGAGCAGAGCGATGGCAGATTTTCATACCGAAAAAGAAGTTGGTACAGGTTCCTCAAGGGACAAAGGCGGAATGTCGAATGCAGGCGACCAGGACGGAATATCGAATGCAGCCTCCGGTATTTGGAGCCGGAATGAACAGGCCTGGCAGGACGTTTTTGGCGGCAAGGGCACATTCGGGCAGAAGGCGCTGGTGGCGGCCGAAATGATGGGCGAGCTTGCAATTCCGATTGCCGGTCCATTTATTGTCGGTGCGCAGGCAATCAACGAGATAAAAAAGAGCGGCTCGGAAAAATAGAACGAGTAGGTTGTAGGGGCGACGCCTGCGTCGCCCCTGTTATTTCCCACACATATAAGTAGCTACTTATCAAGCGCATCGACACATTGTGTTACACTGCCCGCAAATGGCTGCAGGTGCACTCGTATGGATGCCTCTGAATATCAAAACATTTTCAAAAATGAGGACGACCATTATTACTACGTCGCCGTTCACGATGCCGTGCAGCAATTGGTGCACGAAGTATTGGGGGACCGCAAGTTCGTCAACATTCTAGATGCTGGTTGCGGCACAGGTTGGTTGGCATCCGCGCTAAAACATTTCGGCCAGGTCGACGCAATTGATATGCACGAGGAAGCGGTCAAACTCTCGATGCTGCGCGGTGTTCATGCGACGCGAGCAAGCATTGAAGACATTCCTTTTCCCGACAATACATTCGATCTCATCACTGCAATCGACGTGATTTATCACCGCGCGGTGCGCGATGACAGCAAAGCACTGCAGGAAATTTTTCGTGTGCTCAAGCCGGGCGGATGGCTGATCGTTCGGGTTCCGGCTCACAACGCGCTTCGTTCGTCCGACGACAAACTGATGCACACCGCTCGTCGATATACCGTGCGCGAGGTGGAGCAAAAGCTCAGCGACTGTTATTTCCAGTTGCACAAAACATCGTATTGCCAGGCGTCGTTGGCTTTGCCGGCATGGATCAAAGCGAAGCTCGAGGCTAAGGATCCAAAACCGACGCAAACCACAGTTTCGCCCGTCAATCCCATCGTCAATGGTGCGTTGCGACTCGCACTGAAAGCCGAGAACAAGTTGCTCCAGGCCGGAGTGCGATTCCCCGTCGGCACTGGCGTGCTTGCCGCGGCGCGCAAGCCAATAGGAACGAAGAGCACGCTGCGTAAGTTTGCGGCGGCGGGGAAATTGGATTAGAACAAAGCGGGCTTACGACCGCCGGTACACGATCGTCGTGCCTAAACTTCCGCTCACGGTTTGCTTGACAATGCGCGTTATGATTTGACGCGTGAGTCCGACACTAGAGTACCGACCGGCGTCCAAGGGCAGCATCAACGCCACGCCCGTAAAAACCGGTTTTCGCCTGAGCGCAGCTCTCTGCGCCATGCTTTTGCTTGCTCTTTTCAACGGTTGGGTGTCTGTTTCCCACCCACTGTCCGATGCACCTACCGCCAATCTCGATACCGGCGAAGTTCGTCGAGCGGAGGCGGCTTTCAAAGAGGCTGACGCAGATCCCAAAATTCTCTTCATGGGTTCGTCGCTGGTGCTCGCCTCGATGACGCAAGCGGAATCCAATTTCCTCGCGAAGCCAATTGCCCGCATGGTGCACCGGCGAAATTATTTCACCGAGCAGCTGCTCAGCGACTTCAGCGCACGCCCCCGCGCATACTGCATGGCGATCGGCGGATCGATGTCATCTGATGACTATTTACTCCTGAAGAATGTGATTCTGCCGGCGCATAAACCTGACGCTCTGGTCATCGGCGTTGCACCGAGGGACTTCCAGGACAATCTGATGCCGTCGGTGCCATCCACCGAGACGTTTCGCTCGCAAGCAAATATGTTCGACGCGGTGGAATATTTTTCGCGCAAACGCCGCATCAACAGCAATGAGCTCATCGAGGTCGCACTAGGACGGCTGTGCGCGTTCTACAATTACCGCACCGACATACGTGATTACATGGTTTTGCGCATCAAGAAAACGATGCAAGCGTGCATGCCATGGGTTGCGTTTTATCGTTACGATGAGCACGGTGTATTAAGGCCGACGCGCCATGGGCAGTTTCCCGAAGAAGTGAAGGGAACGCCGATGATTCTGCCCAACGAGAGCATGCCTCATATGCCGGTGCAGACAACTCTGGAAAACTATCGTCTGCGCTATGCACCAATCAATTCCCAACAGAATGCGCAACAATTTTCGTATTTCGAGCGACTGCTGAAGCTGTGTCGCGAGCGCCAAATCAAAGTCGTGGTAGTGAACATGCCGCTTAGCCGGGCAAATTTGGCACTTGTCCCTGATGGCTTTTACGCGTACTATAAACAGCGCGTCACGGAAGCATGTCAGTCCTATGATGTCGAGCTCGTCGACATGTGCATCGAGCCCTACACCAGAGACGGTATGTTCGCCGATGGAGTACACCTCGCCACCGGGGTGAGCCAGCAATTTCTCCGTTCACTTTGCCGGCGCTTGCATTCTTCCCAAGTTGCAACTAGTTTCAGCAAAAGCATTTGACAACAATGGCAGCGTTTCTCATCTCTCTTGCCCTCGTGTTTGCCGCCGAGTTCGGTGACAAAACGCAATTTGTCGCGCTGGCATTTGCCACGCGCTATCGAGCCACTATTGTGCTAGCCGGCATCACTGTCGCGGCACTGCTCACGCATTTCTTCTCGACGGCGCTCGGACAGATGGCGGGCAATCTGATTCCACACACGGCAATCAACGTGATTGCAGGATTGGCATTCATTGGATTCGGCGTGTGGAATTTCCGCGGCGAATCAGAGCAGGAAAAAGAACAACTCGAAGAGCACAAGTGGGGACCATTCGTCTCCGTCGCATTGACTTTCTTCGTTGCTGAATTGGGCGACAAAACCATGCTGGCTACAGTTACGATTGCCAGTCAGCAGCGCGATTTCTTGGGCGTGTGGTTAGGCAGCAGCATCGGTATGGTGCTAGCCGGAGCCATCGCCATATGGTTGGGAACAGTGGTCGGAAAGCGAGTTCCTGAGCCTGTCGTCAAAGCCTTTGGCGCCATTATTTTCATCGCCACGGGCGTGGTTACACTAGCACGCGCAGCTATGGCAATGGCTCAGTAGTTTAGCGACGTTACGACCAATCACTCGTTGTTTGATACCGTCGAATATGTAGACCGGCACTGTTAAACATACAGGCAGATCGCCGCTTAGAAGTGCGGCCAGAGCCTGCGGCCGGCAAATGTGCGCGTAGCTTCATCGAAGCGCAATTCGGAATTGAGTTTCTCGAGCTGGGTTGCGATGCTGCTGCGCTCGAAGCTGTTCAACCGTCCGGAGTTGATCAACATTTGCTGTTGTTGCTCGATCTGGTTTAGTCGCTGTCCGAGGTAATTCGCCTCAGGCGGCGTCAACCGACCGCGCCTGACTCCGTTGTTTATGCGCCGCGTAATTGATGATTCCAGCCCCGGAATGCTCGGCATGATGCCCGGAAGGGCTTGGCTGGCTGTTGCAACGATACCTACAAACATGGTGGCAGCGAAGGCCGCCGTGACTAGTGTTGCTGTGAATCGTCCCATGGTGAACCTCCAGAACTTTCGTAGCGGCGGGCATAAGCCCGCTGTCGGAGCGGACTCGCCGGGGCGACCGCTACAAGACATAGACGCACGAGGTTAAGTGGTATGTTCCTGCCGGCTGAGCTTTTTTACGACAAATGTTGCCGTATTCGGGGTCGATACGGCTTCAACCTCACTATGAGAAATCACCGTTTTCGGTGATCCCCGAAAGCGCCATTCTGTGAGGGGCATGTCCGGAAAGCGCCACAGGCGCCTTTTGCTTAGCATTACCGAAAAAGGTGATTTCTCATAGCGGTGGCGAGGGACATGCGCGAGGTGTCCTGAGCGGACCGAATGGACCAACCAAAACACTCACTGCAGCTCGCTCGCCGCGATGTGCCGGAACCTACTTAATTGTGGAGGCTTTCGCCGGAGTGGCGATTTGGATGCGGGTACGCGCCGGGGCGTTGAGCTGGGCGACAACTGCCTCATCGGCAGCGCAGTAGTTGGCCAAAATATTGAAGAGCTTCGCGCCGCCTCGAGCATTTAAATGGATAGTGTCGAGGTAGTCGTCCTTGATGAACACTGGGCTGTCGGTGAGGTCGAGAAACTGTGCGCGGTGCAAGGCACAAGTGTGCGCGACGCAAGAACGGAACTCGCTCCAGAATTTGGGCTTCAGCAACTTACGATTCATCGGCAGGCTGGGCATGCCCACGACCACGACAGTAATGCCGCGCGCTTGCATGTTGTTCAGGAAGGCATCGAAGAAGGTCCGCTCCGCTTCGTATACAGGCGCGTTGGGGCGCTGGAAGCGGTGCTTGTATTCTTTGGTGTTGTCCATCCACAGGCTCTGCGGAATGTTGGCAGGAACCAACCATTTACCGGGCTCCGCGGCGCCTGCACCAAGAACGGCGCTCAACGCAGTGTTGTGCGCTGGATCGGCGGGGACATCGAAATGCTCGACATTGCCCTCAGCGGCGAGTCCTTGCAAGTAGGTTCCCAAACGCTTGCATGGCAGAAAATCAATGCCCATTTGCAGCCATGAGGTGACGTCGTTATACGCAGTGAGAGTCAGCTTGCCGGCAGAAATGTAGCGCGAATAGAATTTGTACGGCTCCGTCGCAGCAGCGTACGGCATGGTGGCATCAATGAAGTCGCGCGGCGCGATGCCGATGATGACCACACGCGGTTGCGTTTCCGGCGTAAACAACGCCTTGCTCGCCATGTAAGTATCGGAGCACATGGCGCCTGGTTGCGCCAGATTGAACACCGTCACCTTGTGTCCAAGGCGCTCCTGCAAGTTGTCTTCGAGGGTCACGGCATGCCGGTCGAGGAGCGCATCGACAACTTTGAACTGGTGCTGCGCATCGCACGCCGCAGTAGCCGATCCCATTTGCGAGCTGCCAAACAGCACCACATCCGGTGCCTTCCTCTGCTCCAGCCACTTACGCGCCAGCCACCATGTCCATTCGCGAGTGTGAGAGGCGGCGTTTATGTTCGAGTTTAACACCGCCGTCTGAATGGGCGGTTGGTAATAATGATGGAAACAATAAACGACCGCATTTGCCAATGCAAACAAAACCAGCGCTGCGAAAAACGCCACGCGTGTCTTGTTTGTTGGTGTCGCGTTGAGATCGTTCATAGTGCGGGTGCCGTTTTTAGAGGAGCTATTTGGGTATGGTTGACATCGCGATCGTGCGCATACTTCGCGTCGAGCCGATTGCGTTCCGCAAGCTGCGTACCCGACATCGCCAGTGCCGATTGCACGCGCGGATCAGCATCGACAACGGCGAGCAACGAATCGAAGAATTTGCGAGCGCCGAAAGCATTGAGGTGCACAGTGTCGTGGAAGTCTTCCTTCGTGTATTTATCGAAATTGCAAAGATCGTAGAAGACAATGTTGTGGTTCCACGCAAATTCAGTGAGAGCCGCAAGGTAGTTCTTGTACACGCCGGGCGGCAGGATGTCGACGTTCTGCTTGGTGATGGGCATGTTCACGACAACCAGCTCAATCCGTTCGCGGTGACAGTACTCCGAAAGCTTTCGCATGAAGTACATCTGCGTGCGGAACGTCTCGCGGTCGGGCTTTTTATACCGCTGTTTGTACTCGATTGTGTTGTCTTTGAAAGTAATCTCGTTGCGCTTCAGCGGTCCCGATATGATTGCCTGCGGGTGCACTTCAGCGGGCAGGTATTGCGGCATCACGCGCGTGCGATCCCACCAGGTAAACGGATGATCCGAATATGGGCACGGAATGCGCTTGTTGATGAATCGCTCCGTCTCCCGCGCTAGAGCCAGCCGACAGTCGAGCGAATAGTCGTACATGAAAAGCGCCTTCTGCATGTACCAATCAAGCCGCGACCAGAACGAGCGGAATGCGGCATTGCCAACCTCGTCGATGTTGACGATGCGCTTCAAATATTGGAACGGTTCTGTATCGTTGGGCCCGCACAATGTGCTATCTATAAAATCACGGGGACCAACACCGTAAATAACCACATCCGGACGATTAGCTGTCGCCACCATCGCCTTCAGGCTCAAGTAAGCATCGGAAGGCATTTGTCCGGGAGCGGCCAGATCGAAGCAATGGAACGTGCCACCAAATTGTTCTGTAAATCGATTATCGAGATAAGCGACGTGATGATGCTTGGTGAGGTCGAGTGCCTGGTTCAAATAATTAGCATCGCAACCAGCGACGGCACTGACTACCAGCGATGAGCCGAGCATCGCCACATTGCACGGCTGCTCTTCATGGCGCAACGCGTCCATCGCCCACCACGACCAGCCGCGGTAGCTGAATTTGTAAGGATCGAATTTGAACGGGCTCGTGAATGAGAGTGCGGCATTGATCAAAAGGAACAACGCGAGAGAAACCACAAACACGCTGCGTAGTTTGCTCATAGCGCACCGCCTTTGCCGGCAAGCTGTCGCTGCGAAAGCGGGCTACTGCCCGCCGCTACTCTGGCTGACGTAGCGGCGGGCGGAAGCCCGCTTCCGGCAATGGTAGCGGCGGGCTTTAGCCCGCTTCCGGCAATGGTACCGGCGGGCGGAAGCCCGCTTTCAGTGGAGCGCGGGCGTCCCGCCCGCAAAGGGCCGTTGAGTTCCGCCGTGCGGACGGGACGTTCGCGCTCCTCAAGTGATGCCAACACATCGTGATCCGCAGCCAGCCGGTCGATAAGCTTATCGAGCCACAACTTGCCGCCTCCGGAGTGCAGATGCACAGTATCTCCGAAATCCGATTGTTTAAAGGATCGATCATTGTTGAAATCCACGAACGTCGCACCCTGATCATGGGCGATTGTTTTGATGTTCGTCCTGTACATGTCCCAATTAGCATCGCTCAGCAGCCGGCGGTTGATGTCCGTTATCGGCATCGCCACCACAATCGCGTGCACGCCGCGCGCCTTGGCTGTCGCCAACGCTTCGGTGAAGAAGCGCATCTGCGTCTCGTACGTTTCCCGCTTCAAATTCTTATAGCGCTTTTTGTACTCCGCTAAATTATCGACAAACTTGGCGTGGTCTTCGGGCGTGCTGGGGCGAAAAAATGCTTCGCCGTGTCCGAGAGCGAACGCCTGGTAGTCAGGCAAAAGCTGATGGCGCACGTCACTGGTCACAGGCACCGCGCTGAAAAGCCACGGTGCATCGCGGTTGAACTCCTTGCCGGCGCGAGCGACAAACTTTTGCGCTATCTCCTGCTTGTGCCCATATAAATAGAGCGCGCGTCCGGCTTCAAAACTCATGCGCTCGAACCAATCGGGCATCATCAGCGAAGCAAAGGGGCTCACATCACCGAATCGCGAGAGGAAACGATAAGGATCGGTGGCAGCGGGACTGGGCAAGAGATTGTCCATGAAGTCTCGTGGACCGATACCATATACGATGACATCGGGTCGCTTGTCGCCTTTCAGCAGGAAGCTGGTGATCATGTACGCGTCGGAGGGCATCTCTCCAGGCAATGCGAAATTGAAGGTGGGAACATTCAATCCAGTCTTCTCGGCAAACTTCCGTTCAAAATACACTGACTGATGATGTTCACTGCCATCGAGCTTCTGCTGAAGAAAATCGGCGTCCACACCGCATAAGGGCACGAGCACCAACGACGAGCCAACGAAGACGATTTTTGCCGGCGTTTTGCGGTGCAGAAAATCATCGATCGCCCACGCTGTCCAACTGTAATAAGGAAAGTCCGCAGCAGCCACGGCGCACAGCTTCATCCAACCCGCAAGCAAGCTCAGGGCACCAAAAGCGATGACCGCTATGAAGAACCTGCTCGTGATCAGTTGGCGCATCGCCTAGAACTGGAAGTAGATGAAGCGCGGCGATGTGTCGGGGCTGAAGATTGTGAGCAAGCACATCATCGCCACCATCATTCCGACTTGCAGCACCCATGGCGGGCTCTGGAATATCTTCTTGTCGTTAAGCCAGTTGACCACAACCTGCGAAATCATCAGTCCCGGCAATAATAGGACAAGCGCCGGGAAGATAATCGGATCGCGAATTTGCAGAATAGCGAGCTGAGACGCGGAGAAGTGGAGGAGTTCTGCCGGCACGGTCACCAGCTTGCTGACGACATCCCAGCAGATTTGCATGTTGTCGGCGCGGAAGATAACCCAGCCGATACACACGATGTGGAATGTCACCACAATCGACGCGACATGATAAACCTTCGAGCTAAGCAGCTTGGATGCTATGCCCGCCTTCACCAAAGCACTCGAGTACTCTTTGTGCAAGATGAGCAGCAGTCCTTGATAAACGCCCCA
>DATNQY010000194.1:0-3557 GCA_036703785.1 Candidatus Obscuribacterales bacterium
GCTTGCTGGCGCGGTTCGACATTCCCGAAACCGACCTCGGCGGCATCGTTTTTGCCAGCTCAATAGGCTGGGCGCTCTTCCTTTTCGCCATTGCCTGGTACGGCAACCAACATTTCTGTCCGCCGTTCCGCTAAAGAAGCAGGCAGAATGCCTGCCATCCCAGTGGAGTTAAACGGAAGCCGTTTGCTTATGCGCGGCTTTGGCGCGTTTGGCGATTTCTTCCGGCGAGAGATCTTCGGTGTGCGTGGCGATCCACCATTCGTTGCCGTTGGAGTCCATCACGGCGCCGCTGCGATCGCCATAATACTGATCTTTCGGGCGCACGATCACTTCGCCGCCCGCCTTCATTGCTTTGGAAAACGTGGCGTCGCAATCCGGTACATATAGATAGAGCATGGTGCACGTCGGCTTTTTGCCGCCTTGCGCCATGCCCAACATGATCATAGAATCGTGAATCTTGACCTCGGCGTGTTTGATTCCATCTGGCGAATCGACAGCGAGCACGACTTCGGCATCAAAGGCCTTCTTCAAAAACTCAATTTCATCAGAAACATTGCGGACAACAAGATATGGCGTGACGGCATGATAACCGGCGGGAATCGGCTTGACGCTCATGAGCATCCTCCTCATGGACCAACGAGCCGCATAGCATAGCATTTGCCGTCCGCTAGTTTATGAAAGCTGCCTGTCAACCCACTTCCAGAGCGGTCGGGCGACAGCTAGTCCGATCAGGGGAGCGACGATCAACACAAAAACAATGGCGATGGCGGCGGTAAATAGAAGCTGCGGCTGCGTCATCGCCAGCAGCTTCGAATAGGCAATGGCACCAGTCACCACCACGAGATCGCAAGCGAGCGCTACCGCTACGAGCACAACGCCAATGTAGAATGCCGCTCTGCCTTTTTCGCGCGCCACAGCCCAGCTGCGTCTGGCAGCATCCCGAACTCTCGATTGTCCACTGGTTTGAAGATTCGGCATTTGCCAAATGACCATGACAGTACCGATAGTGTTCCTGTCATGTGTCGCTCTTCGGCCGCTGACTTATAGTTGGTCTATGGAAGAGTTCAGGAATTCCCGCATGCACGGCCGACCGCTAGTCATTATCAGCTCTATCTTATTCATGGTCGCGTGTTGCTTGCCGATCACGGGGTCGAGTGATCCGGGCGGCGCGTTTTTATATGCGTTGTTTGGCTGGGCCGGAATCTTCATGTCGAGCTTCGGCTGGTTTGCCAATATAGCGGCAGCACTTTCAGCGTGGTGGCTCTTGCTCGGCGAACGCAAGGCATCACGTATCTCTGCCGTAATCGCGATGATCTTAGTTATGGACGCCTTTTTCCTTACCTACGATTATTCGCAAATCAACCATATGTCGCCGCTTCCTTTGATCAAGTTTTCCGATTGGGGACTAGGCTTCTACTGCTGGGCGACGAGCATATTAGTGATTACCGTTGCTGCTTTCACCACATCGGTACCCCAGCAATTTCCGCCGCGTCCAACATCTGAAGAACGACAATAACTGATAAGCCAGATTCACTGGCTTATCCGATGCAACGTCGACAGCCGTTGCAAAGAACCTCATGAAACAATGCCGCATGAAGCGTCGCTAAGCCTCCCTAATATTTTCGGCCGGGACGTAACCCCAAGGTGAACCCCACCCCACGTACGGCGAATGCGCCGGCCGAAGGAGCAAAAAATGAATCGAATCGCAGCGAACAACCGTAGGTTTGCCATCTTGTTGTCCACAACAATGGTCATGGGATCCGCCGGTACCGCGGCTTTTGCAGCACCCGTGCATATGTTTAGCGCGCCCGGCATTTTGGCGCCCATTTATATGAATTACGAAGATACCAAAGGCGACGGCAACAGTGCTGTACAAAATAACACCAGTCCCGCAGAAACACCGACAGAGTCGATGTCGCTCAATTTCACGAAGATCGAATACTCAAATAAACAGCAAACTGGTGACAACGGCGGCGTTCACGGCAACAGCGCAGCGGGCTCCGCGGGCAAAGCCGACATTCAGGAGATCCACGTCATCAAGACATCCGATCAAGCTTCGCCAAACCTTTTCACCGACACAGGCACTTCGAACGGAGGCGATCGCGCGGGAATGTGCGATGGAAGCGTGGACATTCCGCTCGACGACAGTTCTTCCGCAACTACGTTTTTGGGCGGCGGACACGAGCACTCAAGTATTAATGGTGACGGCAAAACACAAACCGGATTGCTGCTGCCGGCAGTGCAGACAGCGCTAAACGCGCAAACTACGCCCGCGATTCAAACGCTGCAGCATGACTTGCAGGGACTGGGCGGTGTGATCGGCAACAATGTTCATAGCGTTCCCTCCGGTACGAATGTTGGTGTCACATCCGGTATCACCGACATAACAAATCACGGAACGCCAAGTTCCTTTACGGGCGGGCTTCATACGGTGGCCGCGACTCAAGTTCTTAACCTCGGCAATGTAACAGGCGGAGCAACAGCCGGACATGCCGGCGCGCTTGGCGGCGTCAAGTCATACACCGGCGGCACGCACCAGTTGCTTCTGCCGGCCGTTCAGATCGCGAAGTAAGCGGGCTTCCGCCCGCCGCTACAGAATTTGCTCGGGCGTGAGCCCGCTGCGTAGAGGAAAACCAAGATGTACAACCGACAAAAAATACAAGCGACTCTTTCCGCGGCCTTATCGAGCCTGATGCTCATGCCGTCCGCTTACGGGGCGTCGTTCAACATCGCGGGAGGTCCTCCCAGCCTTGTCGGTGGACCTCCGTCCACCGGCAGGACTCCTGTACACACGCCAGTTACATTCACACCGGCGCCGGCGGGTCCGATACCGGTTCCCTACCCGAACACTGCCGAAACGCAGAGTCAGCCAAATGCGGCAGCGTTTTCGTTTCCTCAAAATACCATCCTGCCGACAGACGCGAATCAAGGGCTGACGGGAATTTCGCTGCTACAGCGCAATTCGTTCCCCCTACAATTCGATAAAAACGGCATGCTGATCTTGCCACCAGGCATCAAACACTTGCCGTCGCAACTTGCAGAAACGCCGGGACCTCGCAGCAATCTCAAGGACGGACTCGATGTTACAGGCGTGATAGTGGATACAGGCGAAGATGAAGCCGGCAACGATCTCATCCCCGTGGCTTACGTGGAGAAATCAACGTCCGCCATGCAGGCACATTCGGCCGACGGCGATGCACCTGTGGTGGTGCGCGTCAGCAAAGACAGATCGAGCTTGCTCGTGTTCAATGGCGAGCATGAAGTTGTTTCCAACAATAGCTATGGATCGAACGATGCGTTTCTATACGGCAAACCAGGCACCATAATCGGCACAGGCAAAGACGCCTTCATGCTACACACGGGTACGCTGCTCCTCGACAGCGGTTCAACCGGTTTGCGTGTGGCAACCAAGGCACTAGGTTTTAAACTCGACCCGTACTCAACCGCGTTGGTTGAGATCAAGCCATTTCACCCCGTATCAGTGATCGTGCTTGGCGGCGGTCAATCATCATTACACTTGCGCACGCGATCCAACCCCAGTAAGATCATCAGCCTCA
>DATNQY010000195.1:0-3739 GCA_036703785.1 Candidatus Obscuribacterales bacterium
ACAATTTTGCTTCGCCGGCTACCAATCCAGCAGTGCCGCTCACGCCTAGCAATACTCTCAACCAAACACCGACGTTGCCGTCTACGCCGACGAATTCTACATCCACAGCGCCGACACCCTCCAATTCAACCGGTGCACCTACGCCCTCCAGTCCGACCGGAGCTCTGACGCCGAACAGCACTAGTACAGCGACGTCCCCGGTTCCCGGCGGGGCGACGACAGCACCATCGGTACCCGGCGGCGCGCTTTCGCCGACGACGATGGGCGCCCCAAATACGACGTACGCGCCTGGTCTAAATGAGCCGGCTCCGCCGCCGCCGTTGATGGGAACCATCACCCAGGAAGTGGCTCTTACGATCGATAGGCAGCAGATTCAACGTGGACCATTCGTCGGGCTTGTTTTGCATTTGCACAACGGCACGAATAGCCCCCTCATGTTCGACGGCAATCGTGCTCGCATCACGGTGGCTGGGCAATGCGTCGATGCAGTCACTGACGCGGCGCTCGAGGCCGTAGTCGCGCCGCCGCCTACAATCGCTGACGATGCCAAAGTCGCGATTGCAGACGCAGTCACGGTCGGCGCTTACTCCGCCGTGCGCGATGAGATCAAAGAGCGCGGTCCGATTCTGCCGCGTTATGGTTCCGATCAAATGCGGCGCGAAGCCACGCTGGAGAGATTCGGAACTCGTATCCTTTGGCCGGGCGATGACACGCAAGGTATCGTGTTTTTCCGCACCAGCCACAAGTTGGACAACACCAGTGTGGAACTACCTGTGGTGACATTCCCCGGAATGGAAATTCGCGGATATCTTACCGGCTTGCACTGAGTATCTTAGAACCGGCGGGCGGAAGCCCGGCTGAGCTCCACTGTAGCGGCGGGCGGAAGCCCGCTGTCTGCACACAGCTGTCGACTACAGACCTTCTCCCCAAAAACAGAAGGTAATCGACACGATTACACTGTATGCCCCGAGAACCAGGCGGTAGGCGGCTTTCCGGGCGTCTGCCGGCGGATAGTCTATGCGAAAGCAAACGTGGTTGTCGGTGATAGTGCTGCGATTGAAAGAAAGCGGGTAAGAAACCAATCAGATAGCCGTTTCGCAACGCATCATTCCGTCGACCAGCTTTTTCGGATTCTGTAATGATCACCGGTTCGGACAATGATAATCGCTCCTCCGCAGCCGAGTTGATCGACTGCAACCACTTGAGCGAGCGCAAGAATTCATCCCCGGCTAAGACCGTTGCGATGATACTTGGCGTCGTGTTGTGGCTGGTTTGCGCGGGATGGGGCTTCTCGTGGTTGCTCAATTTCCAGAGCGGCCCCGGAATTGCAGCTCGCGCGCCCGCTTCTTGGCCGGCTATGGCCGCGATTCAACCGACGCCAGGAAGATTCACGCTCGTGATGTTCCTTCATCCTCGATGCCCTTGCTCGATTGCCACCATTAGCGAGTTAGCGGTCATAATGTCGCACTGCCGACAATTAGATGCTTATGCGGTATTTGTAAAACCCAAAGACTATGCAGAAGGGTGGGAGAAGACTAAATTGTGGCAGCAAGCGCGAGCGACTAAAGGTGTCACCGTCCTCACAGACAATCTTGGAGTAGAGGCCACTGAATTTGGTGCGTTTACGTCCGGACAAGTGATGCTGTACAACCCACAGGGCGGGCTGGTCTTTAGTGGTGGCATAACGTCGGGGCGGGGACATGAAGGCGACAGCGCCGGCGTCGATGCCGTGGAAGCTATTGTCGCCGGTCAACCGGCTCAGTATAAGGAAACCAGTGTTTTCGGTTGTTCGTTGATGAACGTTGCTAATTCGGGAGCTGTGCAAGCATGCCACAAATAGATTCAGGATCTCAGCGGCAAGCCGAGACAAGCGGAACGTTCAACGTCAATCTGCTGCGCAAATCGCAGGAGCTCTTCCAACAGCGGCTGCATGCCAACTACATGCAAGTCGACCGTCTGTTTGTGAAACTGTTGATCTGTCAGTGGGTGGCGGGAATCATCGTCGCAATCGTTGTCTCGCCGCTGACGTGGAGTGGCACAGAAAGCAGCGTCCATCCTCATGTGTGGATGGCAGCGGCGCTCGGTGGACTGTTTACCTTCGTTCCTGTCATCTGCGTCACCGTCAGTCCCGGTACTGCATTCACGCGACACGTCGTTGCGATCGGACAAATGCTGTGGTCGGCACTGCTGATTCACCTTACTGAAGGCAGGATAGAAACTCACTTCCATGTGTTTGGATCGCTGGCAGTTCTGGCGTTCTACAGAGATTGGAGAGTGCTGCTTACTGCAACGGCGATTGTCGCAGGCGATCATGCGGTTCGCGGATATTTTTACCCAATTTCCGTCTACGGTGTGGATACTATTCAGCCGTGGCGTTGGGTTGAACATGCCTGGTGGGTCATTTTCGAGGATTTCTTCCTGATAAGCTCCTGCATCGGACAGATAAAGGAGATGAAGTCGATCGCCATGAAGCAGGTGGAAGTGGAAGAGGTGCGCGAGCAAGTTGGCGAGCTCGAAGGCGAGCGCAACAAGTACAAGCACTCTTATGAAAAGTACATGCAAGAGCAGGTTGGCAAAAGTCACATGGACAACGTTTTGTCGCTTAGCAATCAACCGACCATCGGACATACGCTCGACGGCACGATATTCAGCTGGAATCGGGCAGCCCAGGAAATCTACGGCTACAGCAAGAATGATGTGGTCGGGAAACATATCAAAATGATTGTCCCCGGCGTCAAGCAGTTCGAAATCGATGAGTTATTGCGAGACGCGAAAGCCGGCAAGACTATCACCGATCTCGACACCACTCGCCTCACAAAGGACGGCAGGCAACTGAAAGTGATCATCAACCGCGTGCCGATTACCGACGGGTCCGGAAAATTCGTGGGTGCGTCGGAAGTTGCCACCGTAACGTCTCAACCCGCGGCCGCCGGCGTGCCGGTGCGGCAGACAGCTAATCAGGGCGGCTTGCCTGGTTAAGTGTGTTTGAGTCTGGAGAGCTGCTCGCGGCTGACGCGAACCACGTCGCCCTTTTCGGGAAAGTCCGGTGCCAGATTGGCATAGTCGAGCGCTTCTTTGTAGAGCTGCTTCGCCTGACGATAGTTTTGCTGATTGAAATAGCTGGTGGCATTGTTGAAGTGCGCTATGCAAAGCTGCATGCGCAGTTGCTTTGCCCACTCGATGCCCTGCACTCCGGCCATCTTCGCCTGCCACGTTTTCTTCTCGAGCAATTGGCTGAGCGCGCGTTCTAATGCTTGGATGCCGCGGTCGGTCCAGGTAATTGATTCCTTCAGCTCGCCTTTCACTTGAAACGCCATGCCGAGCGCGGTGTACATAGGCGCGAAACTCTCATTGAACTTCGGATCGTTGCCGTGCAGTTTGTATTGTTCTTCGCCGATTGCAATCGCATCGTCGAACTGGCCGCGGCTCACCAAGCTTTGCACCAGCATCAATGCCGCTGTGGCTGCGCCGCCTGGGAAGATGCGCCATTTCTTCAGCGCCGACCGGCATAAACGTTCTTGACTGACCCATGCATGCGTCTTCATCGAGTACATGATGGCGCCGAAGTAGCTCAGCCAGGCAAGCGTCCTTCCGAAGAAGATGCAAGCGCCGATGCCCACCGCGCCGCCGATTATGGCGCCCCAAGCGAGATGCCCGCCGGTAATTCCGCCCACGAGCGATGAAATCGCCCACCAGAGCAAGAGCCCGATCAGCACAACTGAAAACACCGACAGACCGA
>DATNQY010000196.1:0-7232 GCA_036703785.1 Candidatus Obscuribacterales bacterium
GGCGGTGAGTGTTGATGCAGTCCCGATGTCCCGAACGATGGCCGAGAATTCGTTGAGCACGCACCACCTTGGAGATAACATCGTTTTATTCACAAACGCTCAGCAGTCAGTCAATGTCGGCTTCACTACGTTTTTTCATCCATACACCGACTACGGATATCTCAAAGCGTCCATCGATCAAGCACTGACACCGCAACAAGGCAACGAAAGTCTAATCCCAAAATTAAGCATCGGCGATTCCATCAATATCAACAACAGCGCATTCGGTCCACACCTCATGGCAGTGGGAGGGCATCTGCCGGCTCTCGCGCGGCGGCAACTGATCACCGTGCCGGTTATCGTAGGCAATCCGCGCCGTGATACTGTTGCCACCGTAGTCGCATTTGCCACGTTTCGCATCAACGGCTTTGAGATGAGCTCCAGCGGTCAGGAGCTGAACAGCATCAACGTCACGCTGGTTAAAGGCATGGTTCACGGTGTTAGCAAACCGTTGCCCAGCACCAACAAAGCCGATGTGGATGATGCACTACTGGAGTTTTCGACTGGCGTACCGAAATTGCTTTCTGCTGATTATGTGCAACATAAGCTGTGGCTGGAACGCAGAAAGAGCCAGGCACAGTCGCCGGCGTTGAACCATGGAGACCGGCTTCTGACGTCCTCGGCGCAACACGCATTGCGCCTTATGCCGGCAAATTCTTCGCCAGTCGGCGGTATGTCCGCGAGTTCGACGACCCCAATCAAACCCGCAGCAAATCGTGAGTCGAGCAGATTACGCACAGAACAAGGGCAAACTTCGCATCCAGCAGATAGCAGGCAACAGTCGGCCTGGCTCTTCTGGCTTGTGCTCAGCATTCCTCTAGCTATAATCGCCATTCGAATTTTGACGCGTCAGAAACCTACTGCCGCCAACACACCTGCAATTCTATGGAAGCCGCGTCGGTCTGGCCGCCGCCCAAGAAAATTACCCAAATCGCCCTACAGTAGGGAGTTTTTGGTTGGGAGCAACCCAACAAAACGCACTTAAAACGCAATCGTCTGGATAATTTTCCTTTGTTTATAGTCGGCTGCTGGAGGCAAAGCAGCGATTACAATTAGTTCATGACGTACTTCTGGCTGCTCGTGGCGACGCTGCTCATTGAGCTGGCGATGAACCTGCCTATAGGTTCGCTGCCGCTCGTGCTGGAGCACGATGGCGCGGCGCGCAGCCAGATTGCAATGGCAATGGGCGTCGGCATGGTCACGACGGTATTCGTGGCTCTTCCCATCGGCGCCCTTGTCGATCGCGTCGGTCGCATTCTGACCATGAAGCTCGCCGTCTCCGGCACGTTTGTTACCTTGACTTTGCTGTGGCTAACGCATGGCGCAATCTCCGGCGGCCTATTGATGGGCACGCGCAGCATCTTGATGATCGCATTCATGGCGGCGCAAGCAGCGTACATTAGTGTGTTCGTGCCCAAAGAACGTTCGGTATCGGCCGTCGCCACAGTCGGTATCATGGGTAATCTCGCTTTTGCCACCGCGCCCGCGTTTGCGGTTTGGCTGTGGCAGCACGGATGCGGTCGCGAACAGTATTTATTCGCCAACGGTATCATGATGCTGGCAGCCATTTCGTTGTTCTTTTTGCCTAAGGAAGAGAAAATCAATCGACCGTCGCACGAATCGGAAGAGCGCGTCATCATCCGCAAGGAATGGTTGCCTGCCATAATGTACAGCATAGGCGGGACCATACAAGCCGGCGTCAACGTTTCACTAGCCGTGCTCACATTTCATGATCGTGGTATCGTAAATGGTGCCGCGTTGTTTACCGTTTCCGCATTGACGACATTTGTTTTTCGCTATCACGCCGGACGTGCAGTTGAAAAATATGGGCCGCGTATTATGGCGATTCCGACGGCTATCGCGCAGGCGGCCGGTTGCCTGCTTGCCGCGCACGCAACCTCGATGCCGATGGTAGCAGCGGCGGGTATCTGCTTCGGCTTCGGATGGGCGGCTATTGTTCCGGTTGTTCTCGCCATATACTTTGAAGAAAGCCCGTCTCATTCGCGCGGTGCCGCGATGGGATCATTCCACTTCGCGTTTGGACTCGGGGCTGCTCTTGGAGCCGGGCTTGCGACCGTCACCAGTTGGCTTGGCACTGGATATGGTGGCGCAATGATGATTGCGGCGGTGATGCCCCTTGTGGGCATGTTGTTGGTGCTAACCGCGCGCAAGCCGACGATTGTCGCCGAGGAAGTCGTTATAGCCGGCGATTAGCCGCACAGCGCTGTAGCGGCGGGCGGCAGCCCGCCTGCCAGCGCAGCCATACACCCGAGCCACATGGCCCGTTGCCACCGCTGAGTGGAACAACGGGCACCAGTCTGGTGACTAGTGGGCCGTTTACCCCTCGAGGATATTTATATGCTGAAAGTAGCACTGATTTTGTCCTTGCTCGGCCTGAGCGCCGCTTGGATGCCGTCGGCTCAGGCGCAATGGGGAGGCGGAACGGGCTGGGGAGCTTACAACGGAACAAATGCAGTGGCAGGGGTAGGACCGGACAGCTTCCTGAGCTATACCGGCACCGGTTTGGCGCTGGCATCACCGCTGACAACGGCGGACATGCTGAGCAACGAATACGGCATCACTCAGCCCAACTACGTCAACAATTACATGCATCCCACTACCGCCCCGATTGCCTCAGACATTGCAAATGGCTGCTACGGCAGTTGTTATTTCTAAGTCAACGGAAACGCTGAAGCCGGCCGGTACCATGTAGGGGCGATGCATGCATCGCCCCTACGAATAATCGGACACTGATGACGCTGCTTGCAACCCTGTTGCTGCCCAGTTGGCTTTATTGGTAAACGTCTCTACGTCTTTGATGATTGCCTGTGGTATCAAATTCGGTGATACCACTTTTACGCTGGGCATTTTCTTAATTGCGGTGCCAATCGCCAATAGTTCGATAATGCCACTGCCGAGATCGTAGACGTACGTTTTAATGCCGACGACGTCGTCGGCACCACAGCCGGCCGCATCCTGTGAAATCATATTCAAAGCTTTGATGCGTGCCTGATAGATCAAATACGTGAGCTCTTTGATCTCACCGCGGACGAAGCTCTTGAACATGGCCTTGATACCACCGGCAAACCCGACGGAAAAAACGGAAACACCAAGCACCAGTTTTACGGGGCAGTAGCCTGCGTGAATGACGTTCCACATCTCCTCGTTGGTCAGGTCGCTGGTTATTGGCGTTTCGCTGCATTCTTTCGGCAGTCCGGGATGGTGGGAGGCCGTTCCGATCATCAGCATTTCCTGAACACCGATAATGTACGAGATGCTCGTTTGAATGCCGAGAACGGCGTTGGCTCCGGCTTGGCGAGCATCGGTGGAAATACGTTCGAGCGCAAGATGTCGAGTTTTATTCAGCATTTCGGAAAACTCGACGACTTCGCCGCTCTTCAAACTTCTAAGCGCGCCCTTCAAACCACCACCGACGCCAATCGAATAAGCGACGTTGCCGAATACGAATTGCACCGGTTCAAAGCCGCAATCGAGTTGGCAATAAAGCTCTTGCCCATTCGCTGCGGTCGAAAAGACGTGATCGGCCTTAGGTGGATCGCCCGCATCTCTATGCACGGTGGAACCGATAGAGAGATATTCGATGTTTGTGTCGTGGAAAATGAGCTGGCTGGTGACACCGGTGACACCAGCGCCGACGTGACGCCGCGATTCCTCGACCATTCTCATGTAGGCCATCTGGCGCCCTTCGCGAATGAGCTCGGTGATCTCGTGAATTTCGCCGCCGGCGAGTGTTTTGAATCCGGAGGCCATGCCGCCGACAAAGCCAAGCGAAAAAACGCTGTTGCCAATCACCAGGTTGCCCGGGCTGTAGCCCTTTTCCCTGAGGCAGTACAACTCGTTGCCAGAAAGACCGGTGAGGATTGCCATGAGCGAGCTCCTGAAAGTGCACGCCCTATGTTACGCCATTTGCGGCAACCTCTCCAACCGAAAGCGCAGGAGGAAAAATTTGATTCGGCTGTAACCATGGTGTAACCGTCAGCCACATATATTAAATTGTTGCTCAGCGGCGTTACGCAGGCCGCGCCTAACGTCGACTGGTCATCAGCCAGGAGGTTGATCATGCAAAAGACTTTTTTTCTGTTGCTGGCGCTGTCTGTCACCATACAAACAGCTGCAGCTCAAGAACTTGAAGTCACCAGCGCGACATTCGACAACAATGGTGTCCAGCAGAGCGTAAACTTCGGTGCGCCCTCACCTTCAAACAACGGTTGGGTGCAGTCGCCGGAATCCGCCGGTAGCGACGAACAAGACTTCAATTTTCGGCCCATGGGTTCTTGTGCCCCGTCCGGATCTACCTATGGCCCCGGGTCTTTGGATTCGTATGGACAAAATCCATATCCAATCGACTTCGTTCCACAACAAGCAGCGGCGCAGCCGCCACGGCCGGATCTCCTGCCTGAAGGCGTGCCTTTCGGTGGAGTTGCTGCTGGCGCCATGCCACGGCCCGATCTCCTTCTTGAAGGCGTGCCTTTCGGCGGTGCTCCTGCCGTTGGGATGCCGGTACGAGAAATTCCGCCCGAAGGTATCGGTCGAGGCTTACCGCCGGCAGGCGCAGAAGCGGTGCCGCGCCCCCGGCCGCCTGAAGATGCCGGAGTGGCGCGCGGAATGCCGGCAGGCGATGCCGACGCACGAGTTAATACCGCAGGTAGTGGCGACCAAGGGTTTATGTGGGACAACGCCCCAACCAGCGACATCACCATGACCGAAGGCAATGACAATAGCGCCTTTTTTATCGCCCCGCCCAGCGGTACGCAAACTCAAACTACCCGGCAAAGCAATTACCAGGGATTGACGCAACAGAATGCCGGCAACCGGCTTCTCGCCCCGCAGTCGACAATGCAATTTGGCGATAGCAGATCTTTCAATTCGGCTTACAGCCTTGGATTTCCAAATCCGAAAGGGGTTGCGTTCAGCAAGAACGCCATGGGCTACAACAATCCGTTTGCATTTGGCCCGGGGATTCCGGTTGTACCGGTCGGGCTGCCGGACACCGGCACCGGCTCCGTTAACATGGACGTGACTCAAGGCGGCGGCTATTAGGAAGCTTGCATGATAAAAAGTCAGGCAAAGCGCGGCGCACCGGCGCCGTGCTTTTGCGCGAAATGGTTTTGTAACCAATTTGAACCATTTCAGAAGTTATCGTGTCCTTATCTCCGTTGCAGCAATGAGGACACGCGAAATGACTACCGCCATGAGCAAATCGTTCTGCCTGAACACCGCACCGCAGCTGCGGCGTCCGCCTCAACCTGCCGAACTTTTAGACATGCTGCTACGCAGCGACTACCAAGCGGACTGCCAAATAATCCAATCGTGGCGTACGGCCTCCGAAGAGTGTTTGTCGATTCGCTTAGTGCGTACCGCGCGTCCCAGTTCAAATCAAAGTGCTGAAAGCAAGTCCGAATGGCAGTTGTGTAACTCCGATAATGTTCTGCTCTGGTCTTGCGAGAGCCGTGATGTCGAACTCATCCACAATTTGATACAGACCCAAATAGAGTCTTTTTCTGCGCAAAAGCGCAGTGTCGAGCAGCTTGCCAATTATGCAGAGCCGTGGTTGTACCCTGCTCCAGCCCACGAGCAAGCGCCCATCAACCTCTCGGGCGATCTGCATTTCTTCCAGCTACCGGATGTCCTGCAATCGATCCGGCTTGGCAGACTCACCGGCGTGTTGTGGCTCAATAGAGATTTGAGCCACGCCAGCATTTATTTTTTCGAAGGCACGGTAGTAGATGCAGTCCTCGAATCGGGATTGTCGATGAGCGAGCCGGAGCATTCCCTGCCGTCGACCACGCCGGAAGAGGCATTTCTGGAAGTGTTCACATGGGATAGCGGATCGTTTTCCTTTGACAGCCAACGTCAACCGCAAAGAGTGGCGATCACGCAGAAAGTCGATCGTCTTCTCATGGATGGCGTTCTGATCAGAGATTATTCTGACTTTCTAGCCAAGCGCGGCATCGACGAGGAATCGGTCTTTCATTGCACCGCAATGCTTGCACCGGATGCGCTGCAGTCAAAGCTTAAAGAGGGGTTGCCTATCGATTTCGAGGCCCAGACAAGGCTTTACGTGCACCTGACCTCGGGAAAATCAATGTACCAGTTTCTAAAAACCAATCCGATTGCGAAAGCGAAGTGGATACCGCTGCTGTTCAACCTTGTGAAACTGGGATTGATAATGCCTGTGACACCGTCGGGACAGCTCAACCAGGTGACCACACTAAGTCTAGACCAACAGCTTGTGGTTGAGTTCGCTCACGATCTGGTGCGTCCCGATAGCGGGATGGTTTGTCGTTCGGCGTTCGCGTACTTTATCGACCAACAGCACAAGCGGCTTGAGCGTTTCGGACAACCGTTCTGCGTCTTGATCTTTTCCGCGCGCTGGAAAACGGACATGGCGGAAGAAGCTCTAGCAAATAATGCCTTGCATTGCATTGCAGATCGTCTAATGCCGCTTCTTGGTCCTATGGATGTTCTCGGGCATTATGGCGAATTCGATTTCGGACTACTTCTGCCGGGAGAAGATTTGCAATCGAGATCAAAAACAGTCCTCGACGGACTGGCCACGTGGTTGGACAGGCTCAACTTGCCCGGCACACTGCACGGACCGCGTTTGTCACTGACGATTTCGCCATTCGTACCGACATGCGCCGGACAGCTAATGTTAGGCGAATCGCGAACATACAGCCTGGAGCTGGCATGTCGCTAGCTTGCTGCCTGCACGCAGAAGTTTTCACGAGCTCTGCAAACCCGCGCATCGTAACCAAACTGACACCACCCGCGTTGCATACTCTATCGCATCAAGTTTAGCGAGCTGCATGGCGTTACTAACGCAACGAGCCCCCCATCCATGCGCCAAAGGAGTTTACATGTACTTTACTAAAGCCAATAAATCGCGTCGTAACAAAGGACAAGCACTCGTTGAAGGCGCGGTCATGTTCGCCATTTCTATTCCTATATTCATCGGACTCATATTATTCTTGCTCAACGTCGGCATGTCCATGTATTACAAAGAGCGCATCGCTTTTATTGCGCACCAGATAGCCGAATACGCTTCCGCCATTGTCTCTGATTATGGCACGGCATGCAATCCAACGGTAGATTCAGTCTTGGCGCAACGTACAGCCACCCAGCAGCTCAATAACATGCTTCACAATATGGGGCTGCCCGACCAAGCCACA
>DATNQY010000197.1:0-7862 GCA_036703785.1 Candidatus Obscuribacterales bacterium
CAAGGAAACAGCCATGCCAAAAAGAGCGGCGGAATCATCAGGATGTTGCGCCAAAATTTGCTGATACAGAGCCTGCGCTTCATAATGACGCCCGGCATCGCGATATAAATCAGCCAGATTCTGCGAGAGATTTGGGTCGCCAGTGAGTTTCTCGAATTGCTTAAGATACTGAGCGGCTTCGTCGTAGCGATGCAATCGTTTGAAAAGGTTGAACAATCCATAAGCGGCTTGAGTGGCTTTGTTAGGCTCAGTCGCCATCGATTGTTTGTATAGTTCTATAGCCTCGTCATAGTGGCGAGCATACACGGCTTCTTCGGCACGACCGCACTCGCCGGTGGCACGACACACTGGCGAGCATCCCATGAACAGAACAATCACGGCGCAGACGACAATTTTGCCATAGTGGTTTCGCAATCTACACACCCATCGGTAGTCCACGGCGAAACTCGTCTTCAAATCCGTTCGTTGGGATACTTCTGTGCTTCCTGCTGCGCGCGTGCGGCTTCGTCGGCTTTGCCGAGCGACGACAATACACTTGCGTAATGGGAATAAACGCTGCCCGGTATCCAACCGGATGCAGGCACGCCTTTCTTGAGCAAATCAATGGCACGCTCTTCGGATTCTTGAGCGTCCTTCCATCTGCCGGCCAATGCATAGACTCTGCTCATCGCATCTTCGACTTGAGCATTGGGCGCCGATATTACCGACCCCCACCTATCGGTGGTGGCACGTTCGGCAGCAAGCAATTGCTCTAGTTGCAGATAATCCTGCGAATTCAGTCCGATCCCCTTGAGCGCGGTGAATACCTGATCGAGAGCCCGAGTACAATCGTATCCGCCGGCCGAAGGAGTCATGCCGGCGAGCAATACATGAAAGCGCATCATGTAATCGGCCGCTTGCTTATCGTTGCCAAGCCTCGTGTTGACATATGCCGCCTTAGCCAGAGCATCCAACAACAAGCCCTTATTTTTATCGGCAGCGACATTGCGCTCTGCGCAAGCCAAGTAAGCATCATAGACGGGCAATGCTTGCGTGTATTTCTTTTGCGCCAGATAAACGCGACCAAGAGTCTCCATGGCACGACGGACAGGTAAGTAACCGGGCAAGTCGCAGAGCTCTCTGATTTCCAGAGCTTGGTTGGCAGCTGCTTCCGCTTTTTCGTATTGCCCCTCGATTAAGTACAGCTCGGCAAGAGCAAGCGAATACGCAGCTACACCCGAGGCATCCGGTCCGTAATGAGAAACGAGCGCCGCGCGCCGACTGATCAGGAAGCTTTCCGTATCGGCATTGAGCCCGACACGATTACCGGCATAAACCAACTCGATAAACGGCAAATCAGCCTGTTCATACGTGCCAGCCCGGTCCCAGAGGTCATACAATCGCTTCCATGTGTCGTATGCCTGCTTATCATTGCCAAGGCGTTGGTAAACCAATGCCAGCTCTGACAGAGCGCTTGCTTGCGAGTCCAAAAGCGGCTCGCTGTCTTTCATCTCCGCGGCTTCTTCGAGATATTTTTCTGCGTCTTCAAGTTTGTTGTTGAGTACGGATTCTTTGCCGACTGCAGCGAGCAAGCGGAAATATTCGGGATCCGTCCGTTTCAGATTGGCCGATCTGATTGGCAAACATTGCAACCACAGCTGAAGTGCGGTGGCATGATCGTTGTCCAGATAATGCCCGTACGCCAGACGTTGCAACGACAATGCGTACGTTGGGTCATCCTCGCCCAAGTATTGCTTCAAAAGCGTGCTGCTTTTCTCGACAAGTTTCCTCTCGACAGGACGATCGCTCGATGGATTCAGGCACAATTTGTTGATTCGGTCGCCCAGCGAACGCAGTTGTTCTTTATCTGCCGGTTTGCTGTTGACCGCTTTATCCAGCATTGCCGAGAGAAATTGCGCTTCTTCGTTGTCGAGTTGCGGATTATCGGCAGGCGCCGCTGAATCATGGGACAAGAGAGGATCCAGATGCTTGTCGGCATCACGCTCTTTATCGCTTCGACGCGTGATGTGATACAAAAGCGCCTGATTCGCCAGCGTCACACGGCGCTTGTCTGCGGTGGAGAACGTCTCGGCGACGGACAACGCTCGCTTCAATTGCTCGTCGGCCTGGTCATAGTTGCCGCTCATCAAGGCAGTGGTGCCCAAACGCGACAAATACAGCCAGCGATCGTTGGGCGCCATTTGCGATGGGTCGAAGCCGCGCCAGCCCTGGTAAACAAGCAAGCAAGACGCCACCAACAGTCCGAGCGTGGTGGCACCCATCAAGATCGCGCGTTTGTGCCGTTGCAAGGAGCGCTGCAAGTTGCGCCAGGGACGCTTGAGCTGCACCACGCCATGCATCGTAATTGTGCCAATTGAAGTCCCGGAACTTGGCGGCGCCTCATACTTCGACAAATCGGCTAGCATTTCACGCGCCGTCTGATAGCGGCGTTTGGGATCCTTCTCGAGCGCCTTGAACACGAGTTCTTCAAGCGCAACAGGCAACCTACGTCCCGGCAGTACTTCAGAAAACGGTGCTGCGCCCTGATTGACGTGCCTGGACATGCACTCATAGGTGGTCGGTCCGTAAAACGCCTGGACGCCTGTAAGGCATTCATACATGACGCATCCCAGCGAGTAAAGATCGGTGCGGTGGTCCAACTTCCAGCCCTGACACTGCTCCGGGCTCATGTAAGCAGGCGTGCCTACCGTTTCTCCGGTTTGGGTGAGGTCATTGAGCGAAGTCCCGTCTTCCAGGTGCAGCTTCGCCAGTCCGAAATCGAAAAGCTTCACAAGCTCGCCGCGGTCGATGTCGCTCAGCAGCACGATGTTGCCTGGTTTGATGTCCCGGTGCACGATGCCGCGATCGTGCGCCGCGGCCAATCCGGCGCAAATTTGCTTGAAGATGCGCACGGCACGCGCGGGCTCCATCTTGCCCTCATTGTTCAAAACAGTGTGCAGGTTTTGTCCGCCCAAGAAGTCCATGACGATAAACGGCTGTCCGTTAGGCATGGTGCCGAAGTCATAAACCGCCGCAATGTTTTCGTGGCGCAACGCGCAAGCGGCGCGGGCCTCCTGTTCAAAACGCGTAACCTTTTCCTTGTTCGTGGCTAGATGCAGATAAAGCGTTTTAATCGCGACGACGGTTCCCAAAGTCAGGTGCCGAGCCTTATAAACGCGGCCCCAGCCGCCTGCTCCGACCACCGACAAAATCGCGTAGCGGTCGAGCAACCAGGTGCCGATCAGCGGATCATCTTCAGCCTGGACGAGCTCGTAGCCATCGACGTCACAGACGGCCACCGAGCCGTCGAAAAGCCTGGCGCAAATAGGACAGGCCTTCATTGGCTCAAATTCGGTGAATTGCTCTTGCATCATAATTTCTGACCGCGCGCAAGCTTTATATACCCCATCAGATAAGATCTAGCGGACATTTTGGCTGTTGCCGGCTTCGCCGGTTTTGCCCGTCCACTACAACCTGCGGGTAATGCCTTAGCGGGTATCATGTAGGGGTTTTATCGTTAGGGGGTTATGCCGTTGAAACGCTCGCGTCTCAAGATCAAGAACTGGTTTGCCGCACTGGTGGTGCTGTTTGGCATCACGAACATCTTCCTTTCGGCAGCGCTGGCAGCAAACGCGCCGCCTGTGCGCCTGGCGATCGTGCCCGGCAACGGCAGCGGTATGGAACAAGAGGTCGCAGATCGCATAACGGACCAGCTCCAAAGCAACAATGACGTCAAAGTTTCAACCGTCAATCCCGATTGGATGGCAGTGGTGAACATCGTGGACAAGACGGACAACATCGCCTTGACCATTCGCGTCAACGGCACCTTGACCATCAAGACTCGCGATGGACACGTTATCGACACTGTCTCGGTGCAGACCAACAAGCAGGACTTCAGCACATCAGTGGGTACTCCGCAGCCGCTCAATCGTGCTCTTGTCGATGCCGCGGCCCGCGAGACGATCGATAAATTAGTGGAAAGAGCGGTGAACCCAATCAATGATGCCGTTGCCGTCGAAATGGAAACACGAGCAAAGATAATCCAGGCACAAGGTTTGGGCGACAATGATAAGTACGCCGAGGCGCTTGACATGCTAAAATCCGTCGGACCGGACACGCCCCACTTCAAAGGTGTGCGCGAGTTAATGGCGGAATTCCAAATGGAGCAAGATGCTCTTGACTTGATGAGTGGAGCGAAAGCCAACGCACGCGTCGGAAAAATACGACAAGCGATCGCCCAACTGAAAGCTATCAGTACAAAGTCGAAACGCTATCCTCCGGCGCGCCAAATGATTGCTCAATTAAGTCGACAACTCGGTGGACATTCCACCAAAGCGACGACTGTCAGCGGCGGCTCGGGCAACGAGCTGAAAGCTCTGGAGGCGCAGAAGAAGGCGCTTGATGCACAAAAGGCTGCAATCGATGCGCAAGAAACCGCAATTAAAGTGAAGTCCAAGCCTAATAAATGAGCTTGGACGGTAAAATGTAAGTCGGTTTCGCGTGGTTGTTGACTTCCGCCTTCACCGACAGGCGGCGCTAAATTTAGATGGAGAAAAAGAAGAGATGAAATTGCGCAGTTTGTGTGCGTCATTGGTAGCACTGCTCGTGGTGGCAGGAATGATGTTTCCGCTTGCGGCCAAAGCGGGTGATAAAAGAAAGGTCGCTATCCTGCCGTTCGAATACGGAGCGGTTACAGCCAACGTCGGAACTGTGGACGTGGGCAAGGGTATCGTCAGCATGTTGATCACCAAGCTGGTGCAAGATGGAACTTACTCCGTCATCGATCGCCAGATGTTGGATTCTATTTTGAAAGAGCAAAACTTTTCGGTTAGCGATCGTGCCGATCAAAGTACCGCTTGCAAAATCGGTAAATTGTTGTCCGTAGATGCGATCATCGTCGGTACCGTTTCGCAATTCGGCGTCGAACACCACTCGTCGTCAGTGAGCGTGCCGGGAGTCGCGGGTTACATTCCTTACGCCGGCGGTGCCCTGAGCAGCTTGGGCAGCTTGCACCACAGATCGGCTGACGCCAAAGTGGCTATCGAGGCGCGTTTGATCGATATCAATACCGGCGAAATTCTTGCCACCGCCACTGGTACCGGCGAATCCAAAACCAAAGGCAACTGGCACATGAGCGCCGATTGGGATTGGAACTCTTCCGACTTCACCACCTCAGTCGCCGGCGAAGCCGTCGTCGCAGCGGTCGACCAGCTCGTCGGTCAACTAGATTCAGCCGCCACCAAGATTCCGGACAATCAGTCCCTCGCCGCAGCCAACGTGCAAGGCAAAGTGGCTGATGTCACGGGCAATACCATCATCATCAACGTCGGCAAAAAGAACGGCGTCAAAGTCGGTGATAATTTGAAGGTCGAGCGCGTCACCAAGCAAGTGAAGGATCCCACTTCCGGCAAAGTGATCAAGGAAATCACCAGCGCGGTCGCCATCCTCAACATCACTGATGCTGATGCTGACACCGCTACCGGTACCATCCTCAAAGGTGCCGGAGCCCGGGTGGGCGATCTAGTGAAGAAAGTCGCCAGCACTGAAGTGTCGGCCATCGTTCTGACTCCACTAGGGGGCTCCGCCGCCAAAACCAAGTAGGCACATCAATCAAGGGGCGGCATCTGCCGCCCCTTTTCTTTTCATCTCTGGTAGCGGCGGGCGAACTCCCGCTTTGGAGGAACGATGTTCAAATTGTCTATCGCATCGCTGGTGACCGTTTCTTCCATGCTGCTGCTTGCGCCAAATGCACTGGCGGGCAGCAAGCAAATCGATTGGGACGAGAAGCTGGCCAAAGAGCGCCAGCTCTACATCACCAACAATGTCGAAGAGGCGATGAAGATCGTCGACAAGTATTTGGAGAAACATCCCGAGGCAGGCGCGCTGCACTGCGATAAAGGCAAATGTTTGAAGCGCCGTGGTCACGTCGCAAACGCCAAATCGGAGTTCAAACGCGGTACTGAAGTCGAAGCGAATTATGCCGAAAACTGGTACGAGTTGGGGTCGATCCAACAAAGCGACAAAGAATATGACCTCGCGGTCGATTCATTCGAGCGTTATTTGCAAATCGCGCCAGGCGGCGACAAAGCCGGCTCGGTCAAAGACCGCATCAACTTCTGCAAGAGCCAGCAGTAAGCGGGCACTGAACAGGCTTTCGCCCGCGGCCACCGTGCCGAAAGATAAATCCGGGCTGGTTGCCGTTTGGTAACTAGCTGCGGGTCTAGTCAAGCCGCATGTGCCGACAGCATGGCCCGGAATTTTCCGTGGCCACGTCGCGGAGCCGCATGGGCTCCCGATTAGCGGCGGAACTAAAAACGTCATCATACATCTGTTTGGATGTAGGGATTAAACTAGAATTGTCCTGTGCAGCCAGCATAAGAGGTAGCCACCGTGAGCCAAGCCAAGCCGTTCGCTTTTTTCAAAGGCAAGTTCGTTCCACTTGAGGATGCGAACGTCAACATCATGAACAACGCCTTCATGTATGGCACCGCGGTCTTCGAAGGAATACGCGGCTACTACAATGAGAAACAGGACGAAATGTATATATTCCGCATGCGCGAGCACTTCGAGCGCATGATGGACAGCATGAAAATCATGCACATGGAGCCCAAGTATTCCGTCGATGAGTTCTGCAGCCTGACCATCGAGCTGCTGAGGCTGAATCAGCCGAAGGTCGACACTTACGTGCGCCCCGGTGCATTCAAAGCCGGACAGAAGATTGGACCGAGCCTGGAAAACAATCCCACCGATTTCTATATCTTTTCGGTGCCCTTCGGCGATTACTTTCATGGAGCCGGCGGTCTGAAAGTCATGATATCCAGCTGGCGGCGCGTCGAAGACAACGCCATTCCGGCACGCGCTAAAATCACCGGCGCTTACGCCAACACCGCCCTGGCCAAAACTGACGCGCTGATGGCCGGTTTTGACGAGTGCATCGTGCTTGCCGAAAACGGACACGTCTCCGAAGGCAGCGCCATGAACTTATTCATGGTCAAACGCGGCAGACTGATTACGACGCCTATCTACGAGAACATTCTGGAAGGCATCACCCGCGCCACGATTATGGAATTTGCCGAAGCTGAGCTGGGGCTGAAGACGGTGACGCGTACGATCGATCGCAGCGAACTCTACACGGCAGATGAATTGTTCTTCTGTGGCACGGGCGCGCAAATTGCGCCGATCATCTCCGTGGACAGCCGCAAGGTGGGCACCGGTCAAATGGGCGAAATCACAGGCAAGGTCAAAGACCTGTACATCTCCATTTGCCGCGGCGAAATTCCGAAATACAGCAAGTGGATTACTCCGGTCTACGGCAAAGCAGCAGCGCCTGCCACCGCATCGAAAGCTTCCCCAAGTACCTCCAGATAGGTGCATATTCCGACGGTCAGTCCTCCAGTACAATTGCGCCTCAGGCATGTCTAATTCGGCGTGGTCGCGAGTTAGTCTCTAGTTGCTCACCTGGAGGAGGCTGTGATTCATCGTTCACTAATGACGTTAGCCCTTACCGTGCTTGCTTTTGCAGGTCCGATCCGCGCGCAGGCGGCCGACGATTACAGCGCTCAGGACAGCTGGCAACGCTACAGCGAAAAAGAGCAGCATAACGGCTTTGTGATGAGCAAGCCCAAGGCTGCACGAAACGCTCAGTCGAAAGCCGACGGCATGGTGGCGCCTGTGCTGCAGCAAAAGCCGAAGGAAGAGCCCGGACAGTCTTACGTTTTGATGCCGGCGGCGGAGGCACCGTCCGATGTGCCGAAAGTGCACGTGGAAACGACCATGGTGCCTGAAGTTCACCAGAACGCAGCCATGCCGCTTGGTGCAGGCTGGGGCAGCAACGGTTGGGGTCCCGGCTGGGGATATGGAGGTTGGGGCGGCAGCTACGGCGG
>DATNQY010000198.1:0-9758 GCA_036703785.1 Candidatus Obscuribacterales bacterium
TGCTGCAACAGCAAGGACGTCCGCAGGACGAAGTCGACACCATCGCCCGCGCCTATGAATTCGCCTTCGTCGCCCACCATGGTCAGATGCGGAAGTCGGACGATCCCTACATTATTCACCCGGTAGAGGTCGCTTGCTTACTGGCTGAACTCAACGCCGACTTGCCGACCATCTGCGCCGGATTGATGCACGATGTTCTCGAGGATTGCGAAGTCGCCAATCAGCAGATGGAGAAAGAATTCGGCGCCGATATCACCAAAATTGTCGAAGGCGTGACCAAACTCGGCAAATTCAGCTTCAGCTCGAAGGAAGAGCGCCAGGCCGAAAATTTCCGCAAGCTAATCGTCGCCATTGCCGAAGACGTGCGCGTGGTGCTGGTAAAACTAGCAGACCGCCTGCACAACATGCGCACGCTCGATCATATGCGCCAGCAGAAGCAGCAGGAAATCGCGCAGGAGACGCTGGAAATTTACGCGCCTCTCGCCAATCGCTTCGGTTTGGGACGCATGAAGTGGGAGCTCGAAGATCTCAGTCTCAAATATCTGCACGGCGAAGAATACTTGCAGATCGAGCAAATGGTGGCAGATAGCCGCAACGAGCGCCAGAAGGTCATCAACGAGATCGTCGATAAATTGCGTGGCGAACTGCAAACACGCAATATTTATGCCGAGATCTTTGGACGACCAAAACATCTGTTCGGCATCTGGAAGAAAATGAAACGCCAGCAAAAGGCTTTCGAAGAGCTTTACGACGTGCTGGCAATTCGGATCATCATCGAGTCGAATGAAGACAAGAATTACTGCGAGCTGGCATCCGATCCCGATACGCAAAAATGCTACGAGGTGATGGGACTGGTGCATTCCTTGTTCCGCCCGATTCCCGGACGGTTCAAAGATTACATCGCCATGCCCAAGGCCAACAGCTATCAATCGCTGCACACGGCGGTGATGGCACCAAGCGGGCGTCCTGTCGAAATTCAAATCCGCACTCGCCGCATGCACCACGTCGCTGAATATGGTATCGCGGCGCACTGGAAGTATAAAGAGTCAGGCGAACCAGTAATCGCCGACTCGCGCGTCGATCGCAAGCTTGCCTGGCTCAGACAGCTGGTCGAGTGGCAAAACGATCTCAAAGATGCACGCGAATACATGAACACGGTGAAGATGGACCTCTTCGCCGACGAAGTGTTTGTCTTTTCTCCACGCGGGGACGTGTTCGATTTGCCTAACGGATCGACGCCGATTGATTTCGCCTATCAAATTCACACCGAGGTTGGCAATCATTGCACCGGCGCGCGCGTCAATGATCGCATCGTGCCCTTGTCCGCAGAGCTGCGCAACGGCGATATCGTCGAAATCATGACGACGAAAAGCGCGCACCCGCGCATGGACTGGCTAAACATCGCCCAGACGCACAGCGCCAAATCGCGCATTCGCCAATGGTTTAAGAAGCACCACCGCGAAGAACACATTGCTCAAGGACGCCAGATGTTGGAAGCCGAATTCGGCAGAGCCAACTTTGACGATTTGATCAATTCGGAAAAGTTCAAGGAAGTGGGCTCAAGGCTCAACCTCAACGATCCCGAGGACATCTTGGCGGCGCTTGGATATGGCGACATATCAGTAGCACAAATTGCCAATCGCGTCCGCGAATTGGAAGTTCAGGAGCGCCGGAAAGAGCAGCCACTGCCCGTGGTGCAAGCTCCCGAAACTAAGAAAGAGAGCAATGTCAGCAGCCTGAGCGGATTGCTTCATCATCTGGCTCAATGCTGTTCACCTGTGCCCGGTGAGGAAATCATCGGCGTTGTCACTCGCGGCTCCGGCATCGCAGTACATCGTAGCGATTGCCTCAATTTGGTGCGAGTGGAAAAAGATCGCCAGATGGAGCTGACCTGGGGCAAAGAAGAGAAGAGCAAATATCCGGCCTATCTGGTCGTCGAGTGTCTTGACAGAGTCGGCATCGCAGGCGACATTCTCAAGAAGATTTCGGACAACAACATCAATCTTAGCGATCTGCGCGTCGAGACCCATCCGCAGAAGAAAACGGCTACAATTCACCTGATCATTGAAGTTGTAGATATCAACCAGCTACAACACATATCCAGAAGCATCGGACAAATCAGCGACATATTGAGAGTGCAAAGACAAAACACGCGCAAGCGTCCACCCGCAAAAGGCACTCGTGGCAACGTTGCCGAACTTCCATCAAGCAGCACACCTCCCAAACGCAAAAGCAGCGCTAAATCACGCGAATGAAAGTCGTTCTAGCGACCACCAACCCCGGCAAACTCAAAGAGTTCAACGAGCTTTCGGGCGGCGAGTCCTGGCTTGAGATTGTCATGGCACCATCCGGTTTCGGACCGGCAGAAACGGGCAAGACGTTCATCGAGAATGCCAAAATCAAAGCGGCCGAAGCAGCGCGACTGACAGGCATGATGTCGGTGGCAGATGACTCCGGATTGATTGTCGAAGCGCTCGACGGAAAACCAGGCATTCACTCGGCCCGTTATTGCGAAGGCAGCGATGCCGACCGTGCGCGCAAGGTGCTGGAGGAGACGAAAAATGTTGCGGACGACCGTCGCCAAGCCGCTTTCATGTGTGCAATGGTTGTGTGCGATCCGGATGGGTCCGTCGCCTTTTCAACGATTCGCTATTGGGAAGGAAGCCTTGCTCGTGAAGCTAAAGGCACGAATGGTTTCGGCTATGATCCGATCTTTGTGCCCCGCAGCAAAAACGTGACAGCAGCTGAATTACCGACGCCGGAGAAGAACAAGATCTCACATCGAGGACAAGCCTGGGTGCAGGTGTTGTCATTCCTCAAGAAGCATCAGGCGCTGCTCGAGAAGGCATAAAGGCTTCGCCCGCCGCTACAATCTCTTTTGCACGAGCCTATCTCAGCCGCGGACTTTGGCGCCGGCTTCGGGCGCGCGCACGCTGCTATCGTCGTTGTCATCTTTACTATCGGCGGCACTATCGGCGGCCGCTTCGCCCATTTTTATTAGCTGAGAAGTCGTTATCTCGAGACCGTCGGCGAGCCGACTGAGAGTTTTCAGTGACGGGTTTCTGGCACCACGTTCAATATCACTGATATATGTGCGGTGTAATCCGGCCCTGTGTGCAAGCTCCTCTTGTGAGATTCCAAGCGCTTCTCTGCGCTCGTGCACGGCCTGGCACACTGCCTCTAGCAGAGCATTTCCAGTTATCCGTTTGTTTTTCAAAGGGTCTCCCATCGGTGCCGCTTATCCGAGATAGTGAACAGTCAATTTGTAGCGAACGCGAGAAAGGGTAGTCTACAGACGATGGCAGACAGGCGCGGCACGCTGTCTCTACAATCACGATCGCCCAGCCGAGAAGGGCCATGTACTGTCCCAACCTAACACGATCTTGGCACAACGCGCAAACCCGGCTGTAGACCAGAGTCCGCTGCAGCGACCACGACCGCGAGCGGCAGAGGTAAGCACCATATTCGGTGCGCTTTAGTGCTTTTGCTGCAGAGATAACTGTCCCTTCAGCAGCCTGTCCATCTTCGTTGATACGCGATCCAGCTCTAGAGCCAAAGTCAACGCCTCTGCATAGTCGAGCCGTTCGTCCGACATGCGAAAACTGGCCTCGCTCTGAGCGGTGCGATCGAGATCTTCGGTAAGCAGTTGACCTTCTTTGGCATTGAGCCTGCCTGCGGCGACAGCCTCCTTGATTCGCTTTTCCAAGGCCATCCGGCGCGTGCTGAGATCCATGAATTTGTTGCCTGGGCTCGCGGATTTATCGACCGCTGCAGACAGATGATCCCACTCCAAGCCCAAGGCTAATTGCTCGGGATAGCTCAGGTAGTGGTCGGACTTCTGAAACGCGTCAGCGTCCGCCGCGACTGCTTGATACCGGCTGTGCAATTGTTGTGCCTGATTCACAGAAATCCTGCCGGCTGCCAGTGCGCTGGCGAGCTTGCGGTCTAAGCCTTCGGACTTCTGTTGAGATTGAACGATAGTGATCGGTTGATCGTGCAGAGCCGATTCCATGCGCTCGTTCATCAACTCCAGGTGATAGGCCATCATCAAGCCTTCGCCGTGACTGAGCCCACCTTGCGTTGAAGCAGCCTGGGCTAATCTCTCGGCGCTGCGATCGAGCTGGCTTATTAGCTCGCTCGCCTGGCTGAGAGAAAGCCGCCCGTCGGCCAGGGCTCGACCAATGCGTCCGGCAAGCTCCTTGATGCGGGGCGCCAAGTGCATGGGGAGCGTGGCCGCATCGCGCTGCTCGTCATCGTACTGGTCGCGCAGCGAATCAATATCATTGGCCACAGCCAGACTTTCGGCCGGCGTCATGCCGGCTGGATTTCTATGCGCGTTCAACAGCTCACCGTATACGGTATCAACTGCCGCCTTGTACTGAGCGGCCCGTTCGGGGTCCAAAACTCCTGAGGCGACCGATGCCGAGATATCGTGTGTTAGCCCGGATAGACGCATATCCAAACTCTGCGGCGGCAGCGTTTCATCGTGATGAACGGCGCCCTTGAGCTCGGCAATGTTGTGCATGATCGCTTGCCCGACAGCCAACTTCGCGCGATTGTCCAACCCGCCCGGAGCATTGGCATAAGCTTGCTTCAAGTCTGCAATGTGGTTGAGCTTATCGGCAAGACGACTGTGATAATCAAGACTGCCCATCTCGATGCTGTCACTGATCGTTTTCGACAAAGCCGACTGCAACATGTCGAGATCCGGCGCTTCGCTGACGCGATCCTTCAGGTATTGATGCAATTTGACGTTAAGCTGCTCGAGTTGCTCGGCGATAACGAGCGCGTCCTTTCCACCAAGTCCGCCGGACTGCTTGCGGTAGGTCGCTTCGCCCTCGGCGATCTTATCGGCATCTGTTTTCAGTTCTTTAGCCTGGTCGGGGGTAAGCCGCGCCGCTTTTACTCCGTCGCCGACGCGCTCATCAATCGAGGCTTGCATTGCATCTATGCCTGCCCAGAAGATTGTCGGCGGGTGTTGCGTCCGGGCTATTCGCGCCTGCAGGCGTGCGAGCGCCAGAGCAAGCTGTCCCTGCTGATCAGGGCTCAGTTGAGCGCCATCGGCGCCAAGAGGCTGGTGCGCCTTAATTGCCTCGAGATCCGACTGCAAATCCTGGGCTTCCCCCGGCGAAAGCCGGCCGCTGTCCAGCAATGTGGCAAGGGTGTGATCGATTGCCGATTCCTGTTGGGCGGCGCCGACTGCCACCACTTTGCCGGATTGATCCAATTCCAACAAAGCTTTCAGCCATTCAAGTTGTGCAGCTTTCTGAAGCACGGCTTCGCTGCCCAAGGCTTTGCTTGTCTTAAACTCAAGATGCTCAGGTAGCGGATGATTCAATAGCTGCGACAAAGCACGCACGCGTTGCATACCTTCAGCAGACTCTTTTTTCTCCAGCTGTTCAACTTCATTGCTCAAAGTTTGAACATCAGGCACGGCGAAAGGACGCTTACGCAGGCGGTGCGCAAACTCGCTCGCCAGCGTGTCCAAATGCAGGGACGTCACCAGCGCGTCGCCATAGTGCACCTTACCGGAAGCCGCTCTCGAGCTTTGCTCGCTGATGATGCTGCTCAGACGCGCTCTAAGGTATTCGGCATCGGTCTTGGACAGCCGTCCATCGGACTCCGCCGCATCAATTCGATGTTGCATCAGCAGCTCTTTGCCGAGCATATCCAGAGATGCCACTTTGCGATCGTGAGACATGGCATTCAAGGATTTCTCGAAATGATCGAGAGTCAACTGCATGGACAGCTGTGCATCGGCAGGAACTTTGCCCTCCAGAGCCAGATACTCGGCCTCGGTTTCCGCGACTTGATTGAGGGCGGAGATAAAGCTTTCCGCTTCCTCGTTGCTGAGACGCCCGGTATATTTCTCGTTATTGGTTTGGATGGTTAAACGAGCAAGGCGCGCATCGACTTTATTCTCGATGTCGAGATCTTGCTGCTTGGTTACCGGCAAGACATTTTCCTGCAATCGCAGGCTACCCTTGGCAGCGCCTTCGGTCTCTGCGGCAAAGCTGACCTGTTGAATCACGGGAGCCGCAAGCAACGAAGCCAGTGTCAACGTCGCAGCAACTCGGGATGCAAGTCTCATAGCAACCTCCACAACCATCACAAATGGCAATTATATAGGAGCTATGGCTATGTTTTGAGTGAGTTGACCGTCAGCTCAATCAGCTGCACGTTTCAAACGCACTCCGTTGCTCGAACCAGAGCGGCTCCTCTACTTCTTCACCTTCGGGCGAAGTTCTTTCAGTTTTTCCAGTGCTTGTTCGGATGCCGTTTCTCTGCCTTGCAGCAGGAATAAGTCGAGAGCGTCCTGGAGATCTTCGACCGCTTTGTCGAACTGTTTCAATTCGGCGAAAGCAAGACCGCGCATGTAGTGAACGTCGGCATCGTCGGGGTTGAGCCGTAAAACTTCGTTGTAATCGCCCACCGCTTTCTCGTAGTGACCAAGCTTGGAGTGCACCCAACCGCGGTTGTGATACATATCGGGATCGCTTGCATCAAGACGAATTGCTTTGTTGAAATCGTCGATTGCTTGTTTGTAATTTTCAATTTCGCGGAAGACGACACCGCGGTTGTAATAGAAAACGGCGTCTCGCGGGTTAATGCTGATCGCGCGGTTGTAATCCATGACCGCCTTCTCGTAGAGTCCCATCTTGTCGTAAGTCAAGCCGCGACCGCAGTAGGCATCAGCGTCTTCGGGGTCAAGCCGGATCGCTTCGTTGTAGTCGGTGATCGCCTTTTCGTACTCTTGCAATTGGCGATAGGCGCGACCGCGATTGTAATAGATGCCGGAGTTGTTCGGCATCAACTCCAGGGCGCGATTGTAATCTTCAATCGCTTGTTCATAGCGATGCAAACGTGCTTGCGCCAGCCCTCGTCCCCAGTAAGCGTTGCCGAGTTCGCCGTTCAATTTGATCGCGCGATTATAATCCTCAATCGCACGTTCGAAACGTCCAAGTCGATCGTAAGCCAAGCCACGTCCGTAGAAGATCTCTGCGTCGTAGGGGTTTAACTTGATAGCGCGATCATAGTCTTCGATTGCGCGTTCATACCGTTCTAACTTGCCGTACGCCCAGCCGCGGTTGTGATAGATATCGGCATCGTTGGGATTCAGCCGCAAAGCTTCGTCGTAATCATCAATCGCCCGGTCGTACATGCGCAATTCGCCGTAGGCAAGGGCGCGATTGTAGTAAATATCGGGATCATCGGGATTGAGGGCAAGCGCCGCCTCGTAATCCTGAAGCGCACGCTCGTATTGTCCGAGCTCTCCATACGCGTGAGCGCGGATGACGTAGGCATCAGCATATCCAGGCTTGAGAGAGATTGCCTGATTGAGATCGTCTATTGATCGCTCAAACTTTTTCAGCCGTCCCCATGCGCAACCGCGCAGGAAATAGCTGTCATAGTCCTTGGGGCGCAGCTTGATGGCCTGGTCGAAATCTTTGATCGCCAGCTCATATTCACCGAGCCTGCCAAAAGCGCAAGCTCGCCCGACATACGCGTCGGCGTAATTCGGCGTTTTAGCCAAGACTTCGTTGAAGTCTTGCACCACCGGATCGAACATGCCGACGTCACCGTCCAAGGCTATTCCGGGTCTCGGAGCCTCTTCTTCCATGTATTCTCTTTTGCGGTCTCCCAACGCTGGTTGCCCACTATCTACCACGGGGAACTGATTAATTCTCGGGTATTGGCAGGCTGCAGGCAGCAAAAGCTGACAAACGTTCAATATTTGCATCCGGTTAAAATCGGCGCCCTGTAAGGCTTTATCCGGTACGATCGGGGCGTGACAGCACCAGCAGCCTCGCGCCCGCCGGCACAGGAGTTCCCATGAGTTACCAGGACCTACGCGCCTTTCTGAAGGCTCTCGAGCAAGAAGGCGAGTTGATGACCATAGGCGCGAAAGTTTCGTGCGACCTGGAAATCGCCGAAATTACCGACCGCGTGAGCAAAATGAGCGACAGCGGCAACAAAGCGCTGCTCTTCACGAATGTGCAAGGCTACAGCGTGCCGGTGCTGATAAACGCATTCGGCTCGATGAAACGTATGTGCCTGGCACTAGAAACGCCATGCCTGGACGATATTGCCGATCGCATCAAGGAGCTGATCAAGCCGAAGATGCCGGAAACGATAGCCGATAAGCTTTCCATGCTGCCGAAGCTCATGGAAGTCGGACGTTTTCCCCCGAAAATCAGCCATTCAGCTGCTCCCTGCCAGGAAGTGATTGTTACCGAGCCTACTCAACCGATGCTCGATATGTTGCCCATCATCAAATGCTGGCCCGATGATGCCGGCAGTTTCATTACTCTTCCGGTGGTGGTCACCCGCGATCCGCGTACCGGCACCAGAAATCTCGGCGTTTATCGCTTGCAGAAATATACGAACACGACCACAGGCATGCACTGGCACAAGCATCATGACGGGGCGCGCAACTTCGAAGAACACCGTCGCAAAGCCGTAGGCGAATCGCGCAGCCACAATTATGAACCGCCAAACTATGGCACTTTCACTCCCAACCCGCCTGCCGATAAACCCGGCAAACGGCTGGAAGTCGCCATTGCGCTCGGTTGCGAGCCGGCAATTACCTACGCGGCGACGGCGCCCTTGCCGCCGGAGATAGACGAGTATGTCTTCGCCGGCTTCCTGCGCCGCGCGCCAGTCCGTTTGACTCGCTGCATCACAGTCGATCTCGAAGTCCCGGCGAACGCCGAGATCATTGTCGAAGGCTATGTAGACCAGTCCGAGCTGGCGGTGGAAGGACCTTTCGGCGATCACACCGGGTTCTACAGCCCGGCGGGATTGTTCCCCGTGTTTCATGTAACCGCCGTCACCCACAGGCGCAATCCCATATATCAAACGACCATCGTTGGCAAGCCGCCGCAAGAAGATTGCTACCTGGGCAAAGCCACTGAACGGATCTTTCTGCCGATGGTGCAAATGCTCATGAGCGAGGTGGTGGACATGAATCTGCCCTGGGAAGGCGTGTTCCACAATTGCGCCATCATTTCGATCGATAAACGCTACCCCGGACACGCTCGTAAGGTGATGAGCGGCATCTGGGGACTCGGGCAAATGATGTTCACCAAGTGCGTGATTGTTGTGGATAAACACGTTAACGTCCATGACCCTCATGAAGTCGCGCTGCACGCCTTCGGCAACGTCGATCCCAAACGCGATTTGATGTTCTGCGAAGGTCCAGTCGACATTCTCGATCACGCGGCGCCGATGTTCGGGTATGGCTCGAAAGTTGGCATCGATGCCACGCGCAAATGGCAATCTGAAGGCTACACGCGGGATTGGCCGGAAGAAATTATCATGTCGGACGACGTGCGCGACCTGGTTAGCCGCCGTTGGTCCGAATACGGCTTTGCCTCCGGCAAGCCCGATCCTGTGAGGTCGTTCGTCCAGTCGCTGGTGCCCAACGCCCTCTAAGCCGGCTGCCCACATGGGCAAAATCAGGTGAACGTGTACCCATGTGTTCGGAACGTTTGGTCACCTGCTGGTCCGGGTCGGACCCAACCAGGTGTCCGGCGCACAAAGTATCACGCATCTCGAGATGCGTGATAACAAGAGATTGGCAACCCGCTGGCTGGGCGTTTTCGAGGTTGAAATTGCCCTTTATCCTGCTATCTTCGATAACGCTACCTAACGGTAGCGAATCAAGCTTGACTGCGGGTTTCCCGTGGATCAAGCTCTATCTCGGGACGCTGAGGTAGTGGCAAAGGAGAAGCAGTTTTTATCCTAAGGACAGCAGA
>DATNQY010000199.1:0-14785 GCA_036703785.1 Candidatus Obscuribacterales bacterium
GCAAACCTGGGCACCGAAGTGCCTGAGCTGCAGAAGTTCTTACGCTCAGCAGCAGTCGAGCTAATCGCGTCGCTGCGGCAGCCAGCTGTCAACGCTGCCGGTCTGTTGCCCCTGTGGGAGCGCCACGTCCAGGCGTTTGAACAGGCGCAAGCTGCTACCACCAAGCAACTTGCGGGCGCAGCCGGCGGCGAAGACAAGTTTTGGGAACTCATGGTCTAAGTCTTCATCGCACTTCACGCGCCTTCGCCATAGGCAAAGGAGCAAGCCATGTGCTTGCTCCTTTGTCCATTACACGAAAATTTCAGAAATTTCTGCCTATCATGTGGGACTGCTGCGCCGTCAAAATTAGTAAGGAGCGTTTCTAGATGTCATTCTCGAACTCGGGCATGCGGCCAAGGCCGCATGTGGTCATGACGTTATCCGGTCGGTTCCAAGTTGTTGACTCCCGCTTTGGGAAAGTTAGCGTTATTCGCAGACGCGACGACACGATAGCCAATACTGAAAAAGGCTCTTACCCGACGCTCTCTCATCTCTGTCGCGTCGAAGCCCAAAAAATGGCCATCACTCTCATGCGTACCGGGCAGTTTACGCGCACAGGAAAGCTCGATCAGGCGCTAGCGAATGAACTTCTATGTGCCGTGCTTAAAAACGAAGCCAGCCTCGATCATTTCGTGCAGTGTCTCAATCAGGAGCTGACCTCGAAGAAAGCGACCTATTCCGTTAGTATTCGCATCGACTCACGCGCAGCCGGACCCGGACGTGAATCGTTCAGAGCGTTCATCGTGGATGTCTATGATTTTGTCGGCGTTCGCGTCGACGGATTTGCTCATCGCCTCGACACCGGACGCGCGATAAGTTTGCATCCGGCACGACGCTGGTTCCACGGCTGGGCTTAACATACAGCCGGCAATAAAACTCAGGCTTGCTTCCGGTGGATACAATCGGAAGAGTCAACCGGGGCAAGCGCGTGAACAAGCAGCACTCGAGCTGGTTAGTTACCAGTTCCATACTCATCCTTTCGGCACTTATCGCGGCGGTTCCGCCTGTGAGTGCAGCATCCACCTTTGATGCCGATCCACCAGCGGCACAAGAACAGCCTGATTACTCAAACTATGACAGCACGCAACCGGCTGCGCCTGTTGCACCGACCGATCATGTGGAAGTGGTGCCTGGGCCGCAAGCACAGCAGTGTCCGACAATCGATCAGGCGAACTCGGCTCAATTTACGGCCATCCTCAATACCCCGATTACAAGCAAAATGGCGCGCAACGGCGATCCGGTGTACGCGCGTTTGGGTTCACCATTAACCATTTCCGGACATTTGTTTGCCCCCGGCTCGATGCTCCTCGGGCAAATCACTGAAGTCGATCACGCCAGACGGCACATAATGGCTGAGGTGTCACCAAAGCGATGGCTTAATTCCGATGGCGGCGTCGGTATGGAGTTTGACCAGGTAATTGGTCCGGATGGATCGCGCGCACCGATTTGTGGCGTACCCATGAAAATGTCCCGCGAAGAGAGAGGGGCGCTGCACGAGAAATCTATTGCCGTGTCCAAGAAAGGCGTTGTTGGTCCTTCCCGGACGAGCGAAATTCTGCCAAAACTAACTCGCACAGCAATCGGCGCAGCCGCCACCATTACTCATTCACCGATCGTTCCTCTGGCTGGTGGATTGCTTGGAGCAATCGCACCATCTTTGGTGCTCGAGTCTACAGACAAGGAATATCAGTCCGAGATTAAACACCGCCGGTTAAAGGGTTTCGCCGCAGGCGCGATTGCCGGTGTCCCGGGCGGCTTCCTGGTGAACGACACTTTGATCAAGGGACGCGACGCTATGCTGCCTACTGGAACCGTGCTGTTCATGAAGCTGGATCCGGCGTTATCCGGCATGTAGGTCAATATCCTCAGCGGTGCTAGCGCGGAGTACGTTTGTATTCGGCGACGATAGCGGCGTCTTGGTCCAGAATCGCTTGTGACTGTTTGCGATCTGCATCCGCCAGCTGGGTCTTGCCGAGTCCCTCATAGGCCGCTGCTCGCGTGTCATAAACGTGCGCCTGGCGCGAGGCGACACTTAAGGACTTATTGCAATCAGCAATGGCTGGCTCGTACTGTTTTTGCGCCAGCTCGATTCTGGCACGGACTGAATATGCGTTGGGTGAGTTTGGCAATAGAGCCATTGATTCATTGCAGTTCTTCAAGGCTTGCGCATAGTCTTTCATTCCCAGCTGTGCGAGTCCGAGGGTCAGCAACACGGCTGGTTTGGCTGCCGGATCGCTTAGTTTCTGACAGGTGAGAGCGTCGTCGAGCGATTTTTGATATTCGCCCATCCAATAGAAAGCGACACAACGATTCGCATAGGCTGCGGCGAACTTCGGATCTAATGCGATTGCTTGATTGCAGTTGTCGGCGGCGCCTATGAAGTCAGCAAGAACGGTGAGCACCTGCGCGCGTCCCACATAGGCACGGGCGTAGTTGCGATCGATCACAATCGCCTTATCGAAATCGCGCAGAGCCGGCAGATATTCCGTCCTTAAAGCAAGCTGTAATCCATCTTTGCATAGTGCTGCCGGATCATCCTTTGGATTCGAGAGTCCGCCACTCATCACAAAAATTCCGCCGACTATAGAGATGATAGTGGCGATAAGTATGAACGGCATGAACAGTCGGAAAAGCAACATTGTGGTCGGCTCCTTTCTTACAGATCACCGGGACGGCCGCCGGGCATCATGGGCATCTTGGGTTGGCTTATGCCGCGTATAAAACCAAAGACAACCGAGGACGCCAAGATCAACATAACGATGATCACAACGCAGGTTGCTATTTTTTCAAACGTTGACCACCGCGGTTTTGCGTCAGGCATGGGCGAGACGCTTAGCACTGGCGTCAACGACGAAAAAATCGGTGTTCTTTACCCCGAATGATTTGATCATGGCATCGCGAGCGCGTTCCACCTGTTGCCAGGTTTTTTGCAGCAAGAGCGGCTCAACGGATTGCTGAGGAGATGTTCCCCAGTTCTCTGCCGCGAAAGCAAAGCGTGCGGTTCCAGCGGTGCGATCAATAATCAAGGGCACCATCAATGCCGGCACGTTCTTATGGCGAACCACCATAGTGTGGCATTGATGTTCGTGCACGTTTTCCTTTTGCAACCGCTCAACCAACATACCGAGATCCGGTGCTCCAGGAACCAATTGCGCCCAGTCATTATTGGACAGCGGGTTGAGCTGGTTGTGAATTTCGATGCTGAGGTCCATATCGGTGTTAGCCACGGGCTGTGATGACACACCTGTGATCGCTTCCATGAATTCGCAAACCAGACTGCTTACGTAGTTGCGTTTGAGATCAAGAGTCAAAACGTGGTCGCAACCGGTGAGCATGGTCAGACACTTATTGTGCGTGCCCAGCATGCTGTACGTATCGGTGGCATTGTTGATGCTGACGAGCGTGTCTTCGAGACTGGAGATTATGACTGTCGGACATTTTACAGCCGGTGCCGACTTCTTGAAGCTATCGGTGATGTAGTTCATCTGCCACATGGAGATCCAGTATGTGCGGAACAAGCCGAACTTTGTTTCTTCCCCACGTCTGGCGGCCTCGATGGCTTTGGTGATCTGACGCTGCAAGCGCTCATCCTTCAGTCCATATGGAGGTGTCTCAGTCCAATAGACCTTCTTGCCGATGATGGGAAACAGCGCCACCACCACATGCAAAAGGTCTCTGATCCATTTGATTTTGAATATGCGCAGATGCGGTTTGGCGTCCAATTCCGGACTGTCATATTGCAATGTTGGCGATAGCATTATCAGTCCGGCGACTTTATCGCTGCGCCCGGCAAGAATGCATGAGATTGAGCCGCCCATCGATAGACCGCAGACCACTATTTGATCGACGCGAGCGGCCAGTCGGTCGAAACCTTGTTGGCCGCTTTCGATCCATTGCTGCCACGTGGAGTTCAACATGTCGTCGTTGCTGGCGCCGTGACCGGCTAAGGTCGGGGTCTCCGTATCATAGCCGAGCTTTTGTAGAGCCTTTTCGACCGGACGCATCTCCGATGGTACGCCGGTAAGACCATGTAGGATGAGGACTCCAGTTTTGACAGGCATTTAGCTTTGCGCCAGCAATGCCGGCGATTCTCCGAAGGCTTTGCGCTTCTTGCTCGTCACCGCTTCTTGCTCGCTCATCAGTTCTTCGAGCAAAACGCGAATCTGGACGAAATTATCGAAGGGCAGGTGGGCAATGTTGTTGGTTTGGCAATGCTTGAGCAGTTTGTCCTTGGCGAAAAGCAGGTCGGCGTTGCGGGCCCAGCAGAAGTCACTGCGGCCATCGCCGATGACGACTTTAAGAACCGACGCGCCGGCGGCGTCTAGAACCTGGCATTTGCACAATCCGGAAGAGCACACGACGCGGCGTCCTGCTTTAGGGAGCTCCAGCGATAGTGCGCCTTGCTTGTCCTCGATCAGATGGTTAGCCCAGATGTGTTCGACCGTGACTTTCTCACGTTGCAAAAGATGTTGGATGACTCGGTCGATGCCGTCGCTGACAATGCTGATCTTGACGCCGCGCAGTTTGCACCAGTTGACGAATGTGGCAAACGAATTGTCGATTTCCACTCTGTCCAACACCGAAAGCATCGCCGGCCAGCCACCCTCGATTAGCGGCACTTGCTGTTGCATGCATTCGCGCGAGCCGATTTCGCCGTTTTCCCAGCGTGCTTCTATCTCTTTCCATCTCGGGTGAGCGAGCGCTTCAAGCAGAGTATCGGTGGTATCACCCCTGGTGATGGTTCCGTCAAAATCGCAAAATATTTGCAGGTGTTGCCGTGTCATCCTAGAATCCGCCTTCCGCTATTGCAGCTCTTTTTTAGCTTTGGTTATGACTAAATCCAAAAGGTCGTGCGCCAGATCCATTTCAGATTGGCTGATTTCCAGAGAAGGCGCCAGCGTCACGACGTTTTTGCAGTAGCCGCCGATATCCAGCACCAATCCCATTTTCTTGCCTTCGACCACCAGGTTGCCTTCCAGACCGATTTGGAACATACGGTCTGCCAGGGCGCGGCTGGGACTGTAGCCATCCTTCTCGCACATCTCCATGCGCAGCGCCAATCCGGTTCCATCCACGTCGCCGATTTCCGGGTGACGTCTTTGCAGGTCTTTCAGCAACTCGAGGAAGTACTTCCCTTTTTCCGGAACGCTCTTGTCGTAGTTGCCTTCTTCGAAGATCTTCATTACTTCCAATCCGGTGGCTGTTCCCAGCGAGTTGGAGGAGAAGGTGGAGTGAGTAGAGCCCGGGCCGAACTTGGCTGGCGTGATCAGCTCTTCACGCGCCCAGATTGCCGACAACGGATTCATGCCGTTGGTGAGCGCTTTGCCGAACACCATGATGTCGGGCGTGGTGTTTTCGATGTGTTCGAATGCCCACAGCTTGCCTGTGCGGTAGAAGCCCATCTGAATCTCGTCATCGACAAGCAAGATGTTGTGCTCTTTGAGAAGCTTCGCCAGGCGCTCGAAGTAGCCTTTGGGAGCGCCGATGTAACCGCCCGTGCCCTGCATTACTTCAATGAAGAACGCACCAAATTCCGATTTGTTGGTCTTAGGGTTGAACCAGCCGGTATATTCGTTTTCGAACTTACGCTCTATTTGTTGAACGCAGAATAGTTCGCAGCTATCGACTTGCTTACCGTAAGGGCAGCGGAAGCAGTACGGAAACGGGACAAACTCGGCGCGGTCGCCGAACTCGCCGTAGTTTTCGCGGTAGCGATACGAAGAGGTGATCGCTGAGGCGGCAAGCGTGCGTCCGTGATAGCCGCCCTCGAAAGCGAGCATGCGGCTTTTGCCGGTATGTTTGCGGACAAGCTTAAGAGCATCTTCAACAGCCTGGGCGCCGCCGACATTGAAGTGAACGCGGCCTTTCTCGCCGAAGCTGCGCTTGATGCTGTTGACAAGCTTCTCGGCAAGCTGAACCTTTTCTTTGTGAAGATATTGACAAGCCAGTTGAGGCAGCTTGTCGATTTGATCCTTCAGAGCATTGTTGACGCGCTGGTTGGCATAGCCGAGGTTGACGGCGGAATACCACATTTGCAGATCAAGGAATGCTTTTCCATGTCCATCATATAAATAGCTGCCGTCACATGTTTCGAAGAATTGCGGCTGTTCGGCGTAGTGAACAGTGTCACCGTAAGAGCAAACTTCTTTTTCTACGTCTAGAAGCGCGTTTTCCTCAGCGGCAATGCGATCATCAATTGCTGAGTTGGTTGACGCAGCGGGTCCAGCCATCGGCTTCGATTGCTGTCCGGGAGTCAGTTGCGTGCTCATATATCTCCGAAATATCTCTTGGTGTTCTCTAAGGAAAAGTCGTGAAGCAACGAATTCACCATACCCGGCGAAGCTTGCATGAAGCTTACGTATTGCTGTCGCCAAGCTTACGAATCTCTAAAATGTCCGTGGGCCGGGCGTTTTAAGGCTCAGTTAAACATTGCGCAAAATGTATCTCTTCTGAGTTTTCCTTCAGAATTACTCATTCTTCATGGGAAGGCGAGCCGCAGTCGAGAGTGATATATTTCTCTTGAAGACACATCCGCCGTCAATTTACGGAGCACGGGCGGCTGTCCCAGCGGTGCTTTGCCGCAAGGAAGCCTATGCGAATTCTTCTTGCTGAAGATGACGAAATTTTGTCTGATGGCATCTCGAAGGCCCTGGTTCATTGCGGATTCGCTGTGGACAAGGTGACGAGCGGGGCGGATGCTGATATCGCCCTTGGTGCCCACGCTTTTGATTTGGCAATTCTGGATCTCGGCTTGCCGGGAATGGATGGGCTTGAGGTGCTCAAGCGCCTGCGCGGGCGGGGCAAGCGGCTGCCGGTGTTGATTCTCACTGCCCGGGCCGGATTGGATACTCGTGTCGCCGGGCTCGATCTCGGGGCAGATGATTACATAACCAAACCGTTCGATTTGCCGGAACTGGAAGCGCGCGTGCGCGCGCTGATCAGACGCAGCAACTATGGCTCTGAGAATGAAATCACTTACGGACCGATCAAGTTTGACATTGCGGGGCGGTCGCTGACCGCCGATAATCAACCGGTAGAACTGTCGGCGCGTGAAGTCGGTGTGCTCGAACTACTGTTGCAACGCCCGGGGCGCGTGGTGAGCAAAGAGCAATTGATGGAGCACATGTACGGCTGGGACAACGAGGTCAGCCAGAACGCGATCGAAGTGCTTATACATAGATTGCGCAAACGGTTGGAGCCGTTCGGCATAGGGGTTCGCACCGTGCGCGGACTGGGCTACTTGCTGGAGATGACGGAATGAAGCCGCTCACATCATCTATCAGACGCCAGCTTCTCTGCTGGCTGCTCATACCGATTATGACCTTGTGGATCGTCGGATCGGTGATCACCTATTTGCTCGCGATCGACTTTGCCGATAATGCCTACGACAGCGCCTTGCTCGACTCCGCGCGCGCGGTGGCAAGTCGTCTTATCTTCAAGGGCGCCAATGTTCAGGTTGATTTGCCGCCTGCCGCCCAATCGATTTTGAAGTGGAACGAAAAGGACGATTTCTTCTATCAGGTCTTGACCTCGAAGGGGCAATTGATTTCCGGCGACGATACGATTCCGATGCCTGTGTGGACGAATCTGTCGAAGCTGCCTAGTTTCAGAGACGAGAAGGTCGGCAACCGTGACGTGCGCGTGGTGGCATTACAGGTGCCGATTCCCGACCAGCCCAACAACGCTTTCGTTGCCATTCAAGTAGCCGAAACACTGCAAGGTATTGATGAGCTGACGGATAAGGTTTTGCTGGGTGTTGTGCTGCCTCAGCTGCTGTTGATCATTCTGGCTGCTCTGGCTGTCTGGTTTGGCGTCAAACGCGGCTTGCGTCCTTTGAAGGAATTGCAGGACGCTGTCGCAAGCCGCAGCCCGACCGATCTGAGAGACTTGCCTGCCAATACGGCTCCTAAAGAGGTGAAGCCGCTGGTTAATGCCATCAACGAATTGCTCGTCAGATTGCGCGAAGATCGCGATGCTCAAAAACGCTTTGTCGCAAATGCGGCACACCAATTGCGTACGCCGCTCGCCGGACTGAAGACCCAAACTGAGCTTGCCGAGCGCTACCGAGACCCGGAAGACCTTCGCCATTCGCTGCGCAACATTCGCACATCGGCTGATCGGGCGACCAGACTAGTACAACAACTGCTGTCCCTGGCCCGGGTGGAACCAGCCGTTGCCGTCGGCTCAAGGCGCGAGCCTATAGATATTTTTGCCATCACCCGTGATGCCACTTCAGAGCTTGTACCGCAGGCGATTGCAAAGGGAATTGATCTCGGTTTCGAAGGATCCGGCAGCGGATCGATAATTCTCGGTGATGCCGAGAACCTCTACGAGCTTTGCATCAATCTTATTGAGAATGCCATTCTTTATACGCAGCGCGGCGGTAAAGTCACCGTCCGTCTGGAAAATCCGAGCTATCCTTGCCTGGTAGTCGAAGACAATGGACCTGGCATTCCGCCTGAAGAACGTGAGCGCGTATTCGAGCGCTTCTATCGCACACTGGGCACGACAGTCAGCGGCAGCGGCTTGGGGCTGGCTATCGTGCGCGAGATTGCCGAAATGCACGGCGCCAAAGTAAGCATTGCCGGCGGCATGGACGGCACCGGTACAATTGTCGCCGTTCAGTTTCCGCAAGCATTCTCTGCGCCTTTTATGCAACGCAGCGAGGCAGCCTTCGTCCGCGGCTTCGAGCCGCCTTTCGTCCGGTCGTAGCGTCATGAAGGGAGCCGACGAAGAATTAGAATCGAGCGGGCTGGCACCCGCCGGTACAGAGGAGCGCGAGTTGCCGCCGGCCGCTACAGAGAAGGCGGTGCCTGAAACGGCGATCGCTGAAGTCGCGTTATCTGAGGCTCCGCTTGTATCCGGAAGCCTGTGGAAAGCGATCTGGGTGATGTCCTGGCCGCTGCTTTTGACGACATTAGCCGGTTCCATCGTCGGTTTGGTCGACGTCCAAGTATCGGGACTATTGGGAGCTCCAGCTCAGGCCGCTGTCGGGTTGGCGGAGCAGCTCATATTCATTTTTATGATTTTTCTGATGAGCATGGGTGTGGGCACGACCGCTATTGTTTCGCGTGCCTATGGAAAGAAGGACTTGGCTGAAGGCGACTTTGCCACCGGTCAATCATTGATGCTATCCGTGGTCACCGGGCTGGTACTGCTGGTGGTGGCACTGGCCGCGGCGCATTTTGCGGTGCCGTTGTTCAGCAAGGCACCGCTTGTGATATCACAGTGCGATCTTTATTTGACTGTTTATTCGCTTTACCTGGTGCCCTTCAGCCTGGTTTGCATCTCCAACGCCGCCTTCCGGGCCATAGGTAATGCGCGGGTACCTTTGCTTGTCGTGTGCACGGAAGTAATCATCAACATCGCAGGCGACTATTTGACAGTCGTCTACAATTGGCCGGTGCCGGGGCTCGGCGTGCGAGGCATTGCGCTTTCAGCAACGGTGGGCGCGGTGGCCGCCGCTGTGGTCGCTTTGCTGTGCGTTCAGCGCTCTCGCCTCAAGGGCAGCTTGCGCCAGCTGTGGCCCTTGTCTTTGGACCTGGTGAGGCGCATTTTGGATGTTGGAATTCCCTCGGCCTTTCAGCGCCTGAGCTGGGCTCTTAGTGTGTTTGGACTATTTGCGATTCTCTCCAGTGTTCCCAATCCGACTGCGGCGCTGGCTTCATGGACGGTAGGCATGAGGGTCGAAAGTCTGCTGTTCATGCCGCAGATGGCTTTAAGCCTGGCTGTCAGTTCCATCGTCGGGCAGAGTCTGGGTGCCAAGCACATTGAACGGGCTTTCAAGGCTGGATGGAGCGTCAGCCAAATCGCGCTGTGCATGATCGGCACGCTATCGGTAGGCATTTTCGTCTTTGCCCGGCAATTGGCGTCCCTTATGAGTCATGACGCGGCCACCATTGAGTACACGACGACGTACTTGCAAATAAATGCCATTGGCGAGCCGTTTCTCTCGGTCAATTCCGCCCTCAGCGGTGCTCTGCAAGGTGCCGGCGACACGAAGATCACCATGTGGATCGCTCTGTTCTCACATTGGGTCGTCCGGCTGCCACTGGCCTGGCTGCTTGCCGATAAGTTTGGCATGGGGGTTAACGGAGTCTGGACGGCCATGGCGACTTCAGTGGTGGTTTCCACAGCCTTGATCGTCATTCGCTTCCAAAGTGGTGCTTGGGTTCACAAGCGAGTCTGACTGCTGATTTCCTCAGGTTGCTGAGTTTCCCCTTGTACATGCGGGGGCGATGCAGGAATCGACTCTGCAGATGTGGTTTCGGGCGACGATCGATATGACAATGGATCAGGTCTTGGCTGAGGCCGATAGCCTGTCCCGGCGTTAATTTTCATGGCCAAGCGGAGAAAACAAGTCAAGATAATTTGATCTCCGCGGCATCCGTACTATGCTTTTGTTTGTAGATAGGTGAGAGGACCCGCCCCCGGATGTGCGGTTTAATTGGCGTAGCCGGAACGCTCGATTCAGCCTATGAGGTGTTCCTCGGGCTGATGAACTTGCAGCATCGTGGTCAGGACGGTGCCGGCATCCTCACGCTCGACCATAAGAAGCATGAGTTCACTCTGCAAAAAGGCAGCGGCTTGGTTGAGAACGTCTTTTCGGAGCGTACCTTCCGGACCTTGCGTGGTTACACTTCAATTGGACACACGCGCTACGCCACAATTGGGCGGCGCGACCCCAACATGCTTCAGCCGTTTCTGGACAACGCGGCCGGCATTGCCATCGCGCACAACGGCAACATCGTCAACTGCTACGAACTGAAGGAGCAGCTTCACGCCAAAGATCCCGAGCTTACATTTGCTACGGAGTCCGATTCGGAGATCATTCTCAAAGTGATAGCCGAACACCTTGGCGAAAAAGATCATTCTGACGCCAATCTGTTTGATGCCATTTCGAAAGCAATGGACCGGCTGGTCGGAGCGTATTCGATTGTCGCGATGACCAAAGACGGGTCGCTCATCGGTTTTCGCGATCCCGACGGAGTGCGCCCCCTGGAATTCGGCAAGAAGGAAACTGCCGACGGTAAAGGTTTTGCGCTTGCCAGCGAGAGCGTTGCTCTCGATTATTTGGGTTACACAGAAACCGAGGAGATAGGCGCGGGCGAAGCGATCATCATCAAGCGCGACGGAGAGGTCGTCCGCAAGGTTTTGAAGAAGCGCTCTTATTCTCCCTGCATGTTCGAGTGGGTCTATTTTGCGCGCGTCGAGTCAGACATGGGTGGCAGTTCAGTTTATGACGCGCGATTTCGCCTCGGGCTGATTCTGGCCGAGGAGATCAAGCGACGGGGCATCGAAGCCGATTTGGTAATGCCCGTGCCCGAAACAAGTCGCATTGCCGCCATTGCCCTCGCCGAGGCTATGAACCTGCCTTTCCGAGAGTTGCTCATAAAAAATCGCTACGTCAATCGCACTTTCATTTTGGAAGACCAACAGTCGCGGCAAGAAGCGATTCGCCGCAAACTCTTTCCGATCGCCTCGCACTTTGAAGGCAAACGCTGCTTGATTGTCGACGACAGCATTGTGAGGGGCAATACGGCCATTCAAATCGTCAAGTTGATTCGGCAGTCCGGAGCCAAAGAGGTGATCGTTGTTTCGACGTGTCCTCCCATTCACAGCCCTTGCTACTATGGCATCGATTTCCCTTCGCCGGAAGAACTAATCGCCAATAACAAGACTGAATCAGAAATCGCTGCCGCACTTGGTGCCGACAAGGTGGTTTATCAAACCGTTGAAGGTTTGCAGCGCGCTCTTCAACAACCATCGATGTGCACAGGCTGTTTGACCTCGACTTATCCGACCGATGTTTCTCATGGAGAACATTTCCAGACGAAACGCACGATCGATCGGAAGAAGCAGGAGATCGTTACGAGCTAGGAGGCTTGATTTGCCGGCAATCAGAAGTAAGGACGACAAGTTGCAACTTCTTTATCAAGGCTCGGTGAAGCGCGTATTCGCGTGCGATAAACAGAAGGACCGCCTCTGGTTCGAATTCTCGGACGACTATTCGGTGTTCGATTGGGGCAAGATGCCCGATACCATTGCCAACAAGGGTCGGTCCCTCACTGTTCTTGGCGCCCATTTTTTTCACGAACTGTCCGATCCGGTTTTCTGGCGGCAATTGAAGCAGTCGAAAGAGCTTGCCGATCTTAATAGCGCTTGGCTGCGCGAGCGCTTCGAGAGCGCTGTATATGCAAAGCTATGCTCGGCCGGGATGCCCAGTCATTTTGCCCGTCTGACCAATACAGGCGGTGACGAATTGTCGCTCGGTGCTGCTGCTACCAGCTCTGAGGCATTGTTGATGGAGGTGCAGCGAGCGGAAGTTTTCAGACCCGAGCCGGTTGTTGTGCTCGGTCAACCGGTTTATCAGTACCCTGCAGTCGACGATAAATCAATTCGCCGGCTTGTTCCTCTGGAAGTTGTATTTCGCTTCGGCATGCCTGCCGGCAGCTCGCTCAAGGAGCGTCTCGATCGCGATCCCGATTATGCTCGGCAGCTCGGTCTCAAACATACACCCGAGCCTGGAAAGTTGTTCGATCGGGCTGTAATTGAACTGTTCACGAAGCTCGAACCTAAAGACAGATTGTTAGGAATCTCGGAAGCATTGAATATTTCCACGCTCGAGGCAGAACAGTTTAATACGCTCACGGAGCTGTCTATGTTGGCTGCGCTCGGACTGCGGCAAATTTTTGCCGAGAAGGGCATTGAGCTTTGGGACGGCAAATTCGAGTTTATTTTCGACGGACGGGATATTGTGCTTGCCGACAGCATTGGTCCCGACGAGCTGCGCTTGCTCTATAAAGGACTGCAGCTTTCAAAAGAAATGATCCGGCAGGTCTATCGCGGCACCGAATGGGAATCCAGTCTGAAAAAAGCGCAAAAGCTGGCGGCGGATCGCGGCACCTGCAGTTGGAAAGAGATTTGCAGCGACGAATTGAAGTCTCAGCCGGCGCCGTTGCCCTCTGAATTCAAGGCAAAAATCGATTTGCTTTACGGAGTCCTCGCCAATCATATGACCGGGCAACAATTGTTTGCCCAGCAACCAAGCCTGGAAGCGTTCGCTCAATCGCTCATGGAGAAGAAGTAATGCCGGACGCGAAAAAAGATTTGAAAGTATTGGTGGTCGGCGGTGGCGGGCGAGAACACGCGATTGCCTGGAAGCTGGCACAAAGCGGCAAAGTGGCTCGCATCTTCTGTGCACCCGGTAATGGTGGCACGGCTTGCGAAGCTAAAACGTCCAACGTAGACATTGGCGTGATGGATTTTCCAAAATTGGCCGAGTTTGCCAAGAAAGAGAAGGTTGATCTAGTCGTTGTCGGTCCTGACGATCCGATCGCGGACGGAGCCGTGGATTATTTTGAGGCACAGGGACTGCAGGCGTTTGGACCGAGCAAAAAGGCTGCTCAACTCGAAGCCAGCAAGGTCTTCGCCAAGGAATTTATGGTTGAGCACCACATTCCCACCGCGCGCTACCTGGTGTTCGACAATCTGCAACAAGCGGTGGACGCGGTTCGCGAGCATCCATGGGCTCGCGTGATCAAGGCCGATGGATTGGCGCTCGGCAAAGGAGTGTTCGTTTGCGATGATGCCGACGAGGCTTGCTCGGCATTGCACGCCATCTTCAGAGAACGGCGCTTCGGCGATGCGGGACGAAAGGTGCTTCTGGAAGAACGGTTGAACGGTGAAGAGCTGTCGTTGCTTATGTTCTGCGACGGCAAGCGGCTTGTCACTATGCCTGCAAGTCGCGATCACAAACGTCGCTTCGATGGTGATCGTGGACCGAACACCGGCGGCATGGGTGCCTATAGCCCGGTAGACCTGTACAAGCATTGTGAGAGCGCGATCGAAGAACAAGTTCTCGAACCGCTGCGCAAGGTATTGCAGAGCAGACAATTCGAGTATAAAGGCGTGCTCTACATGGGACTGATGATTCAGATCAAGCACGACGACCAAGGTAAGAGTCTTTATCAGCCTTACGTGCTGGAATTCAACGCTCGCTTCGGAGATCCTGAGACACAGGCGATTTTGCCCCTTCTCAAATCTGATCTGTCGGACATATTTTTGGCTTGCTGCGATGGAACGCTGGCACAGCTGGATCTCGAATGGAGCAAAGAGGCAAGTTGCTGTGTCGTCGCCGCGGCCGAAACATATCCGGAATCCGGGTCGCGCGGTGAAGCTATAACACTGGGCAAGCTGCCCGCCGATACTTTCGTATTCCAGGCTGGAACTAGCGGTCAATGCGGCAAACTGATCACCAACGGTGGGCGAGTACTGTCGGTAGTAGGCGTGGCGCCGGGACTTGAGGCGGCCGCCGAACGGGCCTATGCGGGGCTGACGAGAGTTTCCTTCTCCGGCATGGCTTATCGCAAGGATATAGCAAGGAGGGCGACTTCGGCGTGTCTCTAGAGATTGCTATTCTTGTATCCGGTACCGGCTCCAATATGCAAGCCATTCTCGAGGCGATCGCTCAGGGGCGAGTGGACGCGCGCGTCTCGGTGGTGGTCTCCAATAACGCTTCGGCGCCGGCACTTAAGACTGCTGAATCGTACGGCGTGCAGGCCGCGGCGGTGCCCAATGCCGGGTTGACTCGTGAACAGCACGAACAGGCAGTCTTGACGGAGCTGCGCAAACACAAGTTTGATTACATAGTCCTTGCCGGCTACATGCGCGTTCTCACGCCGGCATTTTTGCAGCAGTTTCGCCATGCCGACGGATACTTTAACGTGATCAATATACATCCGTC
>DATNQY010000200.1:0-22109 GCA_036703785.1 Candidatus Obscuribacterales bacterium
TCTTGCCGGCTACATGCGGGTTCTCACACCGGCATTTCTGCAGCAGTTCCGGCACGCGGACGGATACTTTAACGTGATCAATATACATCCGTCATTGTTGCCTGCGTTTCCGGGTGCGCATGGATACGAGGATGCATTCAATTACGGGGTGAAGATCTCCGGTGTCACCATTCACCTTGTGGATGAGCATGTGGATCACGGGCCGATCCTCGCCCAGGCTGCTTTCGAACGATATGACGATGATACGCTCGAAACTTTCAAAGCTCGCGGACTTGAACTCGAGCACAAACTCTACCCAGCTGTGCTGCAAGAAATTGCGCGCAATGGTATTAAATTGCTTCCCAGTCAGCGTGTCGATTCCGAAAAGGGTTCGGTCGCTGCATCGCAGCCTGCCGGCAGAGGTGGCAGATCATGACCCGCTCTACGCAACCATCTTCCGACTACCGTTCGCCGCAAACAACGTCCACGGCGCCGGGCGTCCTCTGCATTGCCGTTTTGCCCAAAGCAGTTTTTGACTCCGGCAAAGAGGTCGTCAGCTTCCAGCTGTACTGGTTGCAAGGCGAACTGCCTCAGGTCGGCTCACCGGCAGAGCTAATGGCCGAGACGGAATTCGGGATGGCAGTCAAAGAAGTTTTGTCGGACGTTTTGATCGAAGAGTTGTGGTGCGCTCAACCCGAACACCGCAGCGACTGGCTCGAGTCCTGGAAGCGGCAGGGCTTTTCTTTGTTTGCCGAGCGGCAATTTCAACCGGGAGTTACCGATAATCTGGCCCGAACCGTTGAAGAAGCGTTGCGTATGAAAGAAGTGATGGTTACTGTCGCTTCCGGTACGGGATTCCTGTTCCGCGAAGGCAGCGAAAAGGGGCGGCAAAAGCCGGATTCCCTTGTCGAGGCAGGCAAATATACCTATTACCACCCCTTGACCGATAAGTTCGTTGTGCATCGCACCGATGCCGATGAAACAAAATTCCTCACCTTTCCGGCTGTTCATCTTCCTCAGCCGCTGCCGCCGGCGACCGTCAGCCTCGATCTCGATGACGACGGGCTCATCGCTCTCAGCCAACAAAGACTGTTGGCCCTCAATCTCAATGAGATGAAAGCGATAAAGGGACATTTCCTCGACGGGCAACTGCGCACCATTCGCGCCGCCCGCGGCCTGCCGCAGTGGCCAACCGATGTCGAGCTGGAAGTGATCGCACAAACATGGTCCGAGCACTGCAAGCATAAAATATTCGCTGCCACCATCGAGCATGTAGACGCCACTAAGAGCGAGCTGCAGAAGTTCATGATTCGCAGCTTGTATAAAACGTATATTCAAAAGCCGACTTTCGACCTGATGAACAAACGTCAGGATTTGTTATCCGTGTTCGAAGACAACTCCGGTGTGGTGCGTTGGAATAACGAATGGGCGGTGTGCTTCAAGGTAGAAACGCACAACTCGCCGTCCGCACTCGAGCCGTACGGCGGAGCCTTGACCGGTATCCTTGGGGTGAATCGAGATGTCCTTGGCACCGGTCTTGGTGCCAAGCCTATCTTCAACACGGACATTTTCTGTTTCGCCTACCCATCGGATAAATTAGCGAACAGACCCAAATTATTGCCGCCGAAAACCATTCTCGATGGCGTGCGCAAAGGCGTACAAGATGGAGGCAACAAGAGCGGGATTCCAACCGTCAACGGAGCAATCTTCTTCGATGACGCATATCGGGGCAAACCGCTGGTATTTTGCGGCACCGGCGGGCTGCTGCCCACCACGGTGCATAAGAAATATGGATTCAAGAAGCACACGATGATTGGCGACACGATCGTGGTTGTGGGCGGTCGCGTGGGCAAGGACGGTATTCATGGTGCCACGTTCTCATCCGAGTCTCTGCATGAGGGCTCGCCTGTCAGTGCCGTCCAAATCGGGGATCCCTTTACGCAGAAGCGTGTGCTCGACTTTATTATTGAAGCGCGCGATCGCGGGCTGATTACTGGAATTACCGATAATGGCGCCGGCGGACTGTCGTCATCGGTGGGAGAGATGGCGCGCATCACAAATGGCGCCACCCTCGAGCTGGACAACATCCCACTTAAGTATCCCGGCTTGTCCGATTACGAGATTGTCATTTCCGAATCACAAGAGCGAATGACGATTTCCACGCGCAGCTTCGCTGAATTGAAACGGCTGGCCGAGCGCTACAACGTCGAGGCCACTTCAATTGGCTCTTTCCACACCAAAGGAAATTTCGAGATTACTCGGCACGGCAGACCTGTGGGTTTGCTGGACCTCGAATTTCTGCACAATGGCTGTCCGACATTGCAATTGCAGTCGGAATGGCGGCCGCCGCTCATCGAGGAGAAATGGGGCACGGTTGGCGATTACAATCGGGCACTTTTGTCCCTATTGTCACGCCCGAACATTTGTTCTCGCGAGCAGGTGATCCGGCAGTACGATCATGAAGTGCAAGGTTCGAGCGTTATCAAGCCGTTGATGGGACCTCACCAGCAAGCGCCTTGTGATGCTGCCGTGTTCAGACCCTTATACGAAGAAGACGCCGGACTCGTCGTTTCCAACGGCATTTGCCCTAACCTCAGCAAGTATGATGCGTACGTCATGGCCATCGGCGCTGTGGATGAGGCGGTGCGCAACGCTGTTTGTGTGGGAGCGGATCCCTCCACGATCGTGTTGCTCGATAACTTCTGTTGGCCGGATCCGATTCAGTCAGAGCGGAATCCCGACGGCAAATACAAGCTCGCGCAACTGGTGCGCACTTGCGAAGCTCTGTCGGACATCATCTATGCTTACGGAACGCCGCTCATCTCCGGCAAGGACAGCATGAAAAATGACTTCGACGATGGTGTGGTGCGTTTATCCGTACCGCCTACGTTGCTGGTCTCGGCTATGGGGCGGATTCCGCAAGCGGAAAACGCTCTCTCAATGGACTTCAAATCATGCGGCGACCTCATCTATATACTGTGCGCCGGCGGTCTGGCGCTAGCCGGGACGGAATATGCTGCCATGCAGGAATGGGAGTCTACGATGATTCCCAAAATCGACCTCAAACGCGCCCGCGACATGTATTACAAGTTGCATGAGACCATGATGCGTGGCTGGGTGAAATCCTGCCATGACGTGTCGGAAGGCGGAGTGGCTGTGGCCCTTGGCGAATCCATCATCGGCAGCGGTCTGGGAGCAGAGATTGAGCTTTCTGCGCTACAACAAGCGGCTCTTGCTTACAGCCCGTCTCATGTCGGTTCTAACGCGCAATTGCTCAATGGCGAAGATTTCGCCTTGTTTGCCGAAGGACCAGCGCGATTGATTATCACGGTGCCGCCCGAGCTAAAACAAGAATGGGAGAATTTGTGGATCGGCTATTCCTGCACGCTCATCGGTGAAGTGGTGCAGACGGAGGCGCTGCTCGTCAAGACTGCCGACGGTGGGGAGCTGATGAATGCTTCCTACACGGACATGGTGGCAGCTTGGAAGACGCCGCTGCCCTTTGATTAAGGAGACAACCATGATCAAACCAAAGGCATTTGTCTTATGCGGTGACGGCATCAATTGTGACGCCGAAACGATCTGGGCGCTCAATCAGGCCGGCTTCGTGCCCACGCGCGTGCATACCTCGGAAATTCTGGAAACGCCTCGCAAGTTGATGACCGCCCAGCTTCTCGCTTTGCCTGGCGGCTTTTCATTCGGCGATGAAATCGCCAGCGGCAAAGTACTTGCCTTGAAGCTCAAAGAAAAACTAAAAGACGTTCTCTACGATTACATCGAACGAGGCAGCCTGGTGCTCGGCATTTGCAACGGCTTTCAGGTGCTCACGCAGCTCGGGTTGTTGCCGAACTCCAAGCCGAGCGCGCCGAGAACCGTTTCACTGACTCACAACAACTCGGGCAAGTTCATCAATAAATGGGTAGAGCTCGAGATCTCGCCCTTCAGTTCTTCCACATTTTTCGAGGGACTGACTACGATTCACTTGCCGGTACGCCACGGCGAAGGTCGCCTGGTGTTGGATGCTGAGGCTTCTCCCCAGACTATTGAGCAAGTTAAGAAGCGCGCCGTTTTACGCTACGCTGAAGACATCAACGGCAGCTACGACAGAATCGCCGCCCTCACCAACGAGCGTGGCAACGTGCTCGGGCTGATGCCGCATCCCGAGGCTTTTGTGCGCTGGTCTCAACACCCGGCGTGGACGTTGTCGAAGTTCCCCACGCGCAGCGAGAAAGCCGGATTGAAAGTGACGGTCTCTCCGGCCTTTGGCATTCCGCACGGATTGTCGATTCTCATGAATGCCGCTAAAGCAGTGAGGTAAACCAGTTGGATCCGCTAACCTATGCCGATGCCGGAGTAAATATCGAACGCGCGGAGTCGTTCGTCACCAGGCTGAAGAAGCAAGCAAATCGCCCGGGGCACAAGCAAATGTGGAATGCCGCCGGCGGATATGCTTCCATCTACCCTCTTGCCGGTGACACCGCGGTGGCTGTCACCACCGACGGCGTCGGCACCAAACTTTTGGTGGCTGAGGAGCTCGAGGAGCACGGCACCATCGGCATCGATCTGGTGGCGATGGTGGCAAACGATTTGATTTGCGTCGGCGCCACTCCTACGATGTTTCTCGATTACTTCGCCGTCGGCACGCTGCAAGACAAACTCGCCGATGCCATTATCTCGGGCATCATTGAAGGATGCGATCAGGCGGGCATGATTTTGGCCGGTGGCGAGACCGCAGAAATGCCCGGCGTTTACGAGCCGGGCAAGTACGATCTCGCCGGTTTTGCCGTCGGCAACGTGACTAAGAAAACGTTGATTACAGGCGATCGCATAGCTCCCGGACAAAAGGTTATCGGCGTCGCTTCAAGCGGGATTCATTCCAACGGATTGTCGTTGGCGCGCAAAGTGTTGAAAGGCAATCGTGCAGCAATGAGCAAGCTGCTGAAGCCGACTTTGATTTATGTCAAGCCTGTGGTCGAGCTGTTCAACAGCTTACCGTCTTCTATCACCGGTATGGCACACATTACAGGCGGTGGCTGGCGCAACATGTTCCGACTCAGCGACAAGGTCGGCTTTCAAATAGACTCGCCGCTGCCGATTCCGGACATCCTGGCTGAGATCGGCAAGTTCGTCAAGCCGGACGAAATGTACAGAACGTTCAATATGGGTATGGGGCTTGTCATAATCGCCGAGACGCATGCAGAGAAGATAGTGGAAACGTTCACTCTCGCCGGCTTCAACGCTCAGGTCGTCGGTGTAGTCACCGACAAAGCAAAAACCCTCACTGTTCCATCACTGAAGCTGACTATTCACGACTAAGGAGAAACCATGCGTACAGTTCTTGTAAGTGTTTCCGACAAATCCGGCTTGGAAAGTTTCTTGCGCAGACTCGAGCGCTTCGGGGGACTGCGGCTGATTGCCACCGGCAATACTTACAAGTTTTTGACGGAGCACGGATTCAAGTGTTTGAAAGTCGAAGAGCTGACGCAGTTTCCAGAGATATTATCTGGTCGTGTGAAGACCTTGCACCCCAAGGTATTTGCCGGCATTCTCGCCCGGCCCATTGAGGAAGACCGCTCGACTCTGGCGCAGCATGATATTCAAGAGATTGATGTCGTGGTGGTCAATCTCTATCCCTTCGAGAAAAAGCTGGCTGAGGGACTGAGTGAGCCGGACATGATCGAACAGATCGACATCGGTGGGGTGACTCTGTTGCGGGCCGCGGCGAAAAACTTCGAGCGTGTTTCCATTGTCTCCGACCCGGGCCAATATGAAGGTATTGTCGAGTCGCTCGAGGTGAACAGCGGCAAGTTCACCGATACCCTGCGCAAAGAGCTTGCCTACGCGGCGTTCAGACGCACGGCGCTTTACGATCAGGCGATTTCCGGCTATCTGGGCAGCACCATAAACGGCAAGTCTAACGGCGAGGAAGCGAAAATGCCGCAGTCCGTGGCGTTCAGCCTGAACAAGCATCAGGATTTGCGCTATGGCGAGAATCCACATTCCGCCGCCGCCTGGTACGCACCGCCTGCAATCAGTCCGGCTCTCACCAAAGATTTCCCGCCGTTCGAGCAGCTCCAGGGTAAAGAACTGTCGTTCAATAATATCGTTGATGTTTACGCTTTGTTCCGCATTCTGCGCGATTTGAATGGACCCGGGGCCTGCATCATCAAGCACAACAATCCATGCGGGGTCGCGCTGGACAATGATGTGTTCAAGGCATTTGAGAAAGCCTACGATTGCGATCCCATCTCCGCGTTCGGAGGAATCTACGGATTCACCGCCCCTGTCGATGCCAAATTAGCGGAGCGCGTTACGCGGGACTTCATCGAAATTGTGGCGGCGCCTTCATTCGACAAAGAAGCGCTGGCGGTTCTGGCGAAAAAGAAGAACGTACGTGTACTGAAAGTGAAGCCGTCAATATTCGAGCGCACATTCAATCAGTCTTTGCGCTTCAAAGACCTGCAGGAGATGGGCTTCGTCGTGGAGCAGGACATGGAGCCCTGGGTAGGTGTCGACAAGTTCAAGTGCGTTACCGAAGAGCAGTTGGATGCGTCGTACATCAAGGATGTCGAATTTGCCTGGTCAGTCCAGAAGCATCTGACTTCCAACGCCATCTTTGTTGCCCGCAACGGATTGTCGCTCGGCTTCGGCATCGGGCAAACAAACCGCGTTGCCAGCGTCAGGTTGGCTGTTGAGCAAGCCGGCGAAAGAGCAAAGGGCGCGGTTCTAGCCAGCGATGCCTTCTTTCCTGCCACCGACAACATTGAAACGGCAGCCAAAGCCGGCATCAAAGTGATCGTGCAACCGGGTGGCAGTATCAAGGATCAGGACGTGATTGCCGCTTGCAACAAACACAAGATGGTGATGATGTTTACCGGACAGCGCTGTTTCAAGCATTAAACGGTGTTTTGCCGTTTACAACGCGTTGATGATGGTTCGACGTAGATCATCGAGTGTTACTGGCTTGGCGAGGAAATCATCCATTCCCGCCTTCAGCGCCAGCTCGCGTTCTTCTTCCATGGCACCGGCGGTCATCGCGATGATGCGTGGGGCTCTTTGGTCTTGTGCCAGCCGGGTTCGTATTTGTTCGGTGGCATCGTATCCGGTGCCGTCAGGCAGATGTATGTCCATGAGGATGATATCGAAATTTCCTGAGCAGGCTTTTTCTACCGCTTCAGCGACAGTGGTGGCTGACTCTATGTGGACACCTATAACCTCCAGTTGGCGCAAGGTGAGTTTTGCCAGGACAAGATTATCTTCGACGCTCAGCACCCGACAGCGTTTTAGCTTGTCTGCCGGCACCGCGACTGCGGCGTCAACGGCGCCTGCGCTGCTGGGCTCAGCGGCGTCGGGCCGCGAGCTGATCTCTTGAAACGGCACTTCGAACCAGAAGCGGGATCCTTGTGCCGGCTTGGTTTGAAAGCCAATCGCTCCGTTCATCAATTCGACGAATCTCTTTGCCAGGGCTAAACCGAGCCCTACACCTTCGGCTCGCCACGGTGTGCTCAAGGCTGAGAATGGCGCGAATAGTTTGTCGGCATCTTGGGCGGTTACACCAATGCCCGTGTCTTCCACCAAGACATGCAGTCGGCGCTGTCCGGACAGTTCATGGACTGAAAGGGATACATCGATCGATCCTTCGGATGTGAACTTTACCGCGTTGCTTAAGAGAATGAGCAAAACCTGCCGCACTTTGCCTGCATCGCCGTCCAGCAGCTCGGGCAGCTGCTGCGACTTGTGCACTTTGACGGCCAGTCGTTTATTCATGGCTGCCGGACGGATTAGCGCCACGCACTGGTCGGCAACGTTGCCCGGCGAAAACAATTCGCTTTCGACGTTCATCTTGCCTGCCTCGAGCTTGGAGAGGTCGAGAATGTCATTCACGAGGTCGAGCAGTGCTTGTGCGGAGCGATGGATCATCGACACCAGATGTCGCTGATCGGCTGTTAAGGACTTTTCCTGCAGCACCAGTTCGCTCATGCCGAGGATGCCACCAAGCGGAGTGCGCAGCTCATGGCTGATGTTGGCTATGAAAGCCGACTTGACTTTAGATGCGCGCAACGCTTCATCACGAGCTTGCTCCAGGCTGTTGTTGGTGCGCGACAGTTCCTTAATACGTTCGGTAAGCTGTTCGTTAAGCGAGGCAACAGCGTTCTCCATTATTTTGAGTTGTGATACATCGCGCAGCATGAGGGCGCACAACATTTTGCCGTCGGCATCGAAGGTGCGGGAGCCGGATATGACCACCTGCTTCGCGCTGCCGTCTTTTGCTATGCGGATAGTCTCCAGATTGCGTAGTTCGCCGTGCTGGCGGATCGTGCGGGCAATCATTTCGTATTCTTTTTTATTCACAGGCGGCATGATCGGCTCGATCGATCGACCGCTCATTTCGTTTACCGAGTAGCCTAATAACTTTTCTGCGGCAGTGTTCCAAAAACTGACGATGCCTTGCTCATCGTAAACGTACACGGCATCCGGCGAAAGCTCGATGATGGACGCCAGTCCTGCCAGACGTTCTTTACGCGCCAGTTCTTCCGTCATATCGATGGCCACCCCGCCCAATAGCGGTTCTCCCTTACCGTGAGGAATAAGGAACTTCGACATGGTCATAGTACGTTCGACATTATTCAGCCTCACCACCTCCGTAATTTCCAGTTGGTGGTGGGTGTCCATCACTTCTTGATCGTGTTTCTTGATCGCTGTGGCAGTGCTCTCGTCATAGGGGAAACCGAACGTGCCGACCACCGATTGCGGGCTGATCCCGAACAGGCGTTGAACCGAGTCATTGACGTACAACAGTTGTCCGTTGGGCTTCTTGATCACGACAACACCCGGTACTTCGCGCATAAATGTGTCGAACATTTCTTTGCGATAAGTGAGCTTCTGATTGCATTGCTGAAGCTCGGCGAAACGGCGGCGCTGCGCTTTTCTTCGCACCGTCGGGTGGACGACGGCTGCCACAACGAGAATCAGATTCGTGAAGCATTCAGCAGCCATGTTCGGCAAGTCGACACGGTGCGGCCACTGCAGCAGAGTGACGAGCCGCAGCGCCACCAATGCGGCCAGTGAGGCCGCCACCGCATAGGCGAGCATGAAATAGCTCATCTCTTGTTTGCGTCCGGCCATGTAATATTGAATAGACAGCGATATAGCTGCCACCATACCGGCAAGCGTAGCTAATTCGTATACAGAGCTGGGGAAGGGATGATTCATCAGGCACCGCGGCGTCGTTTCTTGCCGCCGGTTTCAAGTCTTTGCGCTTCGATTTGCGTGGCCCACTTGATCACGGTTTCGCCGAGTTGAGCGAGATTGACCGGCTTTGCCAGGTAATCGTTCATCCCCGATTCGAGCACTTTCTCCCTGTCTCCGGGCATGGCGCCTGCGGTCATGGCGATGATCACCGGACCGCCGTCTTGATCTGCATAGCGGCCTTTGGCCGACCTGATGCGTTTGGCGACTTCATGCCCGCTTATATCAGGCAGGTGAATATCGAGGAGGATTATGTCGTATGGAATCTTTTGCCAAGCTGCTATCGCGTCGGCACCATTGAATACGCAGTCACTGTGGGCGCCAAGCAAAGCAAGCTGGCGAGCAGCCAGCTCGGACAAGACGGCGTTATCCTCAACGACCAGAATGCGATGCCGTGACAACAATTCCGGCTCTTTGCTGAGAGCGGACACGATCGGCGACGATATCTTGCTTTCTTCCGGTACCGTTCCAAAGGGCACCCAGAACCAAAAATTCGAGCCGTGATTGGGCTCGCTGACGAACTTGATCTCTCCGCCCATGAGTTCGATCAATCGTTTGCTTATGACCAGACCCAGCCCGGTGCCGACTATGCCTTTGGTGGATTTTTCTATTCTCGAGAAAGGATTAAATAAAGCTTCGCGGTCTGCGGTGTCGATGCCGATGCCCGAGTCTTCGACTGAGAACATGAGTGTGGTCTGGTGCTTTCCGGCGGTCAATACCTCACCTGAAATAGAAACGGTGCCACCGTGTCCGGTAAACTTGATCGCATTGCCGCCGAGATTCAGCAATATTTGTTCGAGCCGATAAGGATCGCCGTAGATCTGCTGTGGCAGGTCGTTTTCAAAGGCAAGATTGAGCCTCAACCCCTTCGCCTGCGCCGCGGTTGATAAAAGTCTGGCGCACTCGCGAACGACTTCGCAGGGCGAGAAGGCTTTGAGGTTCAAGGTTATGGTTCCGGCTTCCAGTTTGGATAGATCGAGGATATCGTTGATGATTGCCAGAAGCGCCTGAGCTGAATCATGAATCGTATGCAGCGATTCTTGCACGGACAGCTCGAGCGTTTGCTGCAACAGAAGTTCGCTCAATCCCAGCACGCCGCTCAACGGGGTGCGCAATTCATGACTGACATTGGAGACGAAAGCCGACTTCATATTAGAGGCCGCCAGCGCTTCATCCCGAGCCACCTGCAAGTCACTGTTGGCAGCGTACAGTTCTTCGGCGCGCCCGGACAACTCGTCGTTAAGTGCACGCAGCTGCTCTTCGGCTTGTTTCAACCCGGTGATATCACGGGTGATGCCGGCATATTCGAAGCCTCGACCCCTGAGGCTGCGTATTTTGCAAGCGGAAACCAAAACGTGTCGTGCGGTTCCATCTTTAGCCAATCGCATAGTCGGATAATCGACAATCGATTGGCCCTCATCAATACGTCGGCGCCACACTTCTGCCTCATGCCAGCGATCCGGCGGTGTAATCATGGAGAGCGGTTTGCCGATTATCTCTTCGGCATGGTATCCGAATATTTCTTCGGCGCCGCGATTCCAGCTTGTAATGTTGGTATCGGAAGCGATGGAATAAATTGCATCTGATGAGCTTTCCACTATTGACGCCAGCATATTGGCGGTGGCTTCCAGCCTCATTTGGGTGGTGGTGTCCGTTATAATACCGCCCAGCAGCGGCTCTCCTTCCTGCACAGGCAAGGGGAAGAGACTGACGATGCTTTGCGTTTTCAAACGAGTCGGATACTGGCGCGGTTTGCCTGTCGACAAGACTTCAGTGTCTCGTTGCTCCACCAAGTCCGCGCTATCTTGGTCTACCCAATCTTTGATTCGCTTACCGAGCAGCTCTTGTTTGCTTGGAAATCCGCTCCAAGATACCATCCGATCGTTGACTTAGATGAAGTGCCCGCCGCTGTCCTTGATGAAAGCCGGCCAGGGCAGCGCAGTCATGAAGCTGTCGAATAATTGATCGGCTTTCTCGAGTTCATCTGTGGCCCGGCGCAATTCGTCGTATCCCTTGCTGCGCTGAATCCGGGCGTTGAAGGGCACGAGCAGTGTCGCCACTGAGATCATGCCCAGTGCCACGGCGGCGCGTGCCAGGTATTCTTGCGGCGATGCTGGTGCACGCTGGTTCAGCGCTCGCAGGAATAATTCGCCGGCGACGGCCAAAAGCCATATCGACGAGAGGATGTTGATCCAGAAGTGGATGGTGCGGCGAGCGAAGGTCACCTGACACATAAACAGCGCTCCCAGACAAACCGCCAGGGCGGAGATGACTTCGAGTACGTTCAGCGCTGTCATCATATTCATAATGGTGCGGTCAGGAAGTGGTCGGCAGGTCGAACCAGAACACCGCTCCTGCTCCTTTTTCGCTCTTCACGCCGATCGAACCGCCATGTTCGTCCACGATGCCCTTTGATATGGCTAGCCCGAGCCCGGTGCCTTGCTTGCCACCTTCGTGTTCGGTGTGAACGTTGGGAAACAGGTTGAACAGGTTGCCCTGGTCCTCTTCGCAGATGCCTGGTCCGCAATCGATCACCGAGAAGCGAACCATGTCGTCTGCGTCGTCTGCTTTCACCAGCACTTCGGTATTTCGCGCCGAAAACTTCAGGGCATTCGAAAGCAGATTGGTCAAAACCTGAATGATTCTGTCTCTGTCGGCGAACACCCTGCGTTGAGTGTTCACCTGCGTCTTCAGCTCGATCTGCATTTCAGTCGACAGGTTCTTAATGAGTTCGATCGTTTCATCAATGAGATCAATTGGACTGATGCTCTCCCGATAGAGTTGCAACTTGCCGACTTCGATGGTTTTCATGTCCAACATATCGTTGATCAACCGGATGAGGCGATCGCATTCTTTACGCGCAATTTGGATGAGTTGATTGGCGCGAATCGTCAATTCGCCGCCTTTGCCGCGCTCGAGCAGCAGAAGCGAACCCTTGATCGAGGTCAAGGGCGTGCGCAGCTCATGGGATACTGTTGAATAAAAATCACTGATGCGCTGCTCGGCAATCTTCCTTTCGGTGATATCACGCACGGTGCCGCAGATATGCCAGGTGCCGTCGCCTTGATCAATGCGAAAGCAGCGAGCGCTCAACCAGGCGGTGCTGCCGTCGGGCCGGGTGATCGGATAATCGATTTCCGATTGCTCCGGCATTGTGTCGCCCACGAGACGGTCTACATAATCATCGACGCGCTGCCTGTGCTCCGGATGAATGACGGTTCTCCAAGCATTGGCATCGCTCAATACTTCTTCGGTGGGAATGCCCCAGATCGTAAGGAAACCCGGGCTTACATAGTAGTGTTCGGTGAGGCGCGGTGAGCTGATGAAGAAACATTCGTCCACGACGGCTGCGAATTCGCGGAATTTCGCTTCCGAAACCCGCAGCTTTTCCTCGGATTTTTTGCGTGCAACGAACAGCGCCACCGTACTTGCCGCCCGCCCCAAAACGTCGATCGTCAGTGCGCTCGGTTGCCGCGTGCCGAATACTGCGATGGCGCCTAGTTTGTGGTCGTCCATGCGCAGCGGAAAAGCGCAATAATAATGAAAGCGAAGTGCGTTATTTTGGCAGCCATCTGCATTGTTGCCGTCAGATCTAAAATCGAACGGCAACTGGTCTATTTGCATTGAGGGCCCCGGATGGGTGAGCATTTCCGCATCGCCGGCTTGCGCTTGAGCGGAAAACAACTTCGAATCGTCCTGCTTCACCCAAATTCGGCAGGCGACGATATCGAGATGACGCAATGTCAAATCCGCGCAGGTCTGCAAGATGACGGGCAGCGCGTCGACGTTATTTAGGGTGCTGCCAATCTCCGCCGCGTAGTTATTCAGTGCCGCTTGCTCGCAAAGCTCCAACTCAACGCGTCGCCGTTCTAAGAATTGTCCGAGCGCTGCTCCGACGATCGCGAAGGCATTGATCAATTCCGTGTCCGGATTTTTCACGGACTTGCTGAAAAACTCAAAAACGCCGATGAATTTTCCGCCCGCATTTAGTGGGAAGCCGAAGCCGGTTCTCAAACCATCTTGTTTTGCGTCCTCGATACGAGGGAAATTTCGATCGACCCAAACATCCGGAATCCAGATCGGTACTCCGCTTTCCCAAGTTTTGCCTGGCAGCCCTTCACCCTTTTTCAGCAGCAGTCTCAAACAAGCGGCGTGAAATGCCGGACAGGGCTCACAAGTGTGGTTCATCTGGCAGATGAGAAGATTGCTCGCTTCATCTAGCTTCCAGAACGAGCCGGCGCTCCAGCCTAATTGATCGCACATCCATTTAAGCATCTCGGCGAAGGCTTGTTCGGCCGATAAATCACGGGCCAGAGTTTGTGAAACCGCGAGAATGACTTCCTGAGCCAGTTGCACCTTTTGCCGAATGTAGGGACCGCTGCTCATTGTTCATCGGTGCTCATCTTGTAGCCGAGTCCGCGACTACTTTCTATGATGCGCTCACCTTCAGTATCGCCCAGCTTTTTGCGCAACGTCTTTATGTGCGTCCTGACGCTGTCGGTTGAAACAGGCATGTCAGATCGCCAGACGCGCGACAAGATCGCTTCGGCCGTGAAGTATTTATCGGGATGCTCCATAAGCAGCTGCAGGATGGCAAATTCTTTGGGCTGCAAAGTAACCAGATTGCCGTTCTTCTTGACTCTAAATTTAGTTTTGTCGAGCTCAATGCTGCCGATGCGCATCACCGAATCGACCATGATAGGCGGGCGGCGCAGCAGAGCCGTGATGCGGGCCGCTAACTCGTCCGGGTCAAACGGCTTGACCACATAATCATCTGCTCCCGCAGAAAGCGCGGCAACCTTTTCCCCGGAGGAATGGCGCGCCGTCAGCATGAGAACCGGACTATTGCCGCCCATCGACCGATAATGTTTGCAAAAGTCCAGCCCGGTGCCGTCCGGCAACGCCCAGTCAAGGATGAGCACGTCATATTCGCCCGTTCTCACTGCGATCATCGCCGTTTGGCAATTCAGGCAGTGGTCAGTGACATGCCGCTCGGACTCAAGCGTAAATTGAATCAGTTGCGCCACGCTCGCGTCATCTTCAACAAGCAGAACCTTTGCCATCTACAACAACGACCCGAAAGAAGTTTGACCAGGGATTCCGTTGATGCCGATAAATTAAAGGCCCGATTGGCCGTTCTTCACGCTGGTTTCACGCTCTCTTCGAGCTGATGTCACGAGACGTTCATAGAATGATTAGCTAGAGACCGGAATACCTTCACACTTGTTTCGAGCATCCCTCACGCGCCACGAACTATTGTGGCAAGTGTAGGCAGAGGGTGCAATATGGGTTCAATAAATTTGACTAGAGACGGTTGGACACATTTAATGGCCAAAGCCCAGTTGTCGTTGGAAGACGGTGACTATAGTCGTGCGGAGAGGCTGTTGTTGCAGGCCTATGAAGCCGGCGTCGGAATCTTCGGTGCCCATCACGGAGCGGTGGGACTTGTGTTGCTGCGACTGGCATCCGTTTGCCAGAGGACCGGGCGATCCGAGCTAGGGGCTCGCTACGAGGCCGAAGCCGACGATATTCTGGCTTCCTATGTGCTCGAACACTGATCAAATGCCGTCCCGCCGGTGTTTCGCTCATCTCGTACCGAGCTGGGTAAAATACCTTCATGGCTCGAATTCTGATTATTGACGACGACCGTGATTTGGCATCAGCCATCGAGCGCTGGCTGATCGAAGAAAAACACGATATCACAATGGTGCACAGCGGTAACGAAGGGCTGGACGAGCTCAAAAAGAACCGCTTTGATCTTGTCATTCTCGATTGGCACATGCCGGATATCTACGGCATCGATGTCTTGCGCGAGTTTCGCACAACCGACCGCTCCACACCGGTAATCATGCTCACGGCCAATACTAAGTTGGACGCCAAGGAAGAAGGGCTGGATTCGGGCGCCAACGATTACGTGACCAAACCTTTTAGCTTGCGTGAATTGTCGGCCAGGATTCGCGCTGCCTTCAGAAATAAACCGCCGCAGCTTGAGACCTTCCAGCCGCTGGGGCACGATAACGAGGAAGTATTGCGCCGCGGCAATTTGCTTGGCACCGCCCTGGCTGCCAAATACGAGTTTATCGATGTTCTGGGCGAAGGAGCCTGGGGGATTATCTTCAGAGCGCACCATCCTCTTCTGGATAAACCTGTGGCAATCAAAATGATGCGGGCCTGGCAGATCGATCAAGAGGCGATCGCTAGATTCCAAACGGAAGCGCGGGCGGTGAGCCGTCTGGACCATCCAAGCATCGTGCGATTGTACGACTTCGGCATCACCGAGCATCACAGCCCTTACATGGTGATGGAATTTGTCGAAGGGCAAAACCTGGATCAAATGCTGGAAAAATTTTCGTCAGCACCGCCGGCTGTGGCAGTGCAGATTATGAGCCAGATGGCAGAAGGATTGGCCCATGCGCATTCGGCCGGAATTATTCATCGCGATATCAAACCAAGCAATGTCATGCTCAAGTACGGACCTGATGGTCGATTCGTAGTGAAGATTCTCGATTTCGGGCTGGCGCGGCTTCTCGACAAAGCCCGCCAAGCTACCTCCAGCGAGGCCGAACAATTCATGTACGGCAGCCCGCTTTATATCGCTCCTGAAGTAATTAAAGGCATGGACGCTGACGCCCGCTCCGACATCTACTCATGCGGCTGTATATTGTTTGAATTGATCACCGGTGAAACAGCGATCAATGGGCAAACTCTGGATGAGGTGTTCAATTTCCATGTGTCCGGAGCGGTGGCGACGCTGCAGAAGATGCGACCGGATCTTGGATCGCTGCCCGAGCTGCAGGCGGTCTTGAATACGGCCATGCATAAAGATCCCAATGCCCGGTTTCAAACCGCTGCGCAATTTGAAGCAGCATTGTGCAAAGTAGCGCAAAAAATGATGGGCTCGAAGGCTTCAGCTCGCCATTAACCGGCGGTGTGTTGGTCTGCCCCTACGAATCGGAGCTTGCGCCCGGCATGACGGCGAGAAGTCCAAGCAGAAACCATTGCGCCAGGCGCACCTGTGCGGTGCCGAAATTGTATTCGAATAAGCCTGCCACCGAAAGCGATACCGTTGCCGCTAATAACCCGGCTCCGTATCCCGAAAATAGAGGCATGGCTGCTCGCATACCGAAGTCGTAGAGCCTGCGGCAGGCGACGAAAATGGCGATCAGCAGCCAGAGGAAAGCAGCGAGCCCGACCACGCCTGTGGTGGCAAGCATTTGCAAATAGTTGCTGTGTGCGTGGTTGATATCTTTGGAAACACCAGGAACGATAGCCTCGCGAATGTCCATATGCGGAAACTTCAGAAAGCCGATGCCGAGCATAGGTGAACGCTGCCATTCATCAACGGCGCGATGCCAAACCGTAAAACGCACTCGTGTGCTCACATCGGCATTTCCGGACAACATGCTGTTCACTCGCGTGTGCACGACAGGCACCGTTGCCCAACCCAAGGCCATAAGCACAGCCAGCATCACTGCCGTTTTTATGAGAGTGCGCCAAGACATGAGCGAGGCAGCCGCTGCCACTCCGAAGATGCCTCCCAGCCAGGCGCTACGCTCGGAAGCGAAAACAAGCCCGGCAATGTTAGCCAGTACGACTAATAGAAATACTGCTTGGTTGGACAGCGGTTTGGGAAATTGGCGATAGCCGCGGCTGAGCAGCAAGCCGACAGCCAGCATACTGGTAAGTTGCATTTGGCCGGCAAACGCCATTGGTCCGGACAAAAAGCCTGTGCCCTGCAGCCAGTGGTAACCCGGATGAATGTTGCCCAGTTGCTGAATGGCGCCCCAAACCCCGCCCACTGCCGCCGTGCACAGAAGCGACATAACGCAATTGCGCGCCAGTATGGGGTAGCGGGAAAAACAATGGCTGGCCACGAAATAAGCAAGCAAAGCCTTCAGGGAGAGAACGGATCGGGCTCCTTCATCAGTGCCGCCATTGAATGCGCCGGAAACGGCCACCGCGCATGCCAGTGCAATGATCGGCACCGCCAGTGGTGCGCGGTGCCAAAGCTTGCTCAATGACTTGGGGGAAAGTAAGAGCTCGGCTGTCACGGCGACCATGGCGATGCACAAAAGCACCCATGAGGCCGTCATTGAAACCGGCAAACTTATGGCATAGGCAAGAGCCAGAAAGTTTTGTAGTATGTGCAGGCTATGCAACCAGGCAGGCTCTTGTGCCCGCTGTGAAACTGTCATAGTCTGAACGTTATTCATCCGACCAGCGCACAAGACCCATAATCTCGCTTACATCACGCAATGTCTCCCGCGCAACCTTTCGGGCCTTGTGATTGCCGTACTCGATGATTTTGCGAGTCTTTTGCGGGTCGCGAGCCAGAGCCTCACGCTTTTCCCGGATCGGGCGCATGTAGTCGTTGATCTTGCCGGCCAATCGCGTTTTGCAATCGACGCAACCGATCAGCGCATTTTCACACTCATTCTGCACGGTATCAAGAATGTCGCGTCCAAAAATTTGGTACATCGGCCAGGGCACTTCGCACAAGTCGACGTGTCCGGGATCCATTTTCGCGATTCTCGTCCGGTCGGTAACCATCTGCTTCACCTTCTTCAAGGTGTCCGCATCGGTATCGGCAAGCTTGATGTCATTGCCGTATGACTTGCCCATCTTCTGCCCGTCGATGCCTTTAATCAAGGGTGTAGATGTGAATTTCGGTTGCGGCTCTTTGAAGTAATCGACGTTATATAAATGATTGAAGCGCCTCACTACATCGCGCGCAAACTCGAGATGTGATTCTTGATCTTTGCCGACAGGCACGACTTGAGCATGAAAAGCCAGAATGTCGGCAGTCATCAACACCGGGTAGCCCAGCAATCCGTACGTCACCTTTTCGTGCGCTTCGTCTTCGTTGGTGCCGAGCATCTTCACCATATCTTTGAGGGTCGGCTCGCGTTCCACCCAATTTTGTGGAGTTACCATCGACAAGAGAAGGTGCAGTTCGGCAATCTCGGGAATGGCCGATTGGACGTAGATCGTCGACTGTTCGGGATCAATGCCCACCGACAACCAGTCGAGCGCGATCTCCCAAATGTTTTGTTTGATCTCCGCGACGTTGTTGAACTTGGTGGTCAGGGCGTGCCAATCGACGATGGAGAAATAAGAATCGAATTTATCCTGGTATTCCAGCCAGTTGGTGAGGGCGCCAAAATAATGCCCGAGATGCAAACGGCCCGTCGGCCGCATTCCGGACATGATGCGTTTGGTTGCGGTTGCTGTTTGTGCCAAGCTGGTCTACTTTCTGGCTTTGGCGATGGCCTCGCGCACTTTCGTCTTCTTGCGGTTCTCTTTTGCTTTGCGACGTTTGGCTTTTATCTTCTTGTTGTACTGGGCGGTCATAGACACTCCTGAATAGCGCCGAGAATCTCTTGCGCAGTGCGTAGCAGGAGAAAGAATATATCAGAAAGAGGCGAGTCCGATCAGACAAATGCGGCGACATAACTTGAAATATATTGTTTAGTTCACTAGCATTACGTGGTCCATTGTTTTCGCAAAGCACATGCTCGAAAACCGGCTTGCCGGCTGGGTTCTCAGCAATCGAAAGCAATCGTTGATCAAAACGCAAATTGCCTGAGCCCCATGATGATGCGCTTTTCGCTCAACGATAGGAACATTTGACTGATGCGACATCCCTCGGAATTGAATTCTTATGAACGTTTCGCGGCCGAATTTACAAAAGTTAATATTTCCCTTGACTGTCAGAGAACTCTTTGATGTGGGTAAAAAACCTGTAGATTTGACGTCTTTATTTTCGAAGGGTTAGAGAAGGAGTATCGAACCTTGGCTTCCTCAAGAATCACGGAAGAGCTGTCCGACGACTGGTCGGAAGTTCCGTTCTTCACTAACTCCGATGACAATGACGACGATACCGAGATAACTCTGGGCATCGGCGGCAAAGAAGAGTCCTTCACTGAAGATTCAGTACGCTTGTACCTGCGCGAAATCGGGCGCGTGAAGATGATCAAGCCCGATGAAGAAATTGAGCTTGCTCGTCGCATCGCCAGAGGCGACAAGGAGGCGAAGAAGAAGCTGATTCAAGCTAACCTGCGCCTGGTGATTTCGATCGCGAAGAAATATGTCAATCGCGGGTTGCCCTTTCAAGATTTGATTCAGGAAGGCAATCTCGGTTTGATTCGTGCCGCCGAAAAGTTCGATCACACTAAAGGATTCAAGTTCTCCACCTATGCCACCTGGTGGATTCGCCAGGCAATCAGCCGCGGGTTGGCTGATAAGTCGCGCACCATACGCGTGCCTGTGCACATGGTGGAGTCAATTAACAAGCTCAAAAAGACCAGTGCGAAGCTGGCTCAAGATCTTGGCAGGAAGCCGACCGAGGCAGAACTGGCCCAGGCCCTGGAGCTGCCGGTGGGCAAAATTCAGGAGATCATTCAAGCCGATCGCGAGCCCATCTCCATGGAGATGCCGCTGAATCGCGATGAGGAAACTTACCTCGGCGACCTGATTGAAGACAGTGAATCCGCGCGTCCCGATTCGAACACCGAAGAAGAATTGATGCGGCAAGATCTCAATCGCATGCTCAGTCAGCTGACGCCGCGTGAGCGCGATATCATGCATTTGCGTTACGGCTTGGAAGACGGACGTCAAAGAACGTTGGAAGAAGTCGGCAGGCTATTCAACATTACGCGCGAGCGCGTTCGCCAAATCGAGCACAAAGCTTTCCGCAAATTGCGGCAGCCGTCCTGGTCCAGCAAACTAGCCGGATATTTGGAAGACTAACTAAGGCGGCGCGATGCGCCGCCCTTTTTACAACGTTGAAAAAACCTAATCGCTGTTAGGTTACAAGGCACACACGTGCCGGATTTTTCCAATCGCGGTAAGGTTATCATTAGTTCGGCGATTTTATTGGGGGCACGCGGTGCTTGTCCTGGGATCCGAGCCGAATTCGAATGCATTTGGCGAAAATATGGCGACCGAGCAGACAACCTTGGACATGGATCGCCTGGGCGAGCTGCTTGAGCGTGGCGAAAGACCGCAATTGCGCATGCTCCTTAACGAACAGCACGCTGCCGATTTAGCGGAGATGTTTCGCGAGCTGGACTTGCCGCAGCGCGTGCGGTGCTTTCGTTTGCTTGATCTCGATAATGCCTCCGCGGTTTTGGCTGAGATGCCGGCTGAGGGACAACGCCTGCTTCTGCGTGAGCTGGGCGACATAGGCGTGGCGCCGATCATCTCCAAAATGTCGCCCGACGATGCTGCGGACTTGCTGTCCGATATGCCGAAAGACAAGGCCGCTTCAATCATCAATCAGATGGGTGATGCCGAAGCCATCGGCGACCTGTACGAGTTGATGTCCTTTAAAGACGATACGGCCGGCGGCATCATGTCGACGGATTACGTGTCTGTGCATGCTACATCGACAGTCGAACAAGCTCTCACCGACTTGCGCGAAAGCTACGAAGAATTCGACGAGCATGTCTACGACATCTTCGTCGTCGACGCTCAGGAAAAACTTGTCGGCTATCTCTCGGTAAAAGTGCTTCTCACCGCCCCTGCCGATGCCACCGTGGAAAGCTTGATGGATACCTCGGTGATCGCTGTTTCTACGGACACCGACCAGGAAGAAGCTGCGGAAAAATTGAGTAAATACGATCTGCTTAGTTTGCCTGTTGTCGATAAGATGGGAGCGCTGCGTGGTGTGATCACCGCCGATGATGCCATTGATGTGTTGGAAGAGGAAGCTACCGAAGACATCTATCAGGCAAGCGGTATCGACGCGGGATCCGCCGAGAATGCCGAAGAGTTGGCATCGAGCGTGCGCATGGCTTTTCGTGCTCGCCTGCCCTGGCTTCTAGCGACGCTTTTGATCGAGTGCGGGTCGGCCGCTGTGATCACTAAGTTTGATGCGGTCATTCAGCAAACTGTGGTCGCCGCCTCGTTTATGCCGATGCTCACCAGCGTCACAGGCTCAGTGGCCATGCAGAGCACCTGTATCGTGCTGCGCAACACGCGTCAATACAACTGGCGGGCCGCGGCGCGCAACATCTGGCACGAAATCAGAGTCGGGATGCTGCTTGGCCTGGCTTGCGGTCTTTTGACATCGTGCATCAGCCTGATATTCCAACAACACGGACATCTAGGAGTGGTGGTCGGCGTATCGCTGTTTGTAACCATGTCTTTGGGCGTGTTGATCGGAACCTTGATTCCGATCATTTTCGATCGCCTTGGCATCGAGCCCGCGCATGCCAGTGGTCCTTTGATTACAAGTTTGCTCGATGTCTGTACAATGACCATTTATCTGTCGATTGTTTACACGTTCCTCGAACATCTAAAATGACTTCCACTATGGACCAGACCTCTTCTAAGAAGGACGCCAATGACGAGCTGAAACAGCGCCGTCAGGAAGCCCAGCATCTCAGCGAGCAAGATTTGCAAAAGCGCCATGAGAAAGGGCTGCTTTTGGCTCGCGAGCGTGTGGAGAAGCTGGTCGACCCGGGTTCGTTCCTGGAATTCGATCGCTTTGCGCTGCACAACGAAACCGAATTCGGCATGGCGGAGAAAAAAAGGACAGGCGACGGAGTAATTACCGGACAAGCAACCATTGACGGGCGTCCGGTGTATCTCTTCGCCCATGATGCCACCTTCCTTAGTGGCGCGCTCGGTGCGGTGTTTGCCCGTAAAGTTTGCAAGATCATGGATCTTGCTCTGCAAGCCGGCTGTCCGGTGATCGGATTGAACGAAAGCGCGGGCGCGCGCATTCAAGAAGGTGTGAGCAGCCTGGCTGGATATGCCGATATTTTTTATCGCAACGTCTATTGCTCCGGTGTGATTCCGCAGATTTCCATGGTCTACGGTTCTTGCGCCGGAGGAGCGGTCTACAGCCCGGCGGTTACCGACTTCACGATTATGCT
>DATNQY010000201.1:0-15498 GCA_036703785.1 Candidatus Obscuribacterales bacterium
TTGCGTTTGATCAGCAAGATAAACGGTCTCATTGCCGCCGCTGAAGTTGCCACCGCCATGTTCCTTGTATGTCTTGATACCGAATTCCAACAATGGAATGGCTCGTTCATAGTCGCCTTTCACGAAGTATTGGTATGAAAGCCCATCGAGGCGGTCGGCGTCAGCATACGGATCCGAATTAGCAATCGGCGCCGAGTGATTCAGCGGCACGGGAATCGGTGACTTCGGCACAAAGCAGACGGCGATTATCGCTACCGTCACTCCGACAGCTCCCATGGCGGGTCCAAAGCGAGAGGCGAAGGATGCCTTCTTCACCGGCTTTTTGCTCGAGAGCGACTTGATCGAGATCTGTTTTCCGTCGCGAACGGCATTCAGATCTTTGAGGAGCTCAACTGCAGTTTGGTAACGGCCAGCCGGTTCACGTTGCAAGCAATGCAAAATCACCCGCTCCAGTTGCGGTGGCACGTTGAACTCTTGTTTCAGATCAGATATGGGAACCGCGTCTTCATTCACGTGTCTCAAAATCGCCTTAATGGGATTCTCCGCAGCAAACGGCGAAATGCCGGTGAGGGTTTCGTACATGAGGCAACCCATCTCGTAGATGTCAGAACGTGCATCAAGTCTGTTGCCGAGACACTGCTCCGGTGACATGTAATTGGGACTGCCGAATATGTCGCCGGTCTGCGTCATCTGGGCAGTGCGACTGGCGCTGGGCAGCACTTTGGCGATACCAAAGTCGACCAATTTCACCAGTTCGGTATCGCCGTCGCGCTTCTCGACGATGATGTTGCTGGGTTTGATGTCTCTATGAATTACGCCCTTGCTGTGCGCATGCGCGATTGCTTCGACCGTTTGAATGAAGATATCCAGAGCCCTCGGCACATCCAGATACCCCTGGCGGGTCAAGATGTCCGCCAGGTTCTCCCCATCGAGGTAGTCCATCACGATGTATGGGGAACCTGACTTGCCGACGCCATAGTCATAGACGGCGGCCAGGTTGACGTGGGTGAGATTGCTAGCCGCTTTCGCCTCTTGTTCGAAGCGCTTTACTGAACTTGCATCTTCAACGAGCTGCGGATTGAGGATTTTGATGGCGAACGTTTGATCGAGTGTCTTGTCTTTGACCTTGTACACTGCGCCCATGCCGCCACGACCGAGGAGCGACAGGACTTCATAACGTTCGCCCAGGTTCTTCTCGATCTCGGCTGCTTCGGCGGGATCAACCGGCTGCTCCTGGTGAACGATATCCATCTGCGAAGCCGCCTGCCACTGCTTTTCACCGCACATACAGCGGCTTTCCATCGAAAGATAGCGCGTCACGTTCGTCTGCGGCTTTTCGGCTATCGGCTTTCCGCACGTCGCGCAGATGGCTTTCAATTCCGGCTTTTTCTCGGTGGTGGGCTGGTTTTCCACGGCTGGCTCCTCTTTCACCATTATGCCCACCGAAGTCGGTGATGCCAAAGTCTCGACAATCGGGTGCCGATCCAGGCAGCTATTTTTCCTGGCAATCGCCGTTCGGGGACGATCTGGCAAGGTACATATCCCGAGTCCGCCGAGGGACCGTCTTGTATAACATTGTTATACAAGATGGCCCCTACACACTTATCTTGTATAACATTGTTATACAAGACACTTTTCGGTCAACCTGATAGGCGGAGTGCTTTTGTCGACGATGCGAACCGCAGACTAATTGCAATGCAAAATGCCACTATTCGGTGATTGTCACGATTGAACCTTCGGAGGAAAAGTCCTATGTCACAACTAGCCAGCCAAAACGCGCCGTCAAGCAAAAGTTCTCGAGAACTAAGTATCGAATCGGAATTGGTGCAGATCATCCAAAGCAGCACCATCCTTCGTGGGACTCTCAACGAAAGACAAAATACCTGCGGGAAATCCACTTGCCGCTGCCTTGATGGAGACGGTCATCCTGCGCTTTATTTGGTTCTGCGCAAAGCCGACGGCAGCCTTAATCAGATTTACGTCGGTAAACGCCGTCAGCGCGAGATTGTTGAAGCAGTCGAGAACTTCCAACGAGTGCAAACACTGCTCGATGAGCTCTCGACGTTGAGGTGGAAACGCCTGAAAAGGCGATGAGTTCCAAATCAGGCTTGCCATCATTGTCTTGTATAACAGTGTTATACAAGACAATTCTGTTGGCATCGCCGACCTTAGAGGTGATTGAGCAACTCGTCGTAACGCGCTGCCACCGCCGTAATCAGATGGTTCGGAAGCTGTTTGCTGACGGTCCTCGCGGCGCGCCTTCAAGGAGTAATGGACGATTTCCTCGTACTCCGCCGGCACCTGGTGCCCATAATGCGCCCAGATGTAGCGTATACCGCGCGACGCTGCCACCATGCCGTCCTTGCTCAAACTGTCACCGATGAACAGACATTCCTGCGGATAGACATCGAAGTCCTGGAGAGTTTTGTCCAGCCCGTGAGGACACGGCTTTTCATAGCTCTGCGGCAGAACCTCGAAGCGTAAGCGAACGTTCGCGCTGTCTTTGAGCAATGATTGGAGACGCTTACGACCGAACTCCAAGGTGATTGGTTGATAAATATCATTGGCGTCCGGTTTTTATGTTTCCAAAGCATAAACCGCGTCCAACAAGCCATCGAAGAGTTGCTTATTGCGCGTGCGAGCCATGTAGTCGGGAGCGTCGCTAAGTGCGACGACGGAGGCACCGCGACCGAAGTTCGGCAATGGTATCAACCACTGCCGGAAACGGGCGCAAATATTTTGCCCGGTTATTGTCGATCGCTTCCCAAAATGGTTTTACGAACGACTGAACGAACGATTCCGCGTCGTGCTCGAAATGCTTCCAAGCAAAGCTTGTTTCTTCGAGCAACCATGGATATTCACCTTTCGTTGAATTTGATGCCAGGCAACATCTTGGATCAACATGCCTAGGGTTGGGTTAAATTGCGCGCTTTCAATTAGCTTTGCTTTCGCAAAGTTAAGTTTCTTGTCGAGAACAGGCTCGTAATCCGGCTTTTGGGAACTAGCGGGCTGCCGCAGGAGCAGCTTGCTTGCCGCGCAATGCAGCAAATGAAGCGGCTCCCTTGTACACCGCGGTGCGTCCAAGATCGCGTTCGATGCGCAGCAACTGATTGTATTTGGCTACGCGCTCAGATCGGCATGGTGCGCCGGTTTTTATTTGCCCGACGTTGGTGGCCACAGCCAGGTCGGCGATTGTGAAGTCTTCGGTTTCCCCTGAGCGATGGCTCATGACGCTCGTGTAACCGCTTTCCTTCGCTAGATTGATCGCGGCGATGGTTTCGCTGAGCGTGCCAATTTGGTTCGGTTTGATCAAGATGGAATTGGCGGTACCAGATTCGATACCACGCTGCAACCGTTTGGTATTCGTAACAAACAGATCGTCGCCGACCAGTTGAATGCGCTTGCCCAACTTATCGGTCATCAGCTTCCAAGCTTCCCAGTCTTCTTCAGCAACACCGTCTTCGATGCTGATGATTGGATACTTGTTGACCAGCTCCGCATAGTAGTCGACCATCTGCTCGCGAGTCAGACTGCGTCCTTCCTTCGTTAGGTTGTACTTGCCGCCGCTGAAAAATTCCGTCGACGCCGGATCGAGCGCGAAAGCAATTTGCGTCCCGGCCTTGAAACCTGCTTGGGCGATCGCTTCGCTGATCAATTCCAGCGCCGCTTCGTTGGATTTCAGCGAAGGAGCAAAACCGCCTTCATCGCCGACGCCGACGCTCAGTCCCTTTTTGTGCAAAACCGACTTCAGCACATGGTAGACTTCAGCGCCCCAGCGCAGAGCTTCGGCAAATGATGAGGCACCAACCGGTGCAATCATGAACTCCTGGAAGTCGACGCCATCTTCCGCGTGCTTGCCACCATTAAGAATGTTCATCAGAGGCACGGGCAAAACGCAGGCGTCGATGCCACCAACATAACGGAACAACGGCATGGCCATCGAGGCAGCGGCCGCCTTGGCCACGGCAAGACTGACGGCAAGTGTCGCGTTGGCACCAAGTTTAGCCTTGTTGTCCGTGCCGTCCAAAGAGATCATCTCTTCGTCAATAGCCTGCTGCTCAAGCGCATTGGCACCAACCAGTGCCTTGGCGATCACCTCATGGATATTATTGATAGCCTTCAAAACGCCCTTGCCGCCATAGCGGGCGGGGTCCTTGTCACGCAGTTCGACCGCTTCAAAACTGCCGGTGGAAGCGCCGGAAGGCACCGCCGCTCTGCCTGCCGCGCCGTTTGCCAAGAGGACAGTGACTTCAACCGTCGGGTTGCCGCGCGAATCCAGAATTTCGAGCGCCGATATCTCCTCAATGTGTGTCATGAAAGCAGCTCCTCTGCCGTTTTCGCCGCCACCTATCGGTGCCGGAACGCGTGTCTATCAAGCTCCAACAGTATACTTCATGCCGATATTCATATCCAAAAATGCATTTCAATATGGATCAGGCACACCGCTTGATATCAGACGCCGGATCGGCGCACACCATATCTGGTGGCATGCATAAAGTAGCCTTCCGCGACACCATCGGATGTTGCGATACCTGACAGATCTCCAGTGCATAGATCTTAGCAACCGAATGCCGTCGACTGACTGGTGGCAATGTGGTGGCAGGCACCACCCCTAGTGCCTATATGCCAAAACATTTTTTCCGCAAGAGCGGCCGATAATCGCCGGAGATCCATCGGAGATCCGACTGCCCATCAGCCGATCTACGCACAATATCCGCCAAATATGTGCCATCACATTTGATATTACCGATCCGCAAATAAATTCGGCAGCTTAGCCCTTTTCAGATCGCAACAATTAAGTATAATTTCGAAAGCAGGGTACGAAGCAAACTTCGCTGAGCACCCGGCTGGTTCGTAGTATTACTAATGGTGCCTTTTGGCAAACCTAGAAACGGCGGTTCGTATGGCTGCATCTCATGGAGAAGGCTTTCCCAGTGGGGGAGTCCATGGGGATAGTTTGAAAGCTATTACACATTATTTTCAACAACGTTCATGCAAGCAATGCGCGCAGCCTTATACCAGAGAAGGCATCGAATTCTTGAGACAAGAACCGGGAGTGATCGTGGTGCGGGTCGCTTGCGCATCATGCGGACATCCGCTGGGCATCGCGCTTGTCGGCATGAGCCCAGCAACTCAATCCGGCACCTGCCAGCATGGACGTCCAAGCGTACCGGCTTCACGTGCCGATCGCCAACCTAGCGAATGGACCAAACGGGATGTAGACCGACTGGCACACCGTCCACCCATCAGCTATGACGACGTGCTTTCCGCGCACCAGTTTTTCGCAGCGCTCGGCGATGACTGGTCCAAGCAGTTGCCCAAGTTGAGCCGCCAGAAGAACGCTATGTAATCGCCCCACGGTTTCCCTCAGCGTGAAGAGAGCCACCAAGAATGGTGGCTCTCTTCATTTAATAACTGCTATTTACACAACCTCTTTGCTACCCGGTTATTTGGTAGACTTCTATTGACACGTCTTGGAAGCCGATGCAGCCCAAAGAGACACACATACTGCCCCGTCCGGTTAAGCCCAACCCGCAAATAGGGATCAGTTGGGCGTATCCGAGCACGTATGCGGTGGGCATCGCCGGGCTTGGCTATCAACTCATCTGGTGGCTGCTCGAGCAAGACCTCGACTTGGACGTGTCACGAGTTTTTACGGATTACCAGGAGCCGGGCTGGCAGACGAGCGAACTATTCGGCGTCACTTTGGCCTGGGAGCTCGACTATGCCAACGTCCTCAGCCTGTTGTCCCAACGTGGAATTGATCTTTTGTCGGCAAACCGGCAGCCGGGCGATCCGATTGTCTTCGGTGGCGGGCCGGTATTATCGGCCAATCCAGAGCCCTTTGCCGATTTCTTCGACGCGATCTTGACAGGCGACGCCGAAGTCGTGCTGCCGGCGTTTATCGAAAAATGGAAGCAAGTGCGCGGACTGCACGATCGCCGCCGGCAGTTGAAAGAGCTTGCCCAAGTGCCCGGCGTTTATGTGCCTTCATTGTACAAATATGAGATTGCCACCGAGGATGGTGCGCTACGATCCGTGACTCCGATCGACAGCGACATTCCCGCTTACATCAGGCGTCCTATATTCATGCCGCCCGATGATTATGTGGCACATACGGTGGTGCTTTCAAAAGAAAGCAGCTGGGCTGATATGTTTCTTGTAGAAGTGGTGCGCAGCTGCCCGCAAGAATGCCGCTTTTGCCTGGCAAGTTTTTTGACTCGTCCGTTTCGTGGTGCCAATGTCGACACTCTCATGGCGAAAATCGATCTTGGCTTGCGACACACGCGAAAGATCGGCTTGTTGGGTCCGTCAGTCACCGAGCACCCGCAATTTGGAGAAATTGCGCAGCGGTTGCTCGAGCGCGGCAGCGACATTGATCTCTCCGTCGCTTCCATTCGCGCCGACTCAATTGATCCGCTCATCCTCAAGATGTTGGTATCACTCGGACAGAAATCGGTAACCATAGCTCTTGAATCCGGGTCTGAGCGATTGCGTTCCATAATGAAAAAGAATCTGACGGAAGAGCAATTCTTGCAGGCGATGGAGATGATCGCCGTAAGCGGTCTGTCCGGCGTCAAGCTGTACGGCATCGCCGGACTGCCTGGCGAAACACAGGAAGATCTGCAAGAAACGGTGCGCTTGCTCACCGCCGTCAAGAAAAAACACAAGCATCTGCGTATCACTTTCGGCGTCAGCTCTTTTGTGCCTAAAGCGCAAACCCCATTTCAATGGAGCGGACGCGACCAGCAATCCGGCAAGAAAATCGAATATTTACGCAAGCATCTTAGCAAGGTCGGCATCGCCGTCCGTCCGGAAAGCCATAACTGGAGCGAGATTCAAGCCTTATTATCGCGAGGCGATCGGCGGCTGACGCCGGTTTTGCTGCAAGTATCCCAGAGCTCAGGCAACCTGGGTGCCTGGAAACGCGCTCTGCGCAACCTACCTCCAGGCTGTCCCGACGCCGACTTTTTCATGCACCGCACCATTGCCCATGACGAGACATTGCCGTGGCGACACTTGATGGATGATGCCAAGGCAGGGATGTTGTACAAACATCATAAGACTGCAGAGGAACTAGCTCTAACGCTGGAGCCGGTTGCCAGAGCCTAGCCAGCCTTATATATTGATAGACCGCAAAAGCGCCGACACCGAGGTCGCCAAGATGAACAAAGATAAGCAGATTGAAGAACTGGTGACCCCGATACGCGACGACCTCACCTCCGGCGCAGCCGAGTTGGCCTTGCAGGGCATCAAGTTCTATCGCACTCTTCTGTCCGACATCCCCCATGATGAAAAACCGGAAGCCGTCAAAAAAGTGCTGGTGCAAGCATCGAAGGCATTGGTGAAAGCGCATCCGGCCATGGCCCCGATTTTCCACCTGGCCAATGACGTTTTACTTGCTACTCGCGATGCCAAATCGGCCTCGGACGTAATGCGGCTCGCGGATGAGGCGCTCACAAAATTCGAGACGCGGCTTTGCGAAAGCGCGTCCGCCATTGCCGACCATGTCTACGATCTGATTCCCGCCGGCGAGCTCGTCTTTGCATATTCATTCAGCTCGACTGTCGTTAGCAGCTTGCTGCACGCCCGCTCTCAACGCAAATTCTTCCGGGCTGTATGCAGCGAAGCACGCCCGAGCCAGGAAGGAAGAAAGCTGGCCGCTATGCTCGCCTCTAACGGCATGGAAGTGATTCACACGTTCGATTCGGCCATGGGCTTGATTCTGCCGCAGTGCAGAGTGGCATTCATGGGCTGTGATTGCGTCGGGCGCCCCGGCATCGTCAATAAAGTCGGGTCGTGGCTGCTTGCGCTCGCTTGCCGCGAGCTCGGCATTCCGCTTTACGCGCTGGCCGGCACCGAGAAGTTCGTCAGCGACGACCGTTGCTTTGAATTCGAAGATTACGAGCGCCCCGGCAAGGAAGTGTGGCCAGAGGCGCCGTCGGGAGTGCGCATCCTTAATAAGCAATATGAGCTGATCCCCTTTTCCTGGCTTGCCGGGCTCGTCACCGAGCACGGCATTCTGCAGGAGAAAGACATCGAAAAGTACGTCTCGAAGCTGGAAACGCACGAAGCATTGGCGTTGGAAGGCGCATTGATCGGTTAGCGATTCTCGGGCAAAATGCCCGCCCAGCCGGCGGGTCGAGCGCAAACCGGCCCGCCCTTACCCGTTTTCGGGTACGTGCTTTCTGCCCTGTGCGTAATTCCACCAGTGGCCGATAGCAGGCAAAAGACTAACATGCAAGTACGACCAGTTTAGAGCTGGCGCCCCCCCTCATAAAACCCGCAAAGACTCGGTTCCTGCATCCGTGCCGGCTGGTACCGTGGCATCCAAGGCGTTGGGATGACCAATATGTACATCGGCGACTTTCACAGTCCTTTCGGACGTGCTCGCATATCGATTGCCATCTACGCGATCGTCGTAATAGCAACCTGCTGCGCGTTCGGCTATGCACTGCTGGCACAAGGGCATAATCGCCTGGTGCTAAGTGGTATCACCCAGCTGAAAGCGCAAGACAGCGATCGTGCCTTACTGGATTTGAACGATGCGGTCGCCAATCTGCCTTTTGACGGACATGCATACTTCTGCCGAGCATTGGCTTACGAAAATAAGGGCAATCATGTCCGAGCTCTGCGTGATCTCGACACGGCCTTGCGCTACGGCGAGTCGAAAAATCGCGTCTTGATTGCTAAAGCCTGTGTGGAGGCGACAGCGAGTAATTATGCAAAGGCGGCCGATTACTGCACGCTCTCAGCACTGGCGCAGCCGAACAACGTCCAGTCCTACGCCGTGCGGGCAGCAATTCATGCACGGTGCCACCAGTACGAATTAACAACAGCCGACTGTGATAACGGATTGAAAGTTTGTGAGAGCACCAAGCTCCGGGCACGCTTGCTTCGTCAACGCGGCATTGCCCAAATCAAAGTCGGACAAGGCAGCGCCGGTATTGCCGACCTCAACGGCTCCTTATCTATGGAGCCGGACGCCGGCGCTTTCCTTGCCCGCGCAAACTTCCATCGCACTCATAACGATCTGCTCGCAGCAATATCGGATTACAGCAAAGCGATCAAAATGCAGCCCGAATCGGCCAACGCCTGCGTTTGGCGCGGAGTTTGCTACGTCGGTTTGCACGAGGACGACGCTGCATTATCCGATTTCACCCACGCATTGAGCATTAACCCGTATTCGGAAAGAGCCTTGATCCAGCGGGGCTCGCTTTACGAACGCCGGAGTCTATGGCAACTGGCGGCCAATGATTTCCAGGATGCCACCAAGCTAGATCCATTCATTAAAGAGGCCCAGGACAGATATACCATCGCCTGTGCTCATCTGCGAAGCGCGCCGAGCGCGCAACCACACCGACAAGCGATCGCTTCCCGAGACGGGGCGCGTCCGCAATAAATCAGTCCGTCAATCAAGGAGAAACATCATGTGTGAACTCGAGGAAAGATACAAGCAACAACATCCCGGCGTAGTTACCGAGTCCGAGAGCGGATTATACAACAGCATCATGCCGGCGCCGCCCAACTCAGAAGCGGCCAACCTGGCAAACACTGCTGCACGGTGGGCGGGTCAAAACGGTGCTCAGTTGTTGGGTGGCGAGCAATTCAATTCGACGACGCCGCATTGGTTCAATCTGAGAGCTGAGCAAGCGATCATGGCTCAAGCGGGTTGGCAATTCGGATCCGGGTTCCGCACAGGCGGACCGGTATCAATCGACGATATCCGCAATGTGATGGTGACTGGTTCCAAAGGACAAAGCCGCTTCCAGGAAGTACAAGGTCCGGCTCGTGTAGGCGACGTTGTCGGATCAGCTGTGAGAAGAAACGAAATCGATATGCAGCACACATGCGGTCTTAAAGCAGCTCTCGGCATAGTTGAGCCCGGTGGCTTCATCAAGCTGCAAGCCGGAACGGTGGTCAGAACTCCAAGCTTCCCCAACTATGGCGAAGTGAAGATCTTCAGACCGGTGCCTTAAGTGGTGGCAGCCATGCATCAATACCGCATTGACCTCAAGCCAAGATCGAGCGCGACGCGATCGCAATCGGTGTCCACGCTCCGCCGGCTGACAGGCGAGATGGAAAAGCTCAAACCCGAGCTGGCCGTCGAGTCGTCTGAACCGCGCGCCCAGCTCTGGATCTTCGCCGTGCCCTTCGGGTTAGTTGCTCTGCTTGGACTGCTCGTAGTTGAGCACGCAACCTACGAGAAACAGATCGAAAATGAAGGCGCCGCCATGCTTGATCGTCAGATCGTTGAATTGATGGATCAGTCCGTTTCGCAAAGATCACTGGCCAACCTGGCGCGGCGTCGGCAGATCGCCGCGGCTGCGCAGGCGGAGACGGCAGGCGTCCCTTCGCACCGATTCGCTGCCAGCCCCTACGCCGACCAGCAAATTCATCTGGCCGATCAGCTGGCGGTGTTAGGCAAGTTGGACGGATCCGCAGCGGCGCTTCTGGCGGCGGTCGATAGCCATCCGCAAGACGTCGAACTGAGAATGGCGGCGATCCGGGCAAGAATGCGCATTCGCGATTACGCCGGTGCGAGAAAACTGTCCGAATCGGGACTGCAACTGGCAGTTAATTCCAAGGATCGCGTCATGTTCCAACAGCTACTCAAAGATATGCCCACACGCTAGCGACGAAGAAATCAGGAGTCGATATGCACAATCGAAATGGCAACACATTGGCGTTGACGGTAACCGTGATTTTCGTTCTCACCACAGTCGGCATCTTTGCCTTTTTCGCCGCACGATTATTTGCAGGCGCACGCGAAATGTCGAATGCAACGGACTCAGGCGGACTCAACACCGGCAAGCAGCTAATTACGTCCGTCGGACGTCAGTTGAATAGCGGCATCGAATTGCAGCACTTCGCTTATTTGACCGATACCAACGGCAATGTAGATCTGCGAGTGTACAACCGGATCATTGCGCAAACGTTGCTGATCGGACTTAACGCCCAGGCTGAGGGAACTCAACAAGCAAAAGACAACGCCAATCAATTGCTGTACGCCGTTCAAGGATCACCAAACTCGATCAGCAAATGGTTGACCGATCAGCTCAGCCAGCCGGGCAACAGTTTTTTGCCCTTCACCAATGTTGCTGACTCCGGCAGTTTGCGCATGCTGGGCACAAATACAACTGCCAACTTTGATCCCTCAGGCTATGCCGTCGCTTATGTCAGTGCCGGCGATCCCACTAATGTATACATCGATCAGTCGATATTGCCGATGCCGCTGCCGTCCGGTGCCGTGTCAAGTCAAACCGGTCCGGGCGGATTTCCCTACCTGGTCGGGTACAAGAACGTGGATACCGGAGCCTTTGCCATCCAGGGAACCCCGGTTGAGCCCGGCAAACAACCCCACCTTATAGCCAACCGCGATTTCGATGCGGGTATCAACGCACCGGTCACCGGATCTGGTGGCTATGTGCCACCCAATGCTTTTCGCACTGTCGCCATGTCTACCGGAACGATCAGCACGTCCCAAGGTGTTAAAGCTAATGCCTGTGCGATCGTCGGAGCCCTCGGCGCGGCTTTCTCAGCCTCCATTCCCGAAGGCTACTTGCAGATCACCAACAACGGCTCTACGGACGGGACAGTGTCGGAGCTCTTAAACAACGTAGACTCAAACTGGGCGACACAAGTTATGGCGCAACTGGTTCAGCGCATGAGGGAAACGCAACCGACAACGACCTCATCGGATGCTTATGCGATGCTGAACGGTATCACCGTAGCCAGTGGTCAAACAGTATACATTTATCTCGACCCGACGACCAACGTTTTGGCATACTCGGCCGCTCAACCCTTGCAGCCGATATTTGGGACCGGCATGACTGCTGACGGATCGCCACAAACGTTTGTCAAACAAATGCTGATAGACGGCAGCATGGTCACCGTCGCCAGTGGGACTTACACCCCTTCATGCGGGCTGAACAATCTTCTGGGCGCCCTGGTGGTGGCCAACAATCCCGCCAACAGTAGCAGCAGCAGCAGCAGCAGCGGTGGAACCGATAACAGCACCGGCGGCGGTACCGATAGCAGCGGTGGCGGCAGCGACAGCGGCGGCGGCGGCGATGGTGGTGGCGGTGGTGGTGGCGATGGCGGCTGCGGCGGCGGCGACGGCGGCGGAGACGGCTAGCGAGACAACTATCTACCAGAACGCAACATTGCTCAACCATTTCGGACAATTCCACATCGGTGCCACAATTGCTCCATAGCATGCCGAAATCGGTATCTTGGAAGATTGTATGGCCCCCGACCCTGCAGAGTTCAAATGCGATCAGCCGCTGAAGAAGGGCGAGATCCGAACGCTGCGAACAGGCGAACCACCGGATGCCTGCGACCACACCGATTTCATGCTTCAGAAAGTAAACGGCATAGATGTTTTGAAGCTGTTCAAGGAAGCAAGTCCAAATGTAGCGCGCCTGGACATGCTAGGCGGGAAAATTGATGCCGATGGCCTGCACATTTACAGCGGCGTGGGATCTGGTGTCATCATTCGTGATCAGAAGCAGAACAAGCATCTTCTGACGGTATTCCACGCCGTACGCAATCACGACAACAACGATAAGCCATTCAATATAAAAGCCACACTGCAGGATGGTTCGACGTATCACATGCACGAGCGCTCCAGTGATCCAAAGACCGGATTGGCAATTTTGGATTTTCCTGCCGATCGCAAAGTATCGCCGCCCGGCCTCGAAATCGAAAAGCCGTCTTACAAAAAGGGCCAACCGGCGTTCGGTTTGGGTTTTGGCTACGGGTCTAAAGACATGCTCTTATCTCCGGGGATTATTCTCGGTAAAACCAGCCAGACCGATATTGCCGCAAGAACCGGAGCACCGATTCCCAACGAACAACTGCCGCCCAACTTTCCTCTGGTCTGGACAAATATGCATACCGGTATCGGAGACTCAGGCGGTGCATGCATTAGTTTGCGCGGACGCCTGCAGTCGATCATTATTGGGGGCTACGGCAATCTCGACACCCAATCGGTGCCGGCCGTTTATGCATTTCCGTTGCTGAAGAAGCGGCCTGAAACCCGGCCAGGCAAGGCCCCGCCCTCTTAGGGGTACAATCCGCGCACCCTGCGTGCTTCCGAAATGCGTTCCACCGCGATGGCTACGGCAGCGGTGCGCAGATCGACCTTCAGTTTATCCGCCTTATCAAACACGAGAGTGCAAGCGCGCCCGACGAGTTCTTGCAAGCGCTCGTACACTTCTTGATCCGTCCAGAACAGATGCATCAAGCCCTGCACCCATTCAAAGTATCCGGCCGTAACGCCGGCTGCGTTAGCGACAATGTCCGGCATCACGAGCACGTTGCGACTATTGAGAATCTCGTCAGCCTGAGGAGTAGTCGGAGAATTGGCTCCTTCGACCAGAACCCGGCACTTGAGTTTGTCGGCATTCGCTTCGGTAATTACGTTCGCCACCGCGCACGGTGCCAGGATGTCACATTTCAGCTCGAGGAGCTCTTCATTGGTGATTTTGTCGGCATCGGCAAAGCCCGATACCGAGCGATGTTCTTGCACGTGCGTGTGAAGCTTGGGCACGGCCAGACCTTGCGCGTTATAGACTCCACCCGAGCGATCCGAAACGGCAATCACCGTAAAGCCGGCTTCGTGCAAATAACGCGCCACTTCCGAACCGACCGTGCCGGATCCTTGAATTACAACTGAAGGAGATTGCTCGTGCATCTGCAAATGTTCAGCAATGCGCTGCGCGCAGAAGGCGACACCATAGCCGGTGGCGGGTACCAACCCGAGCGAGCCGCCGATAGAACTTGGCTTGCCGGTAACAATGGACGGTACGGTATGTCCAATGTTCACGCTATACGTGTCCATAATCCAGGACATCGTTTGCTGGTTGGTATTGAGGTCTGGTCCCTGAATATCGATGTCGGGGCCGATCATGTTTATGATTTCGGACGTGTAGCGTCTCGTGATACGCTCGAGCTCATCTGTGCTCAGCTCAGTCGGGTCCAGACAAATGCCACCATGGGCGCCGCCGAAAGGCAGATTCATGAGAGCGCATTTCCAGCTCATCAGCATGGCGATGGATGCCACTTCGCCGAGGCTGACGTTTTTATGAAAGGCGATTCCGCCTTTGGCAGGGCCCAGTGCAACGTCGTGATGCACGCGGTAGCCGGCGAATGTGCGCACCGAGCCGTCATCCATGCGAGCCGGCACCACCACACCCAGGCAACGCTTAGGATGACGCATGGGCTCAATCAGTCCGGGATCAAGCTTGAGAGTTTTGGCGACTTTGTCCAGACGACTCTGGACCATCAAAAATTCTTCAGTTTCCCATTCATTGCGAAGCTCAGGAAACTCTTGTTGCTCCGAGCCTTGCGACTTCTTTTGTGCGACCTTCTTGCTCATTATCACTGGATTCCGTTTGGTGCGTATATTGTCCCAAGTACCGGCGGTTCTTGGCTAGTAGCAGATCGCCAAGGTCGTTACGATCTTACGATTGCAGTTTGGCAACCACCTGCTGGTGCAAGGCATCCGCTCTCTTACGGATCTCATCGGCAGCAGTGACGGCTCGCTTCTTCACATCTGAAGTGAAGCTTGTATCAGATACCGACGGCAGATTGATTAAGACGTTGTAGAAGGCGCCGTCCGCAGCCGCCCGAGCAGTGAGTCCTGCCACGCCGGCGTCCGACAAACAATTCGGGTTGCCTTTGCTCGCCACCGTCTCCGCCAATTCAACGGCGACCAGCGCATCTTCGAGGACGCCAAGCGGCACTAGAGTCGCCTCTTTGTTGGCTTGCTCGATTGCCGCATCGCGGCGTTGCTTATTCTCATCTGTGTCTTTGGGCAACTGTCGAGCCTCGCCGATGCGGTTAAACGCCTTAGTATCTTCATCGATGGCTCGCACGAAACCGGCTTTCAGCTTTTGAGCTCGCTCAGCCAGATTATTCATCAGGTCTTTGCTGTTTTCAAATCCTTTTTTGCTGTGAGTGAGATTTGCCACCATCGAACTCAAGGCAACGGAAAGCGATCCGCAAAGCGCCGCCACGCTGCCACCACCTGGAGCCGGTGACTCCGACGACAACTCGTCAACGAAAGCGGTGACGGTTAAATTCCGCAACAGCTTCTCTGTAGGTGCAATTCGATATTCGATTATTTTCTTGTCGGGATCGAACGGCGCCACGTCCGACAATCCGAGTGATTGAATAGCGCATGTGACGAGCTCCGACTCCGGTACTCCGGTACAACGCCCCTGTTTTGCCAGGTAATGGCGACCAGCCATCAGCATTGGCTCTAGAGGCACCATGCCGACCACTTCGCTGCCTGTGACTCTTAGTCCAAGCTTTTCAGCCTGTTTGACGCACTCGTCGAATGCCTGGTGCATCGATGTGCGCTCATAGTCCACGAGATTGATCGAAATTTGCGCGCGTTGATATTCGTCAACATACCAACCGACCGCTTTAGTTGCCGGCAAAGTGCCCGGCTCTTTCACTGACACTCCCGACGCGTCTTTGACGATATTG
>DATNQY010000202.1:0-5435 GCA_036703785.1 Candidatus Obscuribacterales bacterium
TGATCACGGCTTCGCCGTGTCCGCGCCAGAGCACTTGCATGTTGTTGCCGAAGGACGCGTCGGCGTACTGCTCTTTCTCGAGCTCTTCGCGTTGGAATTGATTGAGCTGATTCCAATCCGGACGCGCCGACAATTTGGCGCCCACTTCGTTTTGCATGTCGGTGGGGCTGAGGCTGGCAAGGTGCTCGTAGTACTGAAGCGAACCCACAGGCGGTGGGTTGACATTCGGAACGTCAGGAATGACCTGGAACAGGTTCAATAGCGACCAAATAAATACCGCTAGCACTGCTAGGGGCTTCCAATACTTTGTGAACATCTTCTATTTCTTCACCTGAATGTATAGCCGTCGGACAGCTTCGCAGCCGCCCTGATAAACGGATGGCGACAGCATCTCATTCTAGCGTTTTGTCTGCATGAAACAGGCTTAGGCAGTCAGCGGCTGCCAAATCGTAATCCCTTCTTAATGCGATTCTCAGCTGTAGGGGTGATGCATGCATCGCCCCTACACGGACAGGCGAAACAAACCGCTCCTTAATAAAGGTTCGCGATTGCCTGGGCTGATGATTGGCTGGAGCTTATACCGTGCAGACTCGGTCGCCGCCGCGCTGCACAGCCAATTCCAGTGCCTGGATGGCGCGCGCCACTAGCTCGTCATGTTCGCGAGCATGTGCCGGGAAGGAAGCCAAACCGATACTGGCCGTCACTTTCAGGTTGTTCCAGTTGTGCGTGATCGCCTGGGTGCCGACGCGCTGTCTAATGCGCTCGGCTACGACGGCTGCGCCGGCGGCGTTGGTTTCCGGCAATACGATGGCGAACTCGTCGCCTGAATAACGCGAAGGAATGTCGACGTCGCGGACGGATTCGCGCAGTACATTGGCAATCACCTTCAATACGGCATCGGCCGTAAGAGCGCCGTACTGCCGGGAAATTTCTTTATAGCCGTCAATTGCCATCATCACGAGCGACACCGGGCGCTTGTAGCGCTTCGCCCGCTTCAGCTCGTCTTTGAGCTCTTTCAAGAAGGTGCGGGAATTGTAGAGCTCGGTCAGAGAATCAAGCAGGGCGAGCCTTTCCAGCTCTTCGCCCTTGGCCGTGGTAAGTGTTGATTGGGTATTTTGCAGCAGAGAGCGGCTTTCCAGCTCTTTAACCCGCGACAGCGCCTGTTCGTCCAGTTGGGAACGTCCGCCGCCGGGCATCACCTTCATGCGCTGAGGGTTGTCCAGAACACGGCAAAACATGCATGTTCTGCCGCTGCAAATGTGATCAGTTCTGCCTGTCATAACGTCCTTTTGACCCTAGAAGTAACGCCTGGGGGAGTTTACGTCTTATTCAATGTGCCCTCAAGGTCACAATCTCAAACACTTCTCATCTGAGCTTGCTTGTTTAGTATAAGGCGTTGGCGGCAACTTTTCGGCCCGATACGAATAACTCTTGCAATTGGACATTTCCGTATAAAAGAGCATCGTACGGGCTTTTTTCAGCCCATGGCCCATCCGACACAATATTAAAAATGGCAATGTCTGCCTGCTTGCCTTTGTCCAGGCTGCCTATCAAATCCGACATCCCGATAGCTTTTGCCGCCTCAATGGTCAGTGCCTCGATGGCATGTTTGGACTGGAAGGGAAACTGCGGATCGAGCGCCCGAGCCAGGTTGAAGGCAAATCGAGCCTCGGCCAGAACATCGAGATCGTCGGTGGAAGCGGCACTGTCGGTGCCGAAGCCTACGGTGATGCCTGCTTCCATTAGCCTGCGCAGTCGAGCTGCTCCATTTCTCAATCTGGCATTGCTGCGCGGACAATGGGCGACTTTCACCCGGCGCGCGGCAAGGGTGGCCACATCGGCGTCCGTTAGTTGAACGGCGTGTGCCGCTACCAGACACGGATCGAGCAAGCGGGCATGATCGAGGTGCTGGACGGGGGTTTTGCCGCAGTTTCTAAATGGGATCTTTTCCACATCGCCTTCAGGCAAAACGTGCATCTTTTTGACGAAACCGTCGAGCGCCGCATCGCCGGATTGAATCCAATTGAATTCACTGGCTGACTCGGCAAGATGCAGGGTCCACGGCATGCCTTGATCGCTTGCCCAATCGACCGCTTTGCGCAGCAGAGCCGGTGCCACTGTATATGGTGCATGAGGCGCTACGGAAACTTTGATCAAGTCGCTGATTTTTGCATTTTCCATAAGCTGCTCTCGCCGCTGCAGCCACTTGTTCCAGGTACTTTCGGCTTCGGATTCGACGATGCCGAAAAGTTCCATGGCCACGACCCCGCGCAAACCGGCGGCCGTCATGGCAACTGCTGCCTGCCCGCTATACGATGAATCAAGGATGCAAGTCGTGCCACTGCCGGCGATGCGACGCACGCCGGACGCCGCGGAGGTGAGAAAATCTTCAACCGACCAGGCTTTGGAAAATTTAACCAGGGTCGGGATCCATTCGAATAAGGGGAGTTGCGTATCAACTAATTCTTGTCCGGTCCATTCCACATGTGTGTGCAGATTGATCAGCCCCGGAACGATGATTGCTTTGCCGAAATCCTCTACTTTGGCTATAGGACTGTCGCCTAACTGGTCTAGTCTATGTTTCAGTTGTTCGGCTGAATGAATCGCGACAATATGGTCGCCTGCAATCTCAATGCCTCCGTTCTCCACCGGTGCCGCTGAGATGGGCAATACCCAGCGCGCCGTCAGAAGCCGCGTCGCTGTTGAGACTGAGGACATTTGTGTGAACTCTTTGAAAGTCTGTTGTAAGATCAATCAGGTTATCACCACGTCTCAATTATTTTGCTTTGAAGATAAGTCTTGATGAGCTGCGGTCGCTTTCTCAACCGCGCACAGATCTACAGTTCAATGAAATGCTGGCAGGCACCGTGGCTGTCAAGCCGGTAATCGGCGACCTTACGGTGTCCGCTAGCTCTACCGGTATGCGGCTTACCGGGCGTGTGCAAACACTTTTGAAGCTCAGTTGCGACCGTTGTCTGCGTCCGTATTTCCAGGCCGTCGCTGTAGATATTGATGAGCGTTTCGTCATCGACGAGCTGGCAAATTACGAAAAGAACCTGCAAAAAGACCGCGAGTTGGCTCGAGCAGATGATTTCGTCGAGGCTCTTCCTCCCGACAACGTGCTGGATGTGACTGATGTTGTTTACCAGGCTGTAACTTTAGCGACGCCCAACAGTTGCTCCTGTGGCGACCAGTGTCCAGGACCGGCTTTGCCCGCCAAATCAGCGAAGAAGGCATCATTAGGCAAAGCTAAGGAAGGGCGCAGAGCAGAGGCCCCGATCGATCCAAGATGGAAAAACTTGAAGAGTCTGTTTCCAAACGAAGATTGACAGCCAAAATCGTAGATAATTGATACCTTGCGTCTTTTGGCCTGCGGGCCTGCGCATCGCTTTTCGAGGATCCTCAGTCATGGCTCAACCAAAGAAGAAAACATCACACCAGAAGCAAGCACAGCGTCGTGCCAAAAACTACTTGGGCATTATCAAAAGCCCAACATTGACCACTTGCCCCAACTGCAAAGAACCGGCGCGTCCGCATCAGGTTTGCACCAGCTGCGGCTTTTATCGTGGTCGCCCGGCTCGTCGCGCCGACAATCCGGCTCTTGAATAAACCTCAGTTGTGCAGACGCCTTCGGCGTCCATCACGGTCGAGGTTTGGTAGCGGCGGGCGACAGCCCGCTTTGATTAGTCGTAGCGAAAGCGGGGTCCCAAATGGTCCGGATCGCAGTTGACGCCATGGGCGGTGACTACGCCCCCCGAGAAATAGTCCATGGCGCCGTACTCGCGGCAAGAGAATTCAGCGTCTCAGTACAACTGGTCGGCCAGCCTGAGTTGATTCAGGCAGAGTTGAAACGGCACGACCACGAAGGGCTGGACATAGGCATCGTTCCGGCGTCGGAAGTGATCGCCATGGATGAGAGCGCGGCTCACCGCGCAGTCGCCAAGAAAAAAGATTCATCAATCGTCGTCGCCACCATGCAAGCGGCCGACGGAAAAGCCGATGCTGTCGTGACTGCCGGTTCGACGGCCGCGGCAGCAGCCGCTTCGCGTTTTTACCTTGGTCGCATCGATGGCGTCGAACGCGCACCAATTGCGGTGCCGATGCCCAGCACGATGGATCACCCCTGCATGTTGCTGGACGGCGGCGCTTTCCATGATGCCGACGCAATTCACCTGGAGCAGTACGCTCTTATGGGATCGATTCTTGTGGAAGGCCTCTTCAACGTGCAAAAACCGCGCGTCGGAATCCTGAATATTGGTACGGAGCAAACCAAGGGACCAGAGTACGTTCGCGCCGCATACAAGCTGTTGCGCAACAATAATAAAGTGAATTTCATAGGCTTTGTTGAAGCCCGTGATTTCCCCATGGGTAAATGCGATGTGCTCGTCTGCGATGGCTTCAGTGGTAATGTCGCGCTCAAGACTGCTGAAGGCGTCGCCAAGATGATTGGTTTTATGCTCACGCAGGAAATTTACCGCGATACGCGCAGCAAACTTGGTGGTGCCATTGTCAAGCCGGCGCTCGACCGTATGAAGCGGCGCATCGACTACAACGAATTCGGTGGCGCGCTTTTGATTGGCTTGAAGTCGGTGTACCTGAAAGCGCACGGCGGATCGAAACACACGGCGATCAAGAACGCCATTCGAACAGCGCGTGACATGATCAATGCCAATATCGTCAAGCAAACCGAACACACGTTTTCGGCTCTGGTCGGCGCGGGTAACCGCAAGTGAAACTGCCGATCGGGACGAAGATAATCGGTGTCGGGGCGGCTGTGCCACCAAATGTGGTTACAAACGTCGACCTCGAAAAACTGGTGGAGACGTCCGACGACTGGATCGAAACGCGCACCGGGATACGTTCTCGCCGGGTGGTCACCGATGAGGAGACTTGCACGGATCTGGCTATCGGTGCGGCAACAGACGCATTAGGGTTTGCCGGAATCGCAGGCGATAAGATCGACCTCGTGATTGTGGCCACCTCGACGCCGGACAATCTTTATCCGTCGACAGCTTGCATGGTGCAAGCTGCCATCGGCGCTCCGCATGCTTTTGCTTTCGACATGGAAGCGGCCTGTACCGGCATCGTTTATGCGCTCACGGTCGGACAGCACTTCATCGCGCTCGGTACTTGCAAAACAGTGCTCGTGGTCGGCGTCGACATTCACTCGCGATTTTTGAATTGGGAAGATCGCAGCACCTGTATTTTATTTGGCGATGGGGCCGGTGCGTTTGTCCTGCAGGCATCCGACACCGAAAATGAAATTCTGGCGACTTATCTGCGGGCCGACGGTAAAGGCGGACATCTTCTGCACATCCCGAACACCGGGGCCGGCTTCCCCCATGGCGGCAAACCGGCGCCTAAGGAAACGCACCGCTTTTTGCAAATGAACGGGCGGGCCATATATGAATTCGCCGTCAACGCCGTGCCGGAAG
>DATNQY010000203.1:0-6283 GCA_036703785.1 Candidatus Obscuribacterales bacterium
GACAGCGAAGTACACGACATTTTGCAGCGCGCCGAGTTGCTGCAATTCAATTTCACGGCAGAAGATGATCCCCGCTCTGCGCACCGTTGACTGAGGAAAAAAGTCAACACTCGTCTGAGCGGGCAGTGGGAAAACTACGCATGACAGCGTGTTTTCCACATCCACAAGGGCGCATTAACGAACTATTATGGGTGCTACCAAAACGGAAACCGCAGGTGGCATCCATGAAGAAGAACTCGAAGACTCAAGCGAAGCAAAAGGTCGCCTCAAACAAATCGGTAAATGCCTCGCACCAGACTGGTCAGACCGTTGATAATTGCCTTTCTTCTACCGATGAAAACCAATGTGCAGGCGGCATGTGCGCCGTCAACTGGAAGCCCAAACGCAGCGCGGCATAACCAGCGAGCCCTGGAAAAATTGTCTATGAGCCTCGAGAAATCGGGGCTTTATTATTTGGTCGCGGCTTTGTTATTTGGTGGCGCATATGTACCGGCGGGCGCAAGCCCACTGTAGGGTGAGGCCGCGCGTTGCCCTTATCTGCAATCCAGCACCGCCGCGCCCTCGAGCTTCCCGCCGCGCAAATCAGCAAGTGCCCGGTTTGCCTGCGTAAGCGGGTACGTCGTAGTCGTCGTCTTCACCGGATGGGCTGTGATCTGCGCGAAAAACTGCTCAGCGTCTTTGCGCGTCAAATTGGCCACGGATTTGATCGAGCGTTCTTCCCAGAGCAAATCGTAGGGAAATTGCGGGATATCGCTCATATGAATTCCTCCCAAAACGAGCCGTCCGCCTTTCCTCAGCGCCGTGAGCGCCAGGGGCACCAATGGCCCCACCGGCGCAAAGATGATTGCCGCATCCAGGAGCTCGGGAGGCTGCCGGCTTGAGCCGCCGGCCCAGACAGCGCCCAGAGAGCGGGCGAATTCTTGCCCCTTTTCGTCGCCGTCCCTGGTGAAGCCGAAGACTTGCCTGCCTTGATGCAGCGCTACCTGGGCGATGATGTGGGCCGCGGCGCCGAATCCGTAAAGCCCGAGCCGTTGAGCCTCGCCGGTCATGCCCAGACTGCGCCAGCCAATCAGCCCGGCGCAAAGCAACGGCGCTGCAGCGATGTCGTCAACACCTTCGGGCAGGGCAACGGCAAAACGGCAGTCAGCAAGCGTATATTGTGCATAGCCGCCATCCACGGTGTAGCCGGTGAACTGTGGATGGTCGCACAGGTTTTCCTCGCCGTGCCGGCAATAGAAGCAGGTGCCGTCCGTTCCGCCAAGCCAGGGTACGCCTACCCGTTGTCCCACTTTCAGGTTGTCTACCTCAGCACCGAGAGCTTCCACACGTCCGACAATTTCGTGTCCGAGGATCAATGGCAGTTTCGGATTCGGAAGATCGCCATCAAGGACGTGCAGATCAGTGCGGCAGACGCCGCAAGCGGAGACTCTGATCAGAATTTGTCCGGGCGCGGGCTTGGGCACAGGCAGCTCGACCAGCGCTAGCGGCCTTTGCTGCTTCTGTAATTGCATTGCTTGCATAATCCACGCTTCTTAGTCGGAAAGGTGGTACCGTATCCGGTGCGGGCCCGCTGCTTACTGCACGGCTTGTGAGCGGCTGGTCGCCGTCATTGTTTTGGGATCGGCTTGTATCTGGTGCGATAGCAGCGTGCGGCCGAGCACCTGAGGAAGATTCTCTGGTCCCACAAGTTGGGTCAACACTGATTCGCAGCACACTACCAACGCCGGATTTTTCAAATTCACGGCATTCTGATATTGAGCGAGCGCAAGTTGCGCTTCCTCATTGAGGGTGCGATAGCGGCTTTCCACGCGCTTATCGTAGTAGAGCTCTTTGACCAGTTTGCTTTCTTCAGTGCCGCCTGTTGCCATAATGTAGCCGGCTTCAATGAGTTCGAGCGCCGCCGGAATCACATATCCCGGCGTCGCAAAACTGGCAATCGAAAGCGCGGCCGGAACCGCATGTCCTGAGATACGTCCGGCTCTCGTTTGATGATTGTATTTTTTCAGGTGATTGACGATTTCCTGCATCACCGGATCGCCGTCCATGGCAAGCTTGGTCACCAGCCTGGTCTTCTGCTGGTATGTTTCCACATCCCATGCCGGCGCGGATCTAAAAGCCGAATCGGGGAATTGCAACTTGCCCCATTCATCGAGACGCGAAAGAGCGAGCTGAGCGCGTTGTGGACCCACCAGCTTCGACAACGAGGCGACGGCATTGCTCACTGCTTCGTCTCGCTGCACGGCATCTTTAGTGCCCACGGCCATGGCCAGTTGCATGGTTTTGGCCACTAACTGCGGATGCACGTCATCGAGTATCCGCTGGCGCGCATACTCGGCTGAGGCTTTGTCCTTGACCTTGATCTTTTCGTCGAGGATAACATCGGCGGCTTCAGACGAGAGGGCAAAGCCTCGGATGGGCACCAGATAGGCAGCCGCATCTTTAGCGCCGGAAATAAAATTGGCGGTGCCTTTGCGGAAATGGGCGAGCTGATGATCTGCTTTTGTGAATTTCGGATCGGCGCCCAGGGCGCCATCCAGCAATACATCCACAAGCTGGCTGAAATCGCCGTCGATGTTCCACTGCGTAACGCTGCCGGTAAGTCTGGTACCAGCTGCGGTGGCAGGCCGCCGTTGTCCGGCACTGTCCAGTTTTGTTTCGCACGGCAGCGACCATTCGCAGCCCGGAAGTGTCATGCCCTGGCTGGCTGCCTCGTCCGGCGTCGCCTGTACGGCCGGATCTTGAGCTTGGGCCGCTGTCGCCAGTGTTGCCGATGCGGCCACGACCAGTATTGCGGATTGCCTGGCAATGTTTTTGAACACTTGATTCCCTCGAAGGACCAGAGCAAGAAGCGCTGGGCGGACCCATACTAACACACGCTTGATTGCATACTTTTTGCAGATCATTTCACTTTTACATGAGCCACGAAGCTCATCGTATTAGGCCCGATTGCCACGACGGCGAAAATCGACCGCCTTCAATGCTTTTGGGTTATCAAGCGAATCGCCGGCGCAATTGCGACAAGACTGAAATTTGCCTAATTAGGCTTTCCTAACATCTGCGAGGCATAGGAGCTGCTTACCGATTGTCGATGCCAGTCTGCCGCGGCATGATACCGTCTATGGTTGCACTTGCATGCAAGCCATGCATGCAAGTGTGAGAAAAACTTCCGCGCGCTTATGTTAATAAGGGGACCTTTTTTTATCGGTCGCGCGTGTTTAAATGCCTGAGTCGTGGGATATATAGGCAGATGCAGTCTTAGTTTATGAGGACGGTAATTCGATGACCGACAAAGCCAACCGCAAGGCCCTGCTACTTTCACTCGCCCTGTGCCTGGCCGCCCCGGCCACCTTTACGGCCGCCTGCGCGGAGGAGTCCGCCAAACCCGCTGCTGCTGCTGCCGATAGCACCGCGGATAAAAAGCCTGCCGCCCCGGAAGAGACGTCGGGCTCGAAAAGACACAAAGACGATCTAAGCGAGTATCAGCACCGTCACCAGGAAGATGGATATTATTCCGGCGTTAAAGGCGAGTCGCAAAGGCAAAGCGACAACCAGAAACGTCACTCGGATGAAGGCTATTATTCCGAGGTCAAACCGTATGTGGCGCCGCCGCCAGAAGTTAAGCCCGCTTTGCCGCCGCCGACGCAATCGGCTCTGCCTGGCACCCCGCCGCCGCTTGTGATTCCTCCTGTGGGCAGCACGCCGGGAGGCAGTAAGTTTGAAGACGACACCGGCGCCACAGGCTCCATCACCGCTACTCGCCACGCCAAGCAAGCGCAAGAATTGTTCTCCTCCGGGCACTTCGATTTGGCCAAACATCACTATCGCGAATCGCTGGCTGTGATGCCTAATCAACTCGAGCTCTACGGCAACTATTGGGAGTCATGCGCCAAGACCAACGACTGGGGCGAAGGCCGGCGTGCGCTGGACAAACTGTTCGAGCTCGATCCTGCCAAGAAAAAAGAATGGGCTTGGGCGTATGGAGAAACTTGGTTCCAGCTGCGGAATTACGACAAGGCTGTGGCCGCTCTAAATGACGCACTGAAGTACGGCAATCATTTGGAAGACGTGCACAACGATATTTTGAAAATCGGACTCAATCGCCGAGATTCAGCCCTGATCAATCAGGAATATGCGGCTCTGACGAAGATCAAGCCGAACGATTACAAAATGCAGCTGGACTATGCCAACTGGCTGGAGGTTGCAGGCAAGCACGGCGAAGCGATCGGCCACTACCGTTCAGCAGCCAACCTCAATCCCGGCGATGGAGCGTTGGCCGCCCGCCTGGCTTACATGCTCATGTATTACAACAAGGACTTCAAAGGCGCCATCAACTTTTACACGCGCGCAATCGCAGGCGATCCATTGAACGCGGCTAAGTATCAGGAAAACATCAAATACGCGCAAGCGCAAATTCAGGTGGACAAGCCGGCTCCGAAGAAAGTGCAGCAATAGCCGTTAGTCACACCTGACCTATCCAGTCCGGTCCGGCGATTGCTTTCCAGCGAGAGCGGATCGCTTGAAACTCGGAGTCGGGCAGTGGCCCGCTCGAGACCAGTTTGGCATTTTCAGCCCATCTGCCGGGCTTGGTTGTGCCTACGATTGCCGTCGCTACGCCGGGAACGCTCAATGTGAAGCGAAGCGCGGTGGCGATGGAATGATCCATATTGCCGTTGATGAAATCATATTTGAGCTTCTGCAGACGCTCCCAGTAGGGCTGCAGGTAGGGATCGTTGGGCTTGCTGCCGGCGCGCCAGGCGGCATTGGCGATTGGCCGTTTGGCGATTACGCCCATATTTTTTTCTTTGGCCAGAGGCACCGTCAGCTCCACTGATTCTTGATCGGCGATGCTCACTGAAGTTTGCAGTGTGTCGAAAGCACCGGTCTCGATCGCGTATCTTGCTGCGCGTCCGTCGCCGCTATAACCTATGTATCGAGTCTTTCCGGACTTCTTCGCTTTTTGCAGGGCTTCAATAACTTCGCCCTTGCGCAAAGTTCCTTCGTCGCAGCTATGCAGTTGCACCAGGTCGACATGGTCGGTGCGCAGGCGTTTCAAGCTGCGATCGATGCTGTTTTCGATTTGCGGCGCGGTCCATTCATGAATGTCGTACCGCGAACCGTGTCCGCATTTGGTAAACAGGTAGAAGTCTTTGCGCCTACTGCTGACGGCGGCTCCGATGAGCTCTTCGCTGCCTGAGTAGCACTCAGCGGTATCGATAATGTTCAATCCCTGATTGAGGGCGTTCACCAGAAGCTCTTCCACCGTCTTCAGTGACGCATTCTGGTAGCCGATTTCAGCGCCGCCAAATCCCAGCACGCTGACTTGCATATCGGTTTTACCGAGACGACGCTTTTCCATCTCTCCTCCTGTGCGACGCGACAGAGCGACACTTGAAAAGAATGAATGCTTCAAGGTCTACCAAATTTTACTAGCTGTCCGTGCCGCGCGATCACAGATTGAACAAGGGTTGCGAAACCTCTCTGCAACCTGGTGGTAAAACATGTGGCCAGCCCTTGAACCGGGTCTTGGAGGGAGGCCGCTTCTTGGTAACTGGCGGGCGAAAGCCAAACCGGCGAAAGCCAAACCGGCGAAAGCCAAACATTGGTTGCTCATATGGCCAATAAGCGGACGTCCGCAAATTGTTTGCGCTAAATCGCCGAACCCGTTGCTGCAGCCTCTGTTTGTGGAATCATATGGGATACTAGGACTGTTGGCTTCGCGGGGCAACGGAGGTTTAATGTCGCAGCAAGCAGCAGCATTGGTCCAGATTGGACAGCTGTTGACTAAATCCGGGCTCCTTTCGCACGAAGATCTGGCAGAGGCTTTGATTCGGGCTAAAGAAAGAGGCTTGCCGCTGGGCACCGTTTTGCTGACCATGGGTCGCCTCAGGCAAACAGAGCTGCGCGCCGCTGTTGAAGCTCAATCTCTAGTGAATGACGGCTTGGTGACTACCGAAGTGGCGATCAGCGTTTTGACCGCCGCCGCGCAAGAAGGCACATCCTTCGAGCACGCGCTGCAAAAGATGGGCTTGCAGTCTAAAGCGAAGCCGGTGACGAATAAACTTGGTGAGTTGCTTGTCGACTCAACAATGATCAGCGCCGACCAACTCCACGACGCGCTCAGCACAAGTGCCGAAACGGGCATGCCTCTGGGACGGGTGCTTACGTTTAAGCGGATGATTTCCGAGGAGTTCCTGGTTGCCGTTTTGCGCGCGCAGAGGGTAATTCGTGAGGGTGTCGTTTCTCGCGATGAAGCTGTAGAAGCGCTGAAAGAAGTGAAGAAACG
>DATNQY010000204.1:0-18167 GCA_036703785.1 Candidatus Obscuribacterales bacterium
AATCTGCATAGTAATTTGTTTCGACACGAGAATCTGCTGGTCGCGAAGGCGACCGGGCAAGGGGGGATTCGAGTTAGGCATCCGACGAACCGGATACCGATTTAGTAAACAGTCAGGTTCACTGACCAATCCGCGGCAAAGAACAACTACCGAAAAATCGGCGAATCCACGGTTTTATGGGGGGCGCGGGATACCTGAAGATTACTAAAATTTTTCTCAGAAGTAAAGGGGGCGGGAGGCGAATTAACGTTACGCGCAAGCGCCGTTCGGGTTACTTCGCCACCGCCGGCACCGGCGTCGCCGCCCAGTAGTGGTCACGGTACTTCCTATAGTATTCGAATGTTTTTGCCAGCCCATCGTCCAAGTTGGTCCAGGGGCGCCAGCCTGTGAACTTCTCGATCTTAGTGATATCGGAATAGAAGCTTCCAGGTTCTTGGGCTTTCCGCTCCGGAGAGAATTCGGCAAACTCCCATCCGCCTGTTGCGCCGACCTCAATAATAGTTTTGACCAGTTCGAGGAAACTGACCGGAATGTCGGAGCCGACATTGAAAATTTCGCCAGCGCATTTCTCTTCGAGCGCGACTCGCAAGATAGCATCGACGCAGTCGTCCACATAGCAGAAATCACGCAAAATGCTGCCGTCGCCAAACACCTGAATCTTCGCGTTATCTATGGCGAGACGCACAAACCAGTTGCAAACGCCGAAGCGCGAATGCTTCATCTGAGAACGCGGTCCATAGATATTGCTCAGTCGAAGCAAAACGGAACGCACCTGGTGCACGTCGTTGTAGACCTTGATGATTTTTTCGGCGGTCAGGTTGGAGATTTCGTAGATGCCTTTAGGGTTGGTCGGTGCTTCTTCGTTCACCGGCAGAGACACTGATTCTCCATATTGTCCTCGCGTGCCGGTGTAAACCACGACAGCGTCTTTGTTATGCTTGCGCAGCGCTTCCATGAGCACGGCCGTGCCGGTGATGTTGATTTCAATGTCGGGAAACGGGTTAGACAAGCTCATCAGGTGGCAAACCTGCCCCGCCAGATGGAACACAAAATCTTGGCCGCGCACGAGGTAATTCATCGCGGATTCGTCGCGAATGTCGCAGTAGTTTACTCGCACGCGATCGCGCACGGGAAACAAGTTGAACTCATTACCGCCGTAATCCGGGATCATGGCGTCGATGACGGTAACAGTGGCACCGAGATCGGCCAGACGCAGCGCCAGATTCGAGCCGACGAAGCCCATTCCGCCTGTAATCAACGCGGACTTTCCGGCGAACGTTTCCTTGGAGAGATTGATCACGGTTTACCCCAGCGATGCACCGGCAGATCTTAACACAGGCGAAATTTCGCCCACGTGAGACGCGGGTTCCTTTGCCTGCTCTCACATGATCACGGGCTAATTTAAGTGCTCTTAATTCAGGTCGATGCCTTTTACTTTACTATTGACGAGTCTATTGAAATCAGGCGATTTCTTCAATTTGGCGGCGTTTTACCGCACCGGATGAGGTGAGTGAATTGGACATACCGTTTGGCGATTTGAAAGTTCATTACCAGTCCATAAAACCACAAATCGACGCCGCCGTTGCGCGCGTACTTTCCAGCGGACACTACATTCTCGGCGAAGAGCTGAAAAAATTTGAGCGCGATTTCGCCGATTACCTCGGTGCCAAATTCGTCATCGGCTGCGCGTCGGGCACGGAAGCCATTTATCTGGCCCTCGCCGCGTTGGGAGTGAAAGCCGGCGACGAAGTAATAACGGTGGCGCACACAGCAGTGCCGACAATCAGTGCCATCTCAATGACCGGTGCCGAACCGGTGTTTGTCGATATCAATCCGTACACTTACGTAATCGACGTCGAGCAAGTCGAGAAAAAGATTACCAAAGCCACCAAAGCGATAATCCCTGTGCACCTCTACGGACAGATGGTCGAGCTGCAGCCGCTGCTGGACATGGCGGCAGCCAGAGGCATTCCCGTGCTGGAGGACGTAGCGCAAGCCACCGGTGCGTCGTACAACGGGCACAAAGCCGGTACAATGGGCGCCCTTGGCGCATTTAGCTTCTATCCCAGCAAAAACCTGGGCGCCTTCGGCGACGGCGGTGCGGTGTGCACCAACTACGAAGAGGCCTACGAAAAGTTGGTACGCCTGCGCAATTACGGACAGTCCAAGCGCTATTACCACGACGAGATCGGCATCAACAGCCGCCTCGACGAGGTGCAAGCGGCGATTTTGGGTGCTCAACTTCCATTCTTAACCAACTGGAATAAGCGACGTCGCGAAATCGCCTTGCGCTATACAGAAGGTTTGCACGACGTGGTGGCGACACCGGTCGAAAAACAACATCACGTTTATCACCTGTACGTGATTCAATGCGGTAACCGGGACGGGCTACAGTCGTACCTCGCTGAAAGAGGCATCGGCAGCTTGATTCATTATCCAGTGCCGGCGCACCTGCAGAAGGCGTACCAATATCGCGGCTATAAGCGCGGCGATCTGCCCGCCACCGAATTCGCCGCCGAACGCATTCTGAGCTTGCCGATGTTCCCGCAAATCACGGACGACCAAGTCGACCGCGTTATTCATGAAGTGCGCCAGTACATCAAGCTCAATCCGGCAGCGAAAGCGACCATCGATGATTATTCCAACGCATCAAACGTAACAGCATCCTTCAACCAGGTCACCATCCGATAATGAACAGAGTGCAAACAACCAGCGCCGCCGTTAGCAGCAAGTCCGGCTTGCCGCTCACTTCCATTTCGGTAATCATCCCGGCATACAATGACGAGACGACGGTCGGCAGGCTGATCGATGATGTCGATTGTTTGTTGAACGAAATCTGCACAGATTACGAAATCGTCTGCATCAACGACGGCAGCAAAGACAATACGCTTACAGTGTTGCAGCAACGAGCGGCTCGTCTGAAGAACATTCGCGTAATCAATCACCCGGTGAATCAAGGCTTCGGAAAAACCATTCGTGAACTCTATCTCAGTGGCTGCAAGGATCTGATTTTCTCTCTTCCGGGCGATTATCAGTTTGCTCCCAAAGAACTCTTGAAGATGGCGCACGGTTTGAAAGACAACGATTTCGTCATCGGATTGCGCGTGAAGCGCAATGATCCGCAGCGCCGCAAGCTACAGTCGCACGTCTACAACCTGATGCTGCGCCTGTTTTACGGGGTTCGCTTCAAAGACGTCAATTCAATCAAACTCTTCAAGCGGGAAATTCTGCAATACTTCACTCTCGAATCCATGACGCCTTTCGTCGATGCAGAACTCTGCATCAAGGCATACAAAGCCGGCTTCGCGGTGGTCGAGCTGCCCATCGATCACCTGCCGCGCCTGTCGCAAGGCGCATCAGGCGGCAAGATCTCCGTAATCACGGATACCTTCGGCGACCTGATCAAGATGGCGTCGCGCATCCGATAAGAGACAACGCTCCCGTGAGCGCTAAGAAAGTAGCAATTTTTATCGGCATTTTCATGCTGCTTCCTTTGGTCGGCATTTTTGCCATCGCGCCGTATGCTATTTCCTTGCTTCCGAAGCCTGTTGCCTCAGACGTAAAGCGCATAGACCTGAAGCAGCTTTATCACGATGCCACCGTAGACGATACCACTCGCGCCGAGGAATTAATCGGCACTACCTTCACGAGATCGACGAAATTTTGCCTCAGCGCGAGGAGCCGCAAGCCAAACCAATTAAGTGGGGCGCGTACGACGCTGAAGGACAACTCTTCGATAATAACTTGGGACCGTGGCGTAACAAGATAGCGTTCTTTCGCATCGTTGCGCCAACTGCGGATCAAAAGGCAATTGTCGTCGCTTATGGCCGTGATGATGCAGACGAGGTCATTTATCCCGGCTTTCAGCAGATCGAAAAGACGTTCAGACTGCGAACTCCCGGCAAATAAACACAAGCGCTGATCCGCAGAGCCGCTTATCTATTTTGTTCAGTTGCGGGCGCTTTTTGTACCGGCAATTGCACGCGGGGATGAGTTGAAATGCCGCCCGACACGTATCCGATGTGGCGAGGATGGTTGAAAGCGAATGCCCACACAATCACAATCGCGAGCGCCAGAAGGAAAAAAGGCCACCCCTCGTACGTCCTCAAACTTGGCTGAGGTCGATCGCTCACTGCTCGGTTCATCCGTAGAGACATGAACGCCTCCTTCTCTCTCTCTCTGCATTGAATATTCGGCTTCGTGTCGGATGACGGCACACATACATTGAAGTGCCGAAGGAGGTCATGTGTACACCTGCGTCCAAGCATCAGATTGGTGATCCACTGCAGATTAACAAAAGCAGAGGCGCCTGCAGAGTTCTGCAAGCGCCTCCACCAATGCGTACGGTGGACAAAAAACTAATCGGTTTTTCTGCGGCTATCTGGTAGCGGCGGGCGAATGCCCGCTTTTAGAACCAAGTGCCGTAGAGCATCTTGTGGCGAATGATGCCTACGCCGGCGCCGAGAGCGGCTCCGCTGCCCGCACCAATTGCCGCGCCTTCTCCGACGCTCGCGCCGGTGTTGCTGTGGCTGCTATCTTGCGAGGCAACCGCACCAATTGCGGCGCCGCCTAAAGCACCGACTGCGGTGCCGGTGAGAGTACCGCTCAAAATTGGGTGGGTGGTAAAAACGCTCGGGCGGTAGTACGGATTGTAATAAGGATTGGAGTAGGCATTGTAGCTGTTGTAGCCGTAATAAGGGCTGTAAGCCGTATTGGCATAATAATAGGGATAGGCAGATACCGCCTGGAATAGCTGCGACGCCAATACTAACGTAACGGCGAGCAGACCGGCGGCTTTTTTGCAGGATTTCAGCAGCATGAGAATCACCTCGGTTTCGGTTCGTGCTCCTGTTTACACAGACGTCTAAGGCCGAGCCATGTTTCCTGGATAACAAAAAATATTCGTATACGAAATAAATGCCGGTATCAGCGCAAACTATCGTCCAAGCATGTGTTTGCCGAAGTCGGCTAAACGCTGGTCCCAGCTCGGTTCTGCAATGTTTTCGCAATCGGCAAATTTGCGTCTGAGCGACGACAACTGACGGCGCGAACAAGCATCTTCGATAGCCTGAATTTGCGGCGATTGGGCCATGGAGCCGATAAACGGGTCTGGCTGTGTAAATGAACAGGGACGACTGGCCGCCTTTTGCATGAACGGCAGCCCCGCTGCCTCTTCATCTTTTGCCGACGGTTGTGCGATTGCAGAGGATTCGACTTGCAGCAACGACGTCGAGCCGCACACGGTGCAGATCTTGCTCTTCCCCGTCACTCGAAACTGGCATCTTTTACAGATTCTTGTCATAAGTGTGTTTCCGATAAAAACGAGTCGCCGAAGCTTCTCTCGACATCCCAATTTAAGGCCAAAGCGTAAAGGAATTGTGAGGAACCCATGCGGTAATTGCGAAAAAGGACCGTGCCGGTCAAAGTGTTTTGAAGGCGCGGGCACAGACGTCGATTGTCTCGTCGATATCCGTCTCGGTGTGCGCCGCCGAAACGCAAGCGGCATCTACTGAAGAGGGCGGGAAGTAGACGCCGTGTTGCAAAATGAAATGGAAGAATCGCGAGAACTTCTTCGAGTCTATTTGCAGATGATCGTCATAGTTTCGCACCGGCTGCGGAGCGAAGATAACAGCGAACATTGATCCGACGCGTTGCAATTGAATGGTTTGTCCGCATTTTTTGGCTGCACTGGACAGCCCGTCGAAAAGCTGGGCGGTGCGCCGCTCGAGCACTTCGTATAGTGCGCTGTCGTCGAGCAACTTAATCGTCTCGATCACTGCCGCCATGGTTGCCGGGTTGCCTGAGAATGTCCCGGCTTGGTAAACGTCACCAACAGGCAGCAATCGATCCATCAGCTCGGCTCGCCCACCGTAAGCACCAATCGGCATGCCGCCGGCCAATGCCTTGCCGAGGCAGGTGAGATCGGGACGGATGTTGTACCGCCTTTGCGCGCCACCGCGCGCCACGCGCAGTCCGGTAAGAACCTCGTCGAATATCAATAGCGTCCCGTTAGTTCGACAAAGTTCGGCAACCGACTGCAGATATCCGTCGTCAGGCGCCACGACGCCCATCGAGCCGCAGACGGGCTCGATCAGAATCGCCGCTATTTTGCCCGATTGGCGGTCGAACGCGGCGCGCAGTGCCGGCAGGTCATTGTATGGAACCAGCAGAGTGTTGGCCGCGCTTGCTTGCGGGACGCCGGCGCTCGATGAGTGATTTTGTGAGGCCAGCACACTGTCGCTGTGTCCGTGATAGCCGCCCTGGAACATGACGATCAAGTCTCGTCCGGTCGCACCACGAGCCAAACGCACCGCGCTCATCACCGCCTCGGTGCCGGAATTTACAAAGCGCACCTTTTCCATGCTCGGCAACAGTTGCTTCAATGCGCGTGCGGCTTCCAACTCGAAGACATGCGGCGCACCGAACACGGCGCCGGCGGCCACGGCATGCTGGGCGGCAGCTACGATTTGCGGATGGCAATGGCCCAGAACAGCCGGACCCCATGCGCCGAGATAATCTATGTACTCGTTGCCGTCGACATCGACCAGCCGGCTGCCCGACCCGCCTTGAAAAAAAATCGTATGGCCGCCCACTTCGGTAAATGCACGGAATGGGCTGTCGACACCGCCTGGTATAAATTGCGCAATCTCGCTCGAAAGCTTCTGCGAACGCGCGAAGGAGCGCGCCGTTTGAGCTATTTCAAGGCTCATTGGCTCTGACCGTCGGAAGCGGTGCCTTTTCTCCAGAATTGCCACCAGCGTTTGTGCTGCGGGACGATGTCAGTGTTGGTTGCATCCGCCGCCATCGCTGCAGCACCGGCAGCCGGCACCGAAAATGGTATCACTGCAATTTTCCACAATCGAACATCGACATCGGCATGCTGTGTAAGCTCTTTGTCCGCCAAACCGATTTGGAGATGATACTTGCCGGGCATGAGCTGAACATCTTTGCCGTAGTAAAAGGCAGTCTGCCCGCGCTTGTCCGTAATTTTCACGCACAGACTATCAACCGGCTTGTCCGGCCGAATTTGCACGTCGCCCAGAAAAAATGTGGTGGCCGCCCAAGCGAAGCCGGCGCCCACAGCGCCGATGATGCCGATGGTCGTGGACGCCACCGTCAAATAGCTCTGCGCCTTTTCGACTTTCGTCTTGTGGGCGGCAATCGTCGCCTTTTCCGCTGTTGAGCTTTCGCCCATGCGTATTTCTCCGTTGACATCACCCAAGATAACACCAGGGCGTCTGCTGTCCAAGGAAATGCCGACGCAGGTTAATAAATCGCGTTTAATTGGTCGGCGCGGCGTGGTCTGGCACGCTCATCGGCGGCTTCAGCTCGGGCTGAAACATGAAGCCGGGGCTGGGAGCGGCAGCCGGGGGCGTCGACGCTGAGACGGCCTTTTGCAAGAGTACTGATGCTGGGATAGCCGCTTCCAGCGGGGGCGCAGCCGTCTGCACCGCGGCAGCGGCAGCCTCGTGCGGCACAGGGGCGGCTGTAATTTCTCCGGGATTCACGCTTTGGGCGCGTACTACTTGTTGGAGCGCTGCTCGAGCCTGTTCACGGGCAATAAGCTCTTGGGCCGCCTTCGCTCGCTGTGCCATAGCCGCCTGACGGCGAGTTCTGTCCGGCGTCATCACTGCCTTCAATGTCGGCACGGTGCTTTCCGACTGGGTTTGAGTGTCACCACATTTGGTGGCGTCGGCCGTTATCGAACTCAATTTACCCAACCAGAAACTGACGTCATTCTGGCTTTGAATGTCGAAGCCGCTGTCTAACACGGTATTGCCGTTAAAGACGACGGCGTACTCGCCGATGTGCGGTGCAGCGCCTTTGCAGTCGCAATTACCGGCGACGGTGACATTCACCAACCCGTTCACTTTCTTTGCCCAGAGCACACTCAAGCTGGCTTGTCCGTCCCCCGGCAGCGGCACGAGCCCTGATTCCCAGGATTCGGCGATAAGAGACTGTTCCAGTTTTTCCTTTTGGCTGCCTGCTACTATCCGGTTGGCGCTGACCTGGGCGTGAGCGACGGCCATATTCAACGCTTGCAGCGCCGATTTGACTGCCGCCTTCTGCGCCGGATCCTCAATCTTGTCCAATTGTTCCTGACTAGCTGCGGCCTTCGCCATGTCCTTGAGAACGCTGAGCAGCGCAGAGTCCACCGGAGGCAGATTGATATCAACATGCGGTGCCGCTATCGGATGCGCCGCGATGGCTTGAGTTTTAACCGCACCGGATGTGGTGGCGGCGGCGATAGTATGCGCGCCAGGCTTATTGGCGGTGCCGGCGTACGCAGGCGGAGCGGCCGCAGCCGCTGTCGCCGCTAATAGAGCTAGTGCCGCAACCATGCGGGTGGAGCGCCTGCGCTCCTGTACCGATACGCGCGAAAAGATATAAAGGCCGCTCATGGTGAATTCTCCGTCTAGCCGCGTGGGCCGTTGCCAAAAATGTCTTCATAGACACCGATGGTTTCGGAGGGCGTAAGACCGTAGCCAAGATATTTTCCATCAAGGTAAATTTCCAGGTGCAGATGTGGATGTTTGGCGCGTCCCGGCAGGTTCTCGCCCGTGCCGGATACGCCGACGAATCCAATCAAATCACCCGTTGAAATCCTCATGCCCGGTTTTAACCCCGGCTTTATTTTATCCAGGTGCGCGTATCTTGTAATTAGACCGTTGCCGTGATCGAGCCACACCTGACAGCCGCGCAGCAGGTCTTCATCACCCTCGGCGCTTATGTGCTTGTTGTGGCACTGATAAATCACGTAGCTGTATTTTGCGGCGTCCATATCTTTAAAGGTCGCGTCAGCCCGAATAATCTTGCCGCTATCGGCCGCATATATCGGGGAGTCCATATGAACGTGAGTGCCGTTGCCTGGATCATCGAAGAAATCCGTACCGTGATGCACGCCGAAGCGATAGAGACGTCTGGAGCCGGCCCACACGCCCGGATGCCTGGGCAGATGCGCGCCTGGAAGCGGCATCACCAAACCGGCAAGACGAGTATCGATTGACCGCGGGTGGCAGGCTGCGCTAGAGGGATCCGCATGCGTCAAGTCGCGATGCACCAGCTTAGAACCATCAATTATCCAGAATCCGTCCGCCACTACCCATAGTGCGCGAAGATCCGATTCGGCAGGGAAGAGAAATTGTCGCCACTGTCCATTCTGCTTGTCCACCGCGACAACGCGATTGTTTTCGCGCTCAACAATGTACAAGGGAGCACCGGGCGCCGTGAAAAAACGACTCGGTCGCATCTTCTTCAGCGCCTGCCAGTGAAACGCCAGCGGGGTGGCCATGCCCTTCTCGGGGTCGGCGGCAAATTTGCTGATCGAACCGCCGGCACGAAGCACCCAGGCGTTGCCGTCATAGGCGATGCCAATGCCATTGGCGACACTGATATCGCCTGAATGTACTTTCCAGGGCAAAACATCGCGGAAATACTTTCGACTGGTGGCGGGGAAGCGCCAGATCTGATTGCGCTCAGGGTCCAACAAACAAATATTCGCCCCTGACACAGCCATGTCCAGATACTCAGGATCAGGTGAACCCATGGGGCTGTTCGGGCGCAACACATACCACGCTCTATCGGCCAGCGAAAACTCGTAAACATCGCCGCTTTTATCGAGAACAACCAGCGAACGGCGTTTGGGCGCGTACGCGAAGTTGAGGAACTCCTGCATGGGGATGCGCCCGATCATGGGCGTCATCGGCCCGCAATCGACCATGCGCAATTGCTCCTTGCCGCGCAGGCTCGATACCGCATTTGGTGCGCACCACAGGCGGTCGGCATCCAGACAATAAATGTCGTTGTCGACAAACACGACGCTGCTTGGCTTGAGAATCTTGCCGGCTTTATCGTATAAGGAGCAGCCGGCAATCGATGTTTCACCCATATGGGCGGCGCGCTGCGCCGGCCCTGGCACAGACGAAGAACCGCGAGAGTTGGGGGCGGAAACGAAAGCGCGAGCGGCAGACGCGGTGGCAGTGGGCGAACCGGCAAAGGAATCTCCGGCCATTGCGGCACTAATCGTGCAATACGCCAGCAAGCCCAAACAAATCGCCGCACTGATCCTGGCTAAACTGTCGAGGCCGTGGGAGAAAAGCATGTTATGCGGATGCTCGTTTAATGCGGACTTTTAGCGACGGCACGCGTCGGATTGGCTGACAGCAATTTGGAATCGCTGATGACCCACTTATTACCCGTCTTTTCGATGGTGTAATTGACCCGGTTGATGTCGTCTACATGCTCTTTTAGCACTTTTCCGGTCTGCTCGTCGATGAATTTGTAAGCTTCGCGCACTTGGGCGGCCACCATGAATTTTTTGCCCGGCAAAATTTCAGTGAGCTGGTCGACGGTGACTCCTTTGGTATTCATTTCGTAGTAGCAGTGGTTGCTGATCAGATATTTGACGGCGCCCGTCTGTGCCGCCAGCGCGCGTCCGGACAGCACGGTTGCAAGCTGATCGTATTGCTTGGTCTTCACGGCCTCTTTCTTCACCTTCTGCCACTTAGAGATCAAGTCGACGAATTCCGCCTTCAATTCCTCGCGATCCGCAGCCGGAGCGGTGGTTTTTTCCTCCGGTTGGGAAAGGAAGCTGTGGTCGTGGTGGCTGGACTCGCGCGGTTTTTCGGAAACCCACGGCTGCTTGATCGCTTTCTTGTTCATGTCCATGCTGTTGACGGTGATCAGATAGTCCGTGCCGCCTGAAGACGGCCGTTTTTCAATCACCACGGAATAATGTCCGCCGGTGACGTTTAAAGGCTGCGGATCGTTCAGCAATGCCTCTTTCCTGCGGTCTAATTGCACATTCAATGCTTGAATGCGGCTTGGTTTGATGCCCAGCGATTCCAGCAAAAAATCGATCTGCATTTCCAGATTGAGTTGATTCATTACCGGATCGCGATTGGCGTCGTACGCGCTGAGCGTCAATTCGGCGCGCGTGATTTGATCGCCTTCGAGATCGAGTTTGACACGGTTGTTCTTCTCGTCGACGAAATCAGAACCGTCGGCTTTGAATGGTCCGATACCGGCCCAGCCGCTGCCTGTAACCAGAGGGCTGTCTTTAAAGGCATTGACGGTGCACATCGGCGCGGCGGTATCGAGCGCCGGTGGCGGAGTGGCCGTGGCGGTGACTACCGGCGGCGCAGCAGACGGGCGCCCGGGGGCTTGGGTCGGCGCCGCACCGGCAGCCGCCTTGGCCGCAGGCGCACCCGGCGGAGTCATCAAAGTGGTGGGCTCGGCAGACCCGGCGGCAGCGCCATCCTTGGCGGCCGGCGATTTGACCGCGGAGTCAACCCAAATCGAGTCCATAGAGTTCGAGCTGCTGTCATCGGCCGCCATGGCCGGCAGCACTAGAAACGAGGCCGGCATAAGGGAGCAAAGGGCCACAGAAAGCGAACAGACAAACAGTCGACCGCTTTTGGCCGGTGTTTTGGACATGCAATTATGGGCGTCCCGCGACATCAAATGCAGCATGAATTATCATCCTCGTGCCAGCTTCGCTCTTGCGGCGGTATGTATGCCGCGTCTTTTTCTACATGAGGTTACCATGCCAACTTGAGCCTGTAATCAAGGTTAGCGTCGCCTTAACTGCAGCGATTGCGTGATCAAAACATCAACTGCAGCGCCTGCAAAGCCAGAATGCTCGCCTGACGTTCCACTTCCACAGGAAGCGTCGCCTGTCCGCAGGGTAAGGTCTGCTTGCTTTGATAAAGCTTTATCAAATAATTCATGCACAAAACTTCAGTTGTAAGGTGTATGAGAGTGGGCTCAGGTGAGCCCGAAAGCAAGACGACGTTGGCCGGGCTGCCTTCAGCGACTACCAGCACGCGCTTGTCGCCCGCCAGCGTGTATTCCCTGAGGTGAGGCAACACATCTCGCGATGACTTGGACAGCACCTGCAACGCTTTTAGATCGAGCTCCGTCGACCAGTGTCCGACGTTCATGACCAAAAGACCATCCGCCGCCTCCATCCACTGCTGCCGGGAAACGAGATTGGTGGCGCCGGTGGCCGTCACCACCAGCTGAGACTCGCGCATGGCGCGCGACAAATCACTAACCGGATAGCCGTCGTAATGCGCGATCAACCGCTCGATCGGGTCGTCTACAACCACCCAGACGTCGGCACCCATGCGTTTTAGGTAATTGGCGACGCCGGCTCCTACTTTTCCATAGCCGACGACAGAGACGCGGCGCCCCGCCCAAATGCGTCCTGTGAGCTCGAAGAGGGCATCAACGACGCCGTCGCCGACGCCATGGAAGTTTTCAATCGATCGCTTCAAATAACCGTCATTGATATTGATGACAGGAATCGGCACTTGCTTTAGTTCTTGCAAGGCGGTGATACCGCTGGTGGTGATCTCTGAAGCGGCAAAAACAAAATCTTTTTCTGAATCGGCCGGCAGATCTATATAGGCGCGCGTCAGCTCCAGTCCGGTGTCTGCCAGAATCAAAGGCTTGTGTTCGAGCACCCGAAGGCAGCTATCGGGCCCAATATAGACCTGAGCGCCGATCTCCTGCATATAGGCGACGGCGCCCTCGTTAGTCGTGTGTGGATTGCACTCGCTGACAAAAAGCTTGGCGCCCGATTCGATTATCACCGCTGCAGTGGCGGCCGTAATCTCAGTCAGGTGGCAATGCCAACCTATCGTCTGTCCGCCCAGTCCGCCCTGCTCTGCCAAATACACGGACAGCTCGCGCAGAATCGGCAGCGAGAAATTGTATTTTTCCAGTTCGGCAGCAAGCTCGTCACGCATTAGGGCAATCCTAGAATGCGCAGACCTAACCCGCGCAGCATTTTAACGGTCAACGGCACGGGCAGCCCGATTACGTTGGTGTAGCAGCCGTCTATTTTGTCGACAAAGGCCGACGCCGTCCCCTGCAAAGCATAAGCTCCGGCTTTATCCATGGGTTCTGCGGTTCGGGCATAAGCGCGCACTTCCGCCGAGTCGAGCGAACGGAAATAGACGCTGGAAACCTCGTAATCGCTCAGCATCTCTTTGGTCTTGCAGTCGAGAATGGCGACGCCGGTAAAAACCTGATGGCAGCGTCCGGACATGCGCATCAACATCTGATAGGCATCTTCGCGCGAAGAGGGCTTGCCGAGAATGTCCTTGCCGAGCACGACGATCGTGTCGGCGGCCAAAACCAAAGTGCGGGTCGGCGCCGCTGCCGACTCCAGGCTGCCGGCGACGGCGTTCGCTTTCTGCACGGCCAGAAAGCGACAAACTTCGTCTGGATCCTGCTCATCGAACGTCTCATCGATGTTGCTTGGAACCACCTGAAATTGCAAACCAAGATTTTGCAGAAGCTCGACACGCCGCGGCGACTGCGAAGCCAACACAAGTTGAATATTTTCGCCGTCGGTCATTTGCCTACGCGTGCAGGTATGAAGCATTCTCAAAAGAACAGTAACGCCATTTGCCGATTTGCTGAACGCGATTTCTTTAATCTTTGCCGCGTTCTAGACGTTCTGCAGCTCGAAAACTTGCACCCGGGCGTTGCCGCGGTCGGCAATGTAGAGGCAATTATTTTCGGGATCGATTGATATGTCAGCCGGTCCGACGAATTTGCCGGGCTCTTGTCCACGTCCGCCGAAATAGTACAAATACTCGCCTTTGGAGTTGAAAACTTGCACACGATGGTTGAGGGAGTCGCAGATATAAATGCGATCGTAGCGATCGATGCCGATGCCGCGCGGCACGTTGAACTCGCCTTTGCCGGTGCCCTTGGCGCCGAACGAGCGCTGAAAAATTCCGGCTTTGGAAAACACCGAAATGCGCGAGGTTCCGTAATCAACGACATAAAGTTGATTGAAACGATCGATGGCCAAGCCCGAGGGCAATTGCAGTTGTCCGTCCGTAACGCCCTTGCTGCCCACTTTACGCAGCCAGGTGCCCGTATCGCCTGAGATGACCTGGATGCAGCCATTGTCGGGATCGGAAAGATAAATGTTGCCGCTGGCATCGCAAGCGATGCCGGTAATGCCGCCGTCCTTGCCCTGCCGGTTGGCAATTTCCTTCACAAATTTGCCCTGCCCGTCAAGCACGCGCACGATGTGATCGCCGGCATCGGTGGCGTAAATCTTTCCGCGCACATCAATGGCCGCGGCGCTGGGCTTGGAGAAAGCACCGCCCGCGGTGCGGCTTCCTTTGACTTGAGGATTGGACGCGGATTCACAGAGAAAACGTCCATCGCGAGAGAAAATTTCAAATTTGCGCTTGACGCTGTCGCCGACGATTATCCGTCCGGTGCGCGCACAAATCACCGAAGGCTCCTGAAAGCAGCCACTACCCTCGCCTGCACGCCCGATCGTGCCTATGCAACGGACAAGGTCGGTTGCATCTTCGGCGGTTTGGCCTGCCGTCGCCTGGGCGCGCGCCGCCCATGGCTTGGGGATCCTCGTTTGCGTCACTTCTTGCTCGTGAATGGAGGCCGGTGCGGTAATCGGCTGTCCCAGCGGTACTCCCGGCTTGAAGGATGGTCCGCCGGTGCTGACGCCGGCAACCATCGAAGCACTGCTGGTGGACATTTTGATATTGCTCACCGGGCCGGCTTTCACCAGGTTGAGGGCCTTTTCGTACTCGCGCAAGAACTCGGCAACCGTGGCGTACCTCTCCTGAGGCTGCTTGCGCATGGATTTAGTCACCACCGAGGAAATTTCGATGCTGATTTCGGTGTTCACCTCGTGCACCGGGCGGGCTTCGCGAGAGACGATAGCCATCAAAGTCGAGGTCAAACCTTCGCCTGTAAAAGGAAGCTGTCCGGCCAGAGCTTCATAGATGACTACCCCAAGAGAGTAGATGTCGGCTCGCAAATCCACGTTGCGCGCATCCTGAAGCTGTTCTGGAGAGACGTAAGACAAAGTACCGAGCATCACGCCCGGCTTGGTTAGGTTGCTGTTGGTCTCGGGCTCTGACGAGCGGGCAATTCCGAAGTCGGTAAGTTTTACCTTGCCGCCCGGCAGAATGAAGATGTTGTCCGGCTTGATGTCGCGATGCACGAGGTTCATCTGATGGGCATGGGCGAGCCCTTCGCAGACCTGCTTAAAGATGGGATAAAGCGAATCGGGCGTCATGCGCTGGTTTGTGCAGATCTCGAGCTCTTTGCGAAAGCTGTGGCCCTCCAGAAGCTCCATGACGTAATAGCTGTTGGCCTGGCCGATGGAAACGTCATAAATCGAGATCAGGTTGGGATGATTGAGTCCGGCAGCCAGAATCGCTTCGCGGCGAAAGCGCTCGCGAAACTCATCTTTTTTATCGGGATCAACTCCCTCGAGAACCAGCTGTTTGATGGCTACTGAGCGATTAAGGCTGTGGTCCTGGGCTTTATAAATAATGCCCATGCCCCCTCTGCCAATTTCCGCTACAACTTCGTATTTGCCGAATTCGCCCATTCTGCTCTAGTTCAACTCAAAGACAAGCTCGGTCCTGCCCAGTTTTATCCGGTCGCCAGGGAAGATCTGCTTGCGCTCAGAGAGCACTTCTCCATTGAGCAGCGTGCCGTTAGTGCTGCCAAGATCTTCTACCCAGTAACTGCCCTTGATGAACAATACCCAGGCGTGATGCCGGGAAACGTAACTATCATTTTGTAATGAGATGGTGTTGGCTTTATCGCGACCTATCTTGCTGACTGATTGCGTCAGCGGATAGCGCTCGTTGGTGTCTTTGTTGATGAGAATGGCCAGCCCGGACGGCGTCTTCAGGTTCGATTTGGACAAAATGTCCTCGATCGATTCTGCTTTGATGTCGTCGCCGTTCTGGGGGCTGTGCGCCGGTTGAACGTTTTCGGCAACACAGTAAGGGCATGATCCGTTTTCGGTGACCACACCCCCACATCTCTGGCATTTGCTAGTGCTTCCGCTCATCATTCCAGCAACTTTCGACCTTCTACCTACAGCGTTACTTACCCACCTAAACTACTCTTACCCGCCGGCACCGTTTTCCGTATCGTAGAACTGCACCGCGATGACGGTGACATTATCCGGCGCGCCGCCGTCTAGAGTCTGCCGCACCAGCTCTTCGCAGGCGCGCTCGGGCTCATCAACGTTTTCGATCGCCTCGCCGATTTGTTCGTCGCGCAATACCGTGGGTAAGCCGTCCGTGCACAACACGATCCAATCGTTGGCTCTCAGCTCAACGGGCGTCTGGTCGATCTCCACTTTGTCATCATGGCCAAGACAACGTGTGATCAAGTTTTTGTACGGATTGATTCGCGCCTGCTCCTCAGTGAGCCTTCCGGCGCGCACCATCTCCTGCACAACGGAGTGATCCTGCGTAAGCAGCACCGGTTTGCCGTTGCGAATGAGATACGCGCGAGAATCGCCGACGTGCGCAATCTGCATGTAGTTGTCTTGTCCATGGACGGCAACTACTACGGTTGTGCCCATTCCACGCACCGACGCATCTTGCTCGGCTACATGGTAAACAGAGCGGTTGGCCGCTGAAACCGCCTCTACAAGCCATTGTCGAATCGCCTCTTTATCAGTGGCGTGCGGAGGCTTAGAGTTCCACAAGCTTTCAATGGCTTCGACGGTCAGTTTGGACGCGCGAGCGCCGCCGAGTGCGCCACCCATGCCATCTGCCACTACAAAGACCCGCTTGTCTGGGCTGACGAAGTAGTTGTCCTCGTTCTTTTGACGCTGACAACCCGGGTCAGTTAGTGCGGCTACGCGCCAGTTCAACATCATCAATCTCCGTTGCCCTTTCCTTTACCTTGCCAGGCGATACAAATATGGCGAACTCACTTTAGCAACTTAGTGAATTTCCAGAATATTATTGCCCCTAAAATGAAAAAACCTATCAAGAAATATAAGGATAGTTGCCCATAACTGAATGATGACACACTGGCAAGCAGAAATATTGCACTCGTTGACATGACGAAGTAGATCGCCATCAACATCCACGCTGATTTTGCCTTTGCTTGCAGTCTTACCACTTCATTCCCAGACTGCGCACATTTTTGGCACTTGACATGATCTGCAACTTTTTCAGACACTGGGGCAATGGCTTTCGGCGGAGTTACCTGTGCTTTGCCCACAGTTTTCATGCGACTGAGCAATGACTGCTTGCCATCCGCTTCCACAACGGCTTCTGCCGACTGAGAAGTACGCAGCGAGGCCCGCAACTCAGCGAAGGCAAATTCGGCAAACTCCAACAGCTTGCCGCTTCTCGCCAACGATTCAATGCCTTGCTGCAAAGCCCACTTGGTCATCACTGGTCGGACAGCCTCGACAAAGCTGAAATCAGGCTTCAAGGTGCGGGCAATGCCTTCCAACGAGCTGCCGGCCCTGAGCAGGTAAGCCAGGTCGGCAGGCAAACGGAAACTGCGATCGGCGACCACCTTTTCGATGTCGGTTTCCAAATGGCGGAAATCGAGCTCCATAATGTCGCGACCGGCGTAATAGTCGATGAAAGGGGAAATGGCCCGGCTGACAGCCTCTGCAGGCGCCGTTTTGCTGACAATGCCCAGCTCCATGAGGCTGGACGTGACATGCTCGGCATCGCGGCGCACAACTGCCATCACGCATTGCAAGAGAGCTCGCCTTTGGGTTTCTGAAATTTGGCCCATCATGCCAAAGTCATAGATTATCAGCCGTCCGTAATCGTCGATGGCCAAATTTCCGGCGTGTGGATCGGCGTGAAAAAATCCGGTGATAACAAATTGCTCCAAGTAACAATTGACAAGCATGTTGCCAACTTGCTCGAGATCAAAGCCGCGCGCACGCAGCTCATCGACCTGGCTTATTTTGATGCCGGGAATGTATTCCAGAGTAAGCACGTGCCGCCCGGTATAGCGCCAGTGCACGCGCGGCACGCGTATATGCGGCTTGCTGCGCACGGCGCGCCGCAGGCGGTCGGCGTTCCGCCCTTCCTTCAGATAATCGATCTCGGAAAAAAGCGTGTGTCCGAACTCGTCTGAAAGTTCTATCCAAGCTTGCATATCAAGCGGTCTGTGCCTGGTGAACTGCGCCGACGGCGGTTGCGCTTTCGGCGCTTCGATCCCCAGGTGCAAGCCGAGGCGCGACAGGGCCGCCCACCAGCGAGCCATAAGGCGCATCAAGCCCAGGTCGCGATAGAACGAGCTGGTCAGCCCCGGACGCTGCACTTTCACTGCAGCCCAACCGCCTTCTTTCAGCCGCACGCGATGAACTTGTCCGATGCTTGCTGATG
>DATNQY010000205.1:0-3104 GCA_036703785.1 Candidatus Obscuribacterales bacterium
TGCCTTAAGAAATTCGCGCGCTTCCGCATCCGGCATCTGCCGTTTGGCGCGGAACATTTGGCCTCGTAAGTTCGGCACTCCCGCAGCGGCAATCTTGTCGTTCATATGGTGGTCCCCCGATGCGCTGGCAAGATCGGATGTTCAAGCTTTATGCTGCCTGATGCCTCGCCGGAGATTTCAACTTCTGTTCCAAAAACTCTTTCAATGCGACAGCATTATTGTGCTCTTCGTCGTGACTGCTGTACACCAGTGTCAGCCGGCTGCGGCGAGCGCGGCTGAGCAGTTGTTGCCACGGCTCTGGATTTTTCTCCAGTTCTCGCGAGTATCGCTTGCGAAATTCTTGCCATTTTGCCGCATCGTGCTGAAACCACTGCCTGAGTTCCGTGCTGGGAGCAACGTCTTTCAGCCAAGTATCCAATGACAAGGCCTCTTTCTTGATGCCTCGAGGCCAGAGGCGTTCGACCAGGACTCGTGCCCCGTCAGTTTCGCTAGTGGGTTCGTAGGCTCTTTTGGTCTGAATCATTCGGGCCTCCTAACGGCCGAGTGCGACTGCCGAGTTGCTGCCGAAATCCAGCTAAGAGCGATGCTCCACTTCGTTTCAGACAACCGCACTCGAGATTTGCATCCATGGTGGATGTATAATCTATCGTACTACGATAGATTATCGATTTGAACCTGATAATCCTTTTCTGGTTGTGCTTTCCATTCAGGAGGAGCTATGGCAACTCTTACTTCCACTTCGGTCCACACTTCGAACCTGTTTAGTCGAGAGGCGATCGCTGAAGGCACCATGGCATTCCGCTTCACCAAGCCGGCAGGTTTCGAGTTCCGCGCTGGACAGTCGATTGACATCATCTTACTGAATCCGCCAGAGACCGATGAAGAAGGAAACACACGAGCGTTCTCTTTGGTGAGCGCGCCTTTTGATCCTGATCTGATGATCGCAACCCGCATGCGAGACACTGCGTTCAAACGAGTCCTCCGAGACGCTCCGGTTGGCATGCAGGTGAAACTGGAAGGGCCGAGTGGCTCGTTTGTCCTACATCGCAAGGCTGAAAAAGCGGCTGTGCTTCTTGCCGGAGGAATTGGGATCACACCGTTTCTCAGCATGGTACGCCAAGCCACGAACGACAAAATCCAGCATAAGATCTACCTCTTTTACTCCAATCGCCGGCCCGAGGATGCGCCCTTCCTCGACGTTCTCAAAGAAGTTGCAAGGCAAAATCCTAACTTTCACCTGATAGCAACCATGACACAAGTGGCACAGTCGAAGGGCGAGTGGAAGGGAGAGACCGGTCTGATTAATGAAGAAATGCTGGCCAAACACCTGCCAACGCTGCAAGGTCCCATCTACTACCTGGCTGGTCCGCCCGCGATGGTCGCGGCCCTGCGACGCATGCTGATAAATGCAAAGGTGGACGAAGATGACATCCGAACTGAGGAGTTTTCCGGCTATTAACGAGCCTATGGTGCCGGCCTCACTGCGAGAACCGGACAAATGGAGCGTCAACGCATTGCGTTTCTTAGCGCAGGAATGGAACAGCTTGGGGCGGCGATCAAAACAAACCTCAGGAAAAATGCTTATACAAACAGGAACCCGGCTGGTTTACAAGAGTCTGGTACGAGGACAAGGGCGCTCCATGGAACCGAGTAGGGCTGTCCACAGTGAGAACGCGGCATTTTAAACAGCGGCAGATGACAGAATATCCATACTTCACCTCGTACTACTTAGCTCTTGCTTCGCACCGGTTCCGCCACCGATCTCGTGTAAGTTCGTCCGCTCCAGCCCAAACGTTCCGCTGGGAATAACAGGCGTATCACGGTCGCCTCCCAACACTTGTGCGGGAACTACCGCGACAGAACTCCCATCAAAGCGCAGCAACAGCTTTGACGAGCATTCCTTGCACAGCCAAAAGAAAACTGACATGTGACTTGGTGAGACGGTGTACACAGCATTGGCCACAGCCTTTGGACTGGCCGATGTCGTTCTGCCGTCGAACCGGTACAAACGCCCACCACGCAAGTAATGAAAAGGCTTATTGCAGGCCGGGTTAGCACATCGTGAAATCATGAGACCTCCTTCAATATCTTTCGCACAATTTGTCGAAGGAGTTCAATGAAACATCCATACCGTTCGTGGGGCACGGATATTACGGCCGTTTGCTAGATCAATTTTCGCTGCAGAGCGTTCATGACTGCTTCCAGCCGATTGTGGGTGCGAAGCTTTTGATTAATATGATGCAGATGGTTCCGGAGAGTCTGCAGAGTGATGCCGAGTGCTTTAGCAACGTCCGGCGAGTCCTTGCCCTCAGCAAACAAGCGTAAAATGTGCTTCTCTTGATCAGAAAGTGGCGATATCGGTGTGGGGCGCCCAACGCTGGCGCCAATATCGCCGAGCTGTTGCGATAGGTCGACCACCTTGCGCACGAGTTGCTCGGTTGTCTTCTGCTCGGTAATGTCGTGTGCCAGATGGATGAGCGACCGCTGGCCGGTCCGCTGGTTATCGAAGACCAAAGTTGACATGTTGATCCAGATCCTCTGGCCGGATCGGGTTCTAACGCTCATGTCAAAATTGGGTATGTCCGTCTGTTTGCCCGCACAATCCATGACTGTGCAGCCATCATGGCAAACCTGGGTTCCGAGGGGCCCCGTGCCCTGCAGCACTTCATAGCAGGTCTTGTGCAGGGCTTCTTTGCTGGAATATCCAAGAAGCCGTTCTGCTGCCTTGTTCCAATATTGAATGCTCCCTTCATTCGAAAGCACGAAGGCGGCGTCGGAGGTGTGCTCCAGCAACGCGAATAGCTCGCTCTCAAGCATTCACAATTCCGCAAGACTTTCGATGCATCGTACTACGACAAGTATAGAACTGATTTAGAGGCCAGATCCTGCTTGCGTGTCGCAATTTCATCCGAGCCGTCCCATGACTTTTGTCACAGCCCTTTCTGATGTGGCAGCTTATGCTAAAGATTCAGGAGGTCCGCAATTGTATGGCATACGTAATCGCTGAACCTTGCATCGGAACCAAAGATACGGCCTGTGTGGATGCATGCCCGGTTGACTGCATTCATCCGCGCAAGGACGAAGACGCGTTCACAACCGATACT
>DATNQY010000206.1:0-11554 GCA_036703785.1 Candidatus Obscuribacterales bacterium
TACTCTGTCGTCTAATATGCTACACGCAGAAAATTGTTCATTTGGTTGATTTAGCGTCTGCAAGCATGCCACCTCAGCCAGTTTAACAACTGCTCGCCCGGATTCATCATTCCAACCCTTTAATTCGTCGCTTGACACCCGATAAGGACTCGTCTGTCCAAACGGGCCCCTCATCGGTTCCCCGCTATAGCTCCACCCTGGTGTTCCTTATGCCCATATCGCCTGCATATTCGACTTTCCGAGCACGGAACGTGTCTCCGCCAAAGTAAAATAGCATTATTGTGGCAAAGCTGTCGCTTTCAGGCTTCAGCAAAGGGTTTTGCCGAGTGGGTGGGAAGTGCATGCGTATCGCCATTCATTCCCACTCTTTTTTTCCGCAGGGGGTGCCGCTAGATCTGTGTTGCTGTTCCGAGATAAAGGCGACACTCCTGTCCAGATGGAAACCTCCGCATTGCCGTTCCGCTGTGGTTCTTTGACATCGCACATGATATCTTGATTCGGCACCAGCGAACGCACGCATTAGCAAGCCGATCGTTATAGTCCGCCTTGGCTTCGGAAACACAAAGAGCAGGCGTGTCAATTGAATCGATCTTGATTAGAGATCGAGGCGCTCGTCGCCGCGGTAGGTTGTCCTGGCATGCTAGCTAGGCTGCTCGCTAAAATGCTTTTTCCTGCGCAACAATGCGGGTGGTATTCGCAGTGCCACAGAGCACACCATGGTCATTACAAAACGAATAGTAATAGCATGCTGTCCTGCCCCGGCTACACCGGCAGAGCTTGGTTCTCCAACTGCCCAACGGAAACATGCTACTGCCGTGAATGGAGCTTCTTTAGATCGACGCTGGCTTCTTGTGCAGCTGAGGAAGACTAGCGATGAAGCTGTGAATGCCAGCGGAAGCATGATTCCTAACTCTCATCAGGCGAGGAGAGTGACAAGAACTCGGGTGATTTACTAAACACCTACCAACGCCGCAAGAAGCAGGTCAGAACTTGCAGAACTCGCTGCGAGTGGAAGACACTAATGTTGAACCGGCTTTCCGATTCGATAGCGTTTGGGACAGGGACTGCCGCTAACATCACCCAACCGCTTTCCATGGTGAAATCCCCATTGCGAATTTCTGACATCCCTTCTACTATGGGCACGGGCATAATCAGCCCGCGCCCAAACTCTGCTCACTCAAGCTTCGGAACACCTGTGGCTCAGTCTCACTATGGCGAAGTCGATGGCAGGACAAGTCCCGCCTCAGAAGAAGACACGCAGGCCCTACACGGCTCGCTGCCCGTGAACCCGCTGAAACTGGAGGTTTACGAGGGAGCGATGCACACTTATGCTGCCATCGAACAGGCAAACGCCATCATCCGGCAAGGAGTGCAATCAAATCGCTTGAAGGGACGCAGCTCGGACAATGGCACCGTCATCTACGATAGATCCGGCAATGTTTCCGCATGGACGTCAGTGAGCGGTGACGTCACGCGCAAATTTACTTACACGGATCTTCCCAGCCAGTTAAACCAGATACCTGTACCTGGGCTTCCCGTCACATCCGATAACGAAGGGCATCTTTGGCAAATAGTCTCCGGCCAAGCGGGAATGCGCGTGGTTGCAGTCCAACGTAAGGACTTTGATGCAGCACACCGGATAGACCAAGTCCTCACAAAAGTAGAAGATAATCAGAATCGCATTTGGACACGAGATCAAAATACCGGTTTGATGCAAGAATTTCAAACCACCGGCGATGGGCATTTGCAGGCTATCGGAACGTTTCTCACTGACGCACAACTGATACCGCGAACCATTCTCAATCCAGATGTAGCCCAGCTCTATGCGACGCCCAACGATTCTGCCAAAAGCATTGGAGCATACGGCATCAACCAGGGGTTAATCGCCGATTGCTATTTCGAAAGCACTCTGGCATCCCTCGCGCAACAACGTCCGGAAGCCATCAAGTCAATGGTTAAGGACAACCACGACGGAACGTTCACCGTCAACTTTCCTCGCACACCAAACGTTGCAGCTATCATCAAGCAGCACACTGCAAAGGGCAAAGCATTTCCTCAAATTGAACCAGGCATTTCGGTACGAATCGAAGCACCGACACAAGTCGAAATAGAAACCTTCAACCACACGCGTTGGGAACTGCCCACGTTCGCAAAGTTACCGCCTGAGCTCAAGAATCAAGCGCCAGGTCCCAGTGTCTGTTACGCGCAGCGTATCTGTGCCCGATTCAAGGCAGCTTGAACAGAATATCTCTGCTCGGTAAGAAAAGAAAAACATGAGCTGGCGCAAATAGGTGTCCACCCCTTAGATTGGTGTTGTCGAAGCACAATCCGAGAGGAGGACACCCATGATCTTACCTGTCTTCAAGCCTGCAACGCTAGCGGAATACATAAAATCAGGGGCGCCCGAGGTGCCCCGTCCTTTAATCTGTCCCGTCTGTGGCGCGCGAAAACGATTCTGGCGACACGATCATTTTGAGCGCCAGGCATTCGAGAGAGAGCTGTCGGCGACCGTGCGCATTGAAAGATTCCTTTGTAGCAACTGTGGGCTGACGGTTTCGTGCGTTTTCGCTTTCCTTGTTCCGTACAAGCAGGCAACCGCGGCTGTCGTCGCGCAGGCGGCGCTGGATTACGGTTTGAGTAAGAGGACATACCGTGAAGAGGCAGAGGACTTAAGCAAGCTGGAATCAGATGCGCCGCCAAAGCCCAGCCACAGCCAGGTCTTTAGATGGGTGCGATCAATCTGCCAAAAGAGCGAACAGTTGCTACTCCAGGTGCAGAAAGAAGCAGTAATGGTCGGTCGCGCCGAAAGTCTGCAAGGCTTGCTCGGCGTAATCTGCCCAAATGCCGTAAAGGCGCATACGATCGAGAAAGCCAGATCGCTCAACAGGCTTGCTGAATTGATTCAGCTGACGGCATTGATCGTTGCCGGCGGTCTCCTCGAACTCCAAACACATTTTCTCGGGCAAGTCGAGTCTTTGCAGGCAATTTTCTGCGACCGATTCATAAGGTTGTTCACCCCACAGAAGGTGAAACACGTCATCTGGTGAGGCCGGATACCATTTCGCGCGACTGACCAGATGGAGACGCCGGCGAGATGGACGAAGAAAAAAGATTGAACTGGGCACGATTCAGATTCTCGGTGATCGCGCCTCTGGTTTGCCGTAAGCTCACGGAGGAACAGCGCCGCGCCCTGCGCCACGAGATTCTCAGTCAGACTTTCCTCGATCCCGACGGGCACGAGCGACGAGTAGCATCGCGCACGCTCAACGAATGGGTTGCTCGTCACCGGGATGGTGGCTTCGACGGCTTGCACGATTGCCGCCGCAACACTTTGGGTACCAGCCGCGCCATTCCAGACAATCTTCTCGATCGCGCTGAGCAATTGCGCCGAGAAGAAGAAACCCGCTCTGTAAAGATGATTCTGCGCTTGCTGGATGCCGAAGGCTACGACGTCGGCCAAGTATCAAAAAGCACGCTCAATGTCCATTTGAATCAACGCGGAGCCGGCAAAGCGCGACTTTCTGGCGACAAAGGCTCCTATCAGCGCTGGCAGCAAAAGTGGGCCAACAAACTCTGGCAGGCAGATACCTCCGCCGGTCTCTGGTTGCCGGACCCTAAAAACCCAAAGGCAATCAAGCAAACACGCCTGATCTCGTTCATCGACGACGCCACGCGTGTGTGCACCCACGCGGAGTTCTATTGGGACGAACAACTGCCGAGCCTGGTTGATTGTTTTCGCAAGGCGCTGCTAAAGCGCGGCAAACCGGAGAAATTGCTTTGCGACAACGCCTTCATCTACCACAGCAAGACCATCGAGATCATGTGTGCGCATCTGGATATCGAAATCAAATTCTGCAAACCCTACTCCGCTCCCACTAAAGGAAAAATCGAAAAGCACTACGGCACCATAAAAGGCGGCTTCTACAAAGAAGCCGAACACTCCGGCTTAACCTCCCTCGACGAACTCAACCAATTCTTCTTCGCTTGGCTCACCAAGGAATACCATCACAGCGACCATAGCGAACTCGGCACGACGCCGATCAAACGCTGGCAGCAAGACGAGAATATCATCTCTCGCGTTACGCCCGAGGACATCCGACGGGCGCTCATGCTGCGTGCTACCAGAAAGGTAAATGGGCGGACCGCGCTCATTCGGCTGGACAACAATGCTTATCAAGTCAGTCCGGAACTTGCTGGCACAACCGTGGAAGTGCGCTGGGACGTCCGCAACTATAATTCCGTCGAAGTCTGGCGTGACGGCAAACTCCTCGAAACCGCTCCGCTTACTACCGCTCAGCCCAACATAGACTTCAGCCGAAAGCCTCAGAAAAAAGAAAAACCACGCGGCATCACCTACGAAAGCTCGAAACGCTATCGCCATGCCCTGATCGCTGCGCACCGGTCTGAGAAACCGATCCCACAGCCGCCCGACGAATACCTCTCGGAAAATGAATTCGTAGATATGGTGGCAGCCGCTCTCGCCAAACAAATCGAGCCGGAAGAACTGCGGTTCTTGTCTCACTTCTTCGTCGAAAACGCTCCTTTGCGCACCACCTTTACGAAATCCCTCCTCGACCAAATTGTCAATGCCAAAGGCAACCAGTTGCCTCTGCGTTCCTACCTCGAACATATCCGCGTAGCAACTTTCAAAATAAGGAGATAACCATGTCCAAACAAAAGGAACCACCCACTAACAATTCGCGGCCCGCAGGCACCCCTTTCAGCAAGTCGTTCGCCGCAGAAGAAGTATTCTGCTACTCCCAATTCCAGGAGCTGAGTGAATTGCTCCATTTCACCGTTCAGCAAAAATCCATGTGCCTGATCACTGGCCAAGCCGGCGTCGGTAAGACTACGGCTGTCCGCACGTTCACTGACGAGCTGCCTACCAACAAGCACCAGGTCATCTACGTAGGTCAAGATCAAGATGGTGGCAACTTGTGTCGAAGGCTAGCCTCAGCGCTCGGCTTCCAGCCACCACGCTCACGTTCGCATACGTGGCTGGCTATCAGTCAGCATCTTTGCGACAATCTCGTCGAGCAAGGCAAAGACGTCCTCCTCGTCGTCGACGAAGCTCATTTGCTCGACGATCTCACCCTGGAAGAAATCCGCTTGCTCACCAATGCTGACTTCGACCGTACTTCACCGCTGTCCGTTATTCTGCTCGGACAACTGTCGTTGCGCAGCCGACTCAAAATGGGCGGCTTTGAAGCGTTGAACCAACGGCTGCGCTTTCGCTATTCACTTGAAGGCTTCAGCGAACAGGAAACAGCAGAGTATGTCCGCCATCGGTTGCGTAACGCCGAACTAAACGAAGATACTTTTGCGCCCGACGCACTCAAGCAGATTTTTCTCGCCTCACAAGGCATCCCGCGCGAAATCAACAACCTTTGCACCTTGGCGCTGCTAAAAGCAAATTCCACAGACGCCGGCTCCATCGGTGCCAAGGTTATTCGGCAAATACTTGATCAACGGGAGCTAAACTGACATGCGCGTGCTCATCGTAACTATCGACTGCGACAGCTGCAATCTGCCCTTTGAGAAAATGGCCGTAACCGGCGATTCAGCGGAATGGAAGACCGCAGCCAGCGACCTGGAGCAGATCGCCCAACAAGCCGGATGGCATTGTTACAACGGCCGCCATGACTGCTTTAACTGCTTGCTGGAAGCTCTCTACCCTGAGGAGTTCCACCCGTTGCAATAGTTTGTCTCGCTGCCAGAAGAATAAACGACAGCCTGCCGCCGAAAGTGGCAGGCTGTCGTTTATTCCTTCGGCTGCCTTCATCTTCCGCCTTATCACATTGGCATGCACGCTGCGTGAAAGCGCTGGCTGCATCAAGCAGAGATATTCTGTTCAGGCTCGGCAAAGATACGCTGCGCGTAACAAGTGTCGGCTACTGGGCAACCGTTATTGAGAAAGCCCACCGCTATCTGACGGGCAGGACGGAGAGCGACTCCGGTGATAGCCCGGCGCAAGCTGCGATGCTGCTCAGCGGCGTCAGCAATAATCGTGACTACAGCAACTTCAAGCAAGATCACTCGCGGATGCCTACGAACAAGCATCTGCGCACGAAACCCGGCGCATCGTGGGCCGATGATTCAGCCATCTATTCCGACAGTGAACTCGGAATGCACATTCAAACCGCACTTTCTTCCAAGCGCATAGTGGTAGCTAGCACCCAACGCGACGGCACAGCCTGGGTGCGCCCCACGGCTCCTGTGGCGGGAGCCACAGACAACATGTACCTACTTCCGAACCATTCCTACAGCGTGATGTCCTACATGCCGGCACGAGGTAATCGAGAAGCGCAGGTAATACTGCGCAATCCCTTGGGCGTCGTCACAACCATAGACCAAGACGCCAAATTGCATCATCTCGGCGGGCGCGACGCAGACGGCTACTTCCAAGTCTCCGTAAAAGACTTCACCAAGCTCTTCAGCCGGCTAGACGTTGAAGGGTAGCCACAGGAATCAAGACGACTCAAAAGCGCGCCTCTGCCGTCTGACTGCGCCCATGCACCCTCTGAGTTGAGAGGCTCTCGTGCTAAATTGCGGACTGAATATCGGATGATGCCTCAGTTTTAATTGTCGTCCATCACCGTATTCGGTGCATCGTATTAATGCACGACGCATCGCGAAGTCGTGACCTTGTTTCCAGAAAGTCGTGAGGCGAAAACGATTGCGTCATTTCCGCTGAGACTCTCGCGCAGATCCGTAACTATGCCTTCGAGATTATCACCACCAGCGGTGGAAACTACAGGAATAGAGCCGATGTCACTGGCTGCCATCAGCCGTGCTACTTCCTCTACGCTCGTTGTAGGAGTACAGGTAATCGGGTTCCTTGTCATAATGTCGCAACAATTCATTGTTGACCTCCTCCCGTTATCTACGTGGGCCGACCGCTGCCATAATCAGGTTCATACCAGTCATCGTCATCCTCGGGCAGTCCTTTCCTGCGCGGCAGGCCGCATTCTTGTTCTACAGATTCGAGACGATGTTGCTTGTTGTCTGCGTCTATCGGATCCATATTCAAGTCATCAGCCAGATCGTATTGGTCATGCATAGCCATGTCTTCTTTCACTCCTGCAGAAGCGCGGGCGCAGGTATTCGGGCGAATGCCGGAAGTGATTGCTCCGTCATCAGTGGATTCGGATTCCAATCTCATCGGTCATCAGCTCTTCAGGGGAAATGAATGGAACAGTCGCAGACAGTATATGTATCTGCACCAGCCGCCAAACAGTGCTGCGCAATCGTGTGATCTTCTGTTGCAGTTCTTCGTCCACCGTGTGCGCAGAAACAGATCAATGAAACATCTTGCAAGCTTGGCTTAGTCTTGATCGTGTGGATGAAAAACTGAGCACTTCTCTCATATTGGTTGACCCGCATAATGACAATGTCAAAGTGCTGCCGTTGAAGAATTCGTAACGCGTCATTCTTGCTTTCGACTCCAACCACATCATGGTACAAACTCAGGTATTGCTCCAACTGTCTGGTGGGACCCGAGTAATCGCGAATGACCAGAATTCGAACACGCGCCATAATATCTCCTACTCGACTTCGTTAATTCAAAAGTGGATGCATTTTGCTTCTATCCTATGAACGAAGCTCGCCTCGACATTTCTGACTGCACGTTCGGTGAGCTAAATGCCTTAATGGAATCAGAGGCTATAGTTCGCAACAGCACGTGCGACGGCAGCGGCGGTTACATTTTGGTTGCTAACAAAACGAAGGTGAGCATGGTGAATTGCACGCTCAATTGCCCGGTGGTTGCAACCGATGAGGGAAAATTGGTGCTTAACCATTGCCGCGTCAATGGCGACACCTCCGCTTCCGATAATGCAGTCATAATTCTGCAGGAAACGATTCTTAACGGACGCCGGCAGCAATTAGGCAACGGACGCATTGTTGAGGAGTCATGATTTAGGACGTGGGCTCTGCGATCGGAACGCACGCGCTGGTCAAATATTCGTATTCCTCATCGTCTTCGTGGACCGCTGGAGTGATAGGAATTCCTTCGTAGATTTTTTCCACGGGAACTTCAAGCGGTTGTGGCAGCGATATCAACTTCAGCGTTTCATCCTGTCCGTTACGATCCATTTACTATCGTCCGTTTTGCGGAAGTATTCAACCTTCGTCTTATCCCGATTCACGATCAAGTACTCGCGGAGACTCTCAAGCTGGTGATACGCGACAAGCTTTTCGCGGCGATCTATGTGCTTGGTCGAGGGCGAACTAACTTCGATGATCAGGCAGGGTGATTTCTTGAACAAGCTTTTGGCTTCGAACGGCTCGCATGTGACCATCACATCGGGATAATAAAAACTTTCGGTGGCCTCTATTTTCGCCTTCATTTCGTTTATGTAGGCACGACAGCCAGTGGTGCCACGGAGATGTGCATGTAAAAGTGCGAACAAGTTGCCGGCGATGACATTGTGAGCATCAGATGCTCCAGTCATGGCAAAAATGTATCCGCCGACGTACTCGTGTCTTCCATTTCCGTGTGATTCGGACGCCAAATATTCGTCAGGCGTCATCCGCGCGGTGGTTGACGGTTTTCTGTAAGGTACTTTGTACGACTCAGCCATAGTTCTGCCCCAACTTTCTGCCATTATAACCTGGCAACCTGTAAAGTGCAGCAAAAGTGCCACGGGGTTTGGGTTTTAGCGACCTGCTATAGTGGCAAAATATTGCTGGATGGTCATGGCGGGGGCTTTCGCGAACGTGCCGAACGCGAGCGACATAGGTGAACCGAATACAATCGATCCGTTTGTCGGCACGACAATCGGCCATCGCTATCAGATTGATTCAGTCCTTGGGCAAGGTGGATGGAGCACGGTTTACTCCGGAATCGACCTGACGATTCAGCGGCCGGTTGCCGTCAAGATTCTGCATCACCATTTGGCGGGCGACACGGAAACGGTGAAACGTTTTCGCCGGGAGGCGGAGGCCGCTGGCTGCATCAACAATCCTCACGTGGTAACAATCTTCGACAGCGGCGTTTCACCTAGTGGTCAGCCGTATATTGTGATGGAATTGCTCAAGGGAGAATCGCTTGCCGAACTCCTTATGTCTCAACAGCGCTTGCCGGTAAAAAGAGCGGTCGACATTTTCATTCAGGCATGCGAGGGACTTTACGCCGCTCACCAGAAGGGTGTCATCCATCGCGATTTGAAACCAAGCAACATTTTGGTGCAGCGCGAGCCCCAAGCTGACTTTGTCAAAGTACTCGACTTTGGGCTTGCGAAATTCTCGCCGGCGGAACGCAATAAAGAAGACCTGACGGCCACCGGCGTCAGCTTTGGCACGCCAAGCTACATGAGTCCGGAGCAATGTCAGGGACACGCGCTCGATCAACGCTCTGATATTTATTCTCTAGGCTGCGTAATGTATCGTGCGCTCACGGGTCAAAAGGCGACCGACAGCGATAACATTTACACGTGCATGTCAAAGCAGGTGCTGGAAACGCCGAAAGCGTTCAAAGAAGCGATGCCTGATCTGTACGTTCCCGAATCGTTGGAACGGATTGTCTTCAAGGCATTGGCTAAAGATCCGGCGGAGCGTTTTAGCACCATGGATGAGCTGCGGTCCGCACTGCAGAAATTTCGCAGTGGTACAAGCAGCATGCCCGGGTTAGTTCGCGGCGGAACAGTTTGCGGGCCGCCGCCGATCTTCCTGCTGTTTGTCATCCTCGGACTGGCTGTGGTCGTAACCATGTATGTTCAGGGCATTGTGCATCAATCTCAGGAGCAGCCAGCCAGAGAGAAAAGCGGAGCTGTAGCGGCGGGCGGAAGCCCACTTGCGGAGCCGAAATCTGTACCGGCGGGCGTCAGCCCGCTGGTAAATAATCACGTACGGACAAGCACTCCGGTACAGCCACCGAATCCCGCGCCGAAGATCTCCGGCGAAGAATGGCTGCGGCGTAAGCCGCAAATACTCCATGCTGAATCAATGCTCGATCCAATCCTGCAGATGCTCGGCTTACCGGTGGAACCTTTGCCAACTTCGAATTTCGTGCCCGATCCCGATACGTTTGATGCTATGTCGCTTAAAAACAAGATGGAGCTATTCCAACGGGTGGCACCATCGTGGGCGAGCCAGTCGGGACAAGGCATGCAGTTGCAGCAGATTGTTGGAGCTTTGCAAGATATCGATAAGCATTCGTCATCGATGCCGCAGCTTGAACAGATGGAAAGACGATCTGTCATTATCGACCGCGCTCTCGGGTTCATGGGAGTGCAAGCGCCACCACCTGAGCCTGGGTCGATGCCGTCAGTGTTTTACTTGGAAGGCGTGCAAAAACGTACTGCCCACAAAATGAAGCGCATCGAAATTGTTGCCCCGGATTGGATCGCACACGGTGGTAACAGAGCTCAACTTCAAGCCATGGTCCAACAATTCATGGCGGAAATCCAACGGGCAACCGCCGCGAATTAAAATTGCGTCTTCTGCGAGAGCAGAGCAGCCTGTATGCGGTCGCGGGCGCCAAGCACTTCCAATATCTTGCTCACGTGATTTTTCACGGTTCCTTCACTTAAGCAAAGCGCCTCGGCCATTTCTTCATTCGTTTTGCCTTCGCCAAGCAGTTTGAAAACTTCAATCTGTCGTTCACTGAGTTGTTTCAGGCGATTGTGGTCGGCGCCGCCGGTTCCACCCGGGGCTGCGCCCGGCAATTTACCTACCATATGTGGTGCCAGGCCCGCATCGATGAGAACATGTCCGTGTTGCACGGCTTTGATTGCATCGACCAGCTGCTTGTACGGAGTCGATTTCAGCAGGTAGCCCTTGGCGCCGGCACGCAGCGTCTTCATCACCAGTTCGTCGTCATCGATTGTAGTTAGCGCCAATATCTTAATCTGCGGGTGCGTTGCCACGATCGCTTCGGTGGCTTTGATACCATCGCGCTTTGGCATGCGTATGTCCATCAGTATCAAATCGGGCTGAGTGGTGTTCGCAAGTTGTACCGCCTCATCGCCATTGCCGGCCTGCCCGACCACTTCGATGTCTTTATCGAGCGCGAGCAAATTTACGATGCCTTCGCGCACCAGGACATCATCATCGGCAATAATCAGCCTTATCATTTCACCGCGACTTATTTGAGTCAGGATCAGGGATATTCACTTTCACTTTGGTACCACGCGTGAGGCTGCTGTCCAGTTTCATTTGCCCCTTGAGTTTCTCCACGCGCTCGGCGATACCTTTGATGCCATGTCCCTGGTTTGTCTCGTCTAGTTTAAAGCCTTGGCCGTTATCTGATATATTGACTTCGACTTGATTTTCTTTGTGGGCTATTTCCACATTGACTTCTGAGGCTTGGCTGTGTTTTTGAACATTGTTGAGGCATTCTTGGACAATGCGGAAAATTTCGTGCCCCCTCCCGGGCGTAAGGTCGTTGGCATCGACATTCATACGAACATCGAGTGTTTTGTTCGCCTTGAGTTGGGCTACCAGCGCAATTAGCGCCTTGGTGAAATCGAATGCCGGGTCGCGTATGACATCAAGCGAACGGCGCATGTCTGAGACGGACTTACCGAGCAAAACTCTTGCCGCTGCCAGGTTT
>DATNQY010000207.1:0-9852 GCA_036703785.1 Candidatus Obscuribacterales bacterium
AAGAAATGCGCCTGGATGTCGCCACCAACGGCAAGAGCGCCGGCAAGACATCGAGCCCATTCTTCGGCGGCCGCAAGGTAAAAGTCGCCACCGATATGGACAAAGACGGCTTCGCGGATCTGGTGCTTCAGATTTTCCGCGGTCGATAAGGCGGGCTTGGGCCCGCCGCCACAGTAGCTTTGGTTCGAACGTAGTTTCACCATGGTCAAGCGTTCCATAGTTCTCTAACATGTCCTTACTCGTCGCCCCCGACGTATATCGAATCCTGAGCAGGCGTTATCGCTGTGGCTGATTCTTCGCACAACAAAAGCAGTTGGGTGCAGGAAAACATCCTGCATCCTGGTGAAAATTCGCTGAAGGAAATGGCGAATACGGGAATCAATCTCGTCAACCTGGCGCTCCCGAAAAAAACTGAACTTTCCAAATTTGAAATTGACTACAACGAAAAGAAGACCTTCGTCGGCACGCTGGTGTCGGGAGCCGTCTCAGTAGTTCCATACGCTGTCGCAGGCGGCGTCCTTGGTCGCGTGCTCCGTTGCGTACCCGCCGGTGAATCAGCGTGGGCACTGCACAGCGAGCAATTTGCTCAAATCGGCGGCGCCGCCGCTTACGATGCGTTACGTGACGTTCGTCCGGGCGAAACGAAGCTGGGCAACGTAGCGGGCAGCATCGCGGGGTTCGGAACGTTCGAGGCCGGCAACTATGCCATCAAGGGATTGAGCTTGGGCGAAAATCGCGCCGTCCAGTTGGCAGCACAGCTCCCGCTGCGCTTCGGCGTGGGAGTTGCCGGTGGAACGATGGGTTCCGTCTTCTCGGATCTAGGGTCCGGCAAAGCTCCGGATCTAGGCAAGATTCCTGAGGCTGCCATCACTAGTGGTGGCTTGAACGTTCTGCTTCCGACTGCGCAATCGCTCATTTTCAAAGGGCTCGGTTTGCGCTCGCCCGTCGCACCAGCAGAGCACGTCGACAGCAATGCGGGCATGCGTGAATCGTCGGATTCTGGCAGGCCGCAGCGACAAGGAGAAAAAACGAACGCTTCACCGCGGGCTGAGCGCGCTCCCGCGGTTTCTCTCAGGCAGACGAGGTACAGCCCTCAGGTAGACCCGGAGTTCGTGGACCGAACCTTAGGCAACGACGAGAAGGTCAGGATATGGTACGAGCCTTTGGGCAGCCGTTCTGCGTGGACATGGACACCCGACTGCATTGATGTAAAGTCCGAATCGAGCCGTCCATTCGTGATCGAAAGAGAACCGGTTGCCGCCGGTGATCGGCTGTCTCGCTGGTCAATAAAGCTTCCGGGATCACCGGGACTTTCGCGTTACGGCGAAATCGAAGCCCACGAAGGCGGTCGCGAGCTGAGCATCTTCGGTCGCGAAATTTCATTAAAGTGGGCAACACCGGAAGATATCGCGCGAGCATTCACGCTTAAGCCGCCGATCGATCCGGTTATCAAACCGCAAATCGAGCAGTTCGAAAGGCTGGCAGAGCCGCTCGATGCGTTGCAATTCGACAACGAGATTGCCGACTTTCGCAATCCACGTGCGGTGGCCGACACCGTCAACGGCACATTCAAGCAGATGGATGCGTTTCTATCAGCGCACCAATCCGCGGCACTCAAAGACGCAATGCTCGATTGGGCGGACGGCAATCCCAACGAGATGGTGCGCACCTATGTGAAAGACTATTATCGCTGGCACCCGGATGCCTGGACGCGTTACTTCGATGAGATGGTGCACGAGGAAGCAGAATCGGCGACGCATCCGGGCAGCGCGATTGATGGCCGCTACGACCTCATGCGCGCTCAGCAAGATTTACCCAAGATGCTCGAACGTGGACTTACCGAAAGCCAATTGGAAGAAACGCGAGACAATCTGCTTAGACTGCTCGACGATGGGCGAGATCCCCAATCAATCAGCAGGTCGCCGGAGGTGACCCGCAGCGAAGATTACAAGCGCGCCGCACTTCAGGGATTCATCCACGCCGCCAATCCCGATTCGATAAGTCAATGGGATCATCCGACCTGCGCTTTGGCCGGCATCGAGCATTTTCTATACAAGAAACATCCTGAAGTCGCGACACGTATGTTGCGTGATGTTCTAGAGACCGGTCAATATGTCACCACGGACGGTACCACAATCAAAATCGATCCATTCAGCCTGCAGCCGGAGCCGACTGCTCTACGCTACGACAGGAACGAGATGGAAACGCCGTACCGCACCTATGCGAGTCAGATTTTGCAAACGCTCGCAGGCAACATCCATTGGCAGCGCGCCACCGTCAATCCAGACGGCGTCAAGGTGCCGAAAGGATCTCTGCGATTCGAGCTGACCACGGATGAGCAAGGACGCATGAAGGAGTACGTCGTCGATCACGCCAACGGCGACAAGCGGTGGAAGCTCGGGTTTACATACGGAGAGGTTGAAGACATCCAGCGGCAAATTGCGCCGAACATAGAATCACTCCGGGTTCCGTCGGAAGCTTACGACAGTCCCCAAACCCTTCAAAGCTGGCTCTCAGCCGTTCCGCAGGACAAGTTTCCAGTGCGGGTCGGTGTTGATTCCAGACACCTGGATAACGATTTCAGCAAGGACAAAATTCTGTATCATGCTATGAACATCAACCGGGTATTTGACCCGGACGCGGCGAATGGATCGAACAAAACAATGGCCGAGGTCAAAAATCCGCAGACCGGTGGCGTACATAACATGACGATTCGGGATCTTTGGAAAATGGCTTGGCAGCGTCCCCGTTACGAAGACAATCCGCGGCTTATTCCGACTCAGCTACGATTGGACTTGGGTGGAACCCTGCACATTAAACCGCGCAGGTCGGTACTCGGAGAACCGCCGCCGGCACAGCTCGATCTCGACTTCAGCCAGCCGCCGCAGCTGGAACTGCCTTTCTAGCATGGGGAAACGCCCACACGCGCGTAGTTTCCCCATGCTTAATTTTTCTACTGATCTCTAACATGGCCTTGCTGATGCGAGTTTTTCGGAAATCCTGGCAGTGGCTGATTCTTCCGACAATAAAGGCTCTTGGGTCGAGCAAAATATCGTGCACCCGGCCGGTAATTCGCTCAAGGAAATGGCGAACGCTGGAATAAATCTGGTCAATATCGCGCTTCCGAAAAACGCCGAACTTACCAAATTCGATGCGAATTACAACGAGAAGCAAACAACGGTCGGCATGCTCGTTTCCGGGGCTGTATCGGTGATCCCTTATGCCCTGGCAGGCGGCGTACTTGGTCGCGCCTTGCGATTCGTGCCCGCGGGCGAATCTGCCTGGTTGCTACACAGTGAGCAATTCGCCCAAATAGCCGGCGCTGCCGGTTATGACGGTATGCGCGACTTGCGTCCGGGCGAAACCACCTTCGGCAACATTGCAGGCAGCGTGGCGGGATTTGGAACGTTTGAAGCCGGCAACTATGCAATCAAAGGCTTGACGTTCGGTGGCAATCGCGCCGTGCAGCTGGCAGCGCGGTTGCCTTTGCGCTTCGGCGTGGGTGCAGCCGGTGGTGCGATGGGCTCCGTCTTCTCCGACCTCGGCTCGGGCAGAACGCCGGAACTGACGAAACTTCCAGAAGCTGCCATTACCAGTGGTGGCTTGAACGCTTTGCTGCCGACCGCGCAGTCGCTGATTTTCAAAGGACTCGGACTGCGTTCATCCCCGATGCGCATGGCGCATGCAGACAGCAACGACGCACCCCCACCCGCGCAGCCGGAAAGCACGAAGAGCGTTCCAGTTGCACATGAACAAGAACCGACCGTCGCCGTCAGTCCGTCAACTATCAAACTGAATGAGACTCCCGGCTGGTCCGTGTTCCAAAACTACGGCACGCGCCTGCACTTTGAGGAAATGGAACGTTCCAAACTGGAACCGGACGAGCCGATGCCGCAGTTTAAGATGCAGCAATTGGAAGATCTCACAAATGCACAGCGTAATATGGAGAAGATTGCGCGCGGGGATCTGTCCGATTCAACACGCGACTACATAGCACGCGGATGGCTGCCTGCTGATGCTCTGAAAACGGCACAAGAAAAGTTAGGCGCTGACCTCGGAAAAGTAACTGCGAGCAGCATTGGGAAAGTGGCGGACCTCGCCGACTACAAACATGAGTTCCTTGTAGACCGGAAAGATCAATTGCAGGAATTGACAGGGAACTACCAGGGCTCGACAACACGACTGTTGCTGAAGGCGTTAGGCACCGATTCCGACACGCTCGGCGATTGGTATCGCCGATTGAGCACGTCGGATAACGCATCTATGAAAGTTGATCCGCAAAAGATAGACAGTATGAGTGCAGCCAAAAGCGAGCCGGGACCCACTCGCAATACGGAATTGCAAGTGGCTAAGTTCGCCCGTGCCATTGCCTGGGCTGAGCGTTCGCTGGCGAATCCGGAAACTCGAGAGACAACTGTTAAAGGACTCGACGCCGCACGGATGAATCAGAATCCACTCGTGGATCGATACGCGACGGCGGAGCTGGGACGCAATAGAGTCGAGGGTCCGGTCGATTTATCAAAATATCCGAGCTGGCAGGAAGCGTATCGCACACTGGCGGCATTAGAAAGATATGAGTTCGAACACGACGGTCGCTTTGCTCACGACCCCTTTAATGCCGGATTTTGGACTCGCCGCGCCCTTACGCATATGGAGCAAATTGCCACCGGTGATTTTCCGCCGGCAGTGAAAGCCGAATTCGACAAGCATCCGGAAGTTTTGAACCAGATGCGTGCGCAACTCGAATACGACCTCGATATGCGGTACCGCCAAGGCAGCGGAGCATTCGCCAAAGAACCGTTAGCGAATGTGTATGGCGATTACTCGCCGCTATTCCAGAACTATATTCGCTCGCCGATGTACCGATTCATCCATGCAACGACAGGCGATGTGCCACCACAACTGGAACGAATGTACAACCATCTGCGCGTCGCCAACCCAGCGTGGCGGTTCATCAATGTCGAGGACGGCACGAAGGCTCTCTATGCGATCGAACGCGGGCTTATGGATGACACCATGTCCGGTGCCATACGTAAAGATCTCAACGAGCGCATGCGCTATGGCAATGACTACGAGCCTATTCAATACTACGCAAAATTGTTCGAGCGCAAGTACAGCAAAGAGCCACAACCTGAAGGGCCAACTCCGCCGTCGAATGTGGTGCAATTCAATCCACGAGGAGACCTCAGATCGAGTCCCACTGCCGATGCTCCCGAAGTTCCATCGGAAGCTGCAGAGGATCGCACGCGAGCGGACGCTCCTGACGTCGATCCGGATCGAAGCGCTAGATTGGACCGGCTGAATACACTATCGCGTGGATACTACCGAAATCCGATTACAATCGAACTGCCTGACGGTAATTTGCATATAGATAAGACCGGCGCACGCGACTTTGATTCTTGGTTGCCGAAGTACATTGCCTTCGAATCCGAACATCGTGGCGAAAGCTTCGCGATAGAACGCAGGGGTACCACAAATGACGGACAGGGCATCTGGTCCATCCTCACCCCGACAGGCGGTGAAGTGACCCGTCATGGAACGGTTCGCGCCATGGAAAATGGACGCCATCTGAACATCTTCGGCACCGCTGTGGAAATCGATAAAGCCTACGGCGATTGGATAGCAGAAGCCGCCATGATCAAATCCAATATTGAACCCGTCGTGCGTCCACAAGTAGAAGAATTCGCTGGCATCGCGGCGCCGATCGAAGACTTAGACAAAAAGTTGCAACGGTTGAATGACATTCGCGATCCCCATGAGCTCGTTCGCCAATATAACGACCTGCACATGGAAATAGATTCGTTCCTCGACACACACCACTCACTGGGCTTCAAAGATGCAATTATGGAGTGGGCAGAAAGACAACCGAGCACGACCGTGCGTGACTGGGTTTTCGATCATTACGATCGCCATCAAATGGCCTGGACCAGATACTTCCGTGAAATGGCGTCGGAAGAACGGCGGGCAGGTGATTCCGAGCAGGCAGACTGGGGCTTCTCCGATATAATCAAGGCTAGAAGTAATCTGCACAACATGGTCAAGAAAAGCTGGCGGGGCGTCAGCGAAAAGCAATATGCCGAGACGGAAAGGAACCTGCTCGAGCTGCTGGATGACGGTCGAGATCCGCAGTCGACAGGCAAATCTTTGGACACCGTAGCAACGGAGAATTACAAACGCGCGGCACTGCAGGCGTTCATTCATGCGGAGAATCCGGAGACTATCAGTCAATGGTCGCACCCAAGCTGCGCTCTGTCGGGACTAGAGTATCGGCTTTACACCAAGCATCCGGAAATTGCCACGCGGCTCTTGCGCGACACGCTTCAATATGGCGGCATATTCACCACCGACGGTCGCTTTGTAAAAATGGATCCATTCAGCATGGTGCCTGAACCAACCGCCCTGAGATATGACCGCAATAATTTCCACGCTTACCGGACGTATGCAAGCCAGATCCTGCAGATACTGGAAGGCAACATTTATTGGCAAAAGCAAACGGAGAATCCGGCGGGGCAACATGTGCCGCCTGGATCGATGCGCTATGAAATGCACACCGATGCCGACGGAAAAATGCGAGAGTACATCGTCGACCATTACGACGATGTAAGATGGCCAGCCTCAGGATTTTCCGAAGCGCAAATCAAAGAAATCGAAAATCAAATCGCCCCCGGCATCGAGGGCACTCATGTACCGCGGCATGCATTGAGGAACCCGGCGTCCCTGAAGACCTGGCTAGAAAGAGTTCCAATCGAACGCTTTCCGGTTCGCGTAAGCGTAGATTCAAGACACCTGAACAACGAATGGCACGATCCCGAAGTTCAACGTCATGCCATGGACGTCGATGCGATCTATGATCCCGCCGAACATCGAACCGGCAAGCCGTTCAGATACATGGTGATGTATAAGAACCCATGGGATACGGAAAGCAAACACATGACCGTCCGTCAGTTGTGGGAGATGTCCTACCAGCGGCCGAATTACGAGGACAATCCGAAGATCGAGAGATAGTTATTGTTGTTTCAACCGCTCGGCGAGCTTGAACATTTCAGTTGCTTTGTCGAACTCTTTCTCCTGGCGGTAGACCTCACCGAGGTCGTTGTATAAGGTGATCGCCAGTTGGCTGTGCTCACCACCGGCCGCTTGCGCGATACCAAGAGCATCCATCAAAGTGGATTCGGCTTTTGTGATTTCACCGTGGCTCTTGTAATACAAGCCAAGCATGCGCTGAACAGTCGCCACGTCTTCGGATTGGGCGCCTTTAATTTTCGACTTGAGATCAATCGACGTTTTATAAAACGTTTCCGCCTCTTCTTTGCCACGGGCAGCGAGCGCATCGGCAAGCTGAACTAGCGAGTCGGCCAGTTGCGCTTGCTGAGGCTCGGTCAACTGATCTTTCATATCGCACAATTGTTGGTAGAGCGGCTCTGCCTGTTCGATTTGCCCCTCATGGCGTAAATCCTGAGCCATGTTGGCGATATCGGTGGGAAGCCTGGTACTCGCGTGAGCATTGAGCTTACGTTCTAAGTTTACGATCGCGGCATCAGTGGGCCCATTTAGATCGAGATTGCCGGACCAATTGTTATGCTTGCGATTATTTTCGGCAATCTCGCGCAAAGTTTTCAGTGCTTCTTCAAAGCTATGAGCGGCCGAAGCGTTGCGAAACTGCTCCTGCAGTTCTGCGCGCCTTACAAGCTGACTGGCATAAGTCCAATCTTTGGAATTGATTGCCGACGCTCGCTGCACCGCAAAGTCTGCATATGTTTGCGCGGCGTCAGCCAGACCTTCCTTTGCATAGTTGTCGCGAAGTTTTTGTGTCAACTGCAATCGTCGAAGATCGTTGCCCGGGTCGAGAATCTCGGTTGCCTTCAGGCGCAGCCAAAGGAACGCGTCCTCCGGCGAATTATCGCCCTGAGGATTGATCAGGTAGAAGACACCAAACACAGAGCCGACGGTAATGCCGATAAGACCGATGGTGCCGGCTACCCAGAGCATGGTTCGTGTCGAAAGCGGGCTAAAGCCCGCCGGTACCAGTGGTGTACCGGCGGGCTTGGTACCGGCGGGCTTGGTACCGGCGGGCTTTAGCCCGCTTTCTGATTTTCGGTTGCGTTCGTCCTCGGCGAACTTGGCGACGAACTCGAGATTGTGCTTGAGAGCGCTCATTGACGGAAAGCGCTGCTCGGGATCTTTTTCCAGGCACTTGAATATGATCGCTTCGAGTTGTTCCGATACTTCGAGATCGCTCTTGACGGCACGCAGCGGTGCCGGACGTTCGTGAGTATGTTTCTGGATCAACTCGATAATGCTATCGCCCATCACTGGTGCGCGACCGGTTAAAGATTCGTACATCACGCAGCCCACCGAATACATGTCAGAGCGCGCGTCCAGCGGTTGCCCGGCGAATTGCTCCGGGCTCATGTACTGCGGACTTCCAAATAGCTCGCCCGTTTGTGTGAGAGTGACGCGATTGGTGGCATGATATTGCGGCAACAATTTGGCGATGCCGAAATCGAGAATTTTCACCAGGTCATCTTGCTCTGGCGTTTTTACGAGCATGATATTGCTTGGCTTGATGTCGCGGTGAATGACGCCCTTGTCGTGGGCGTGCTGGAGAGCATCACAAACTTGAGCGAAGATCTTGGTGCAACGATCTGCCGTCAGCGTGTTTTGCTTGAGCATCTCGAACAACGACACGCCCTGGATGTAATCCATGACGATAAATGGAACGTTGTCCTCCGTCAATCCGAAGTCGAAGAAACCGACAATATTATTGTGCGAGAGCGCAGCCGCCGCCCGCGCTTCTTGCTGAAAGCGCAAAACCGCATCGCGTTTGTTGAGTTTTTCACTATGCAATATTTTGACGGCGACCTCACGCTCTACCAGGCGTTGCGTCGCTTTGTACACGTTGCCCATGCCGCCGCTGCCGATCAAAAATTCAATGTCGAAACGGCCGGCTATTGTACAACCAATAAAGGGATCAGGCTTGATCGTGACGAGCGCACTGCCGTCTTCCGGACAAACCACGATTATTTCAGTGGTGGTAAACCCACAGAGCGCGCACTCTCTGCTGATCTCTTTCTCGGTAATCTTGCGCGTGTCCATTGAGGTCTACGGTATGTAGTAAATGTGGTTGGGCAGTTTTTCGCAATCTTCGGCATTTCCGCCATACAAATCTGATACCTGATCGCCTATGCTAACAATTACTTTAAAGCCCATGTCTTCAATTTGCTTGCGGTATTCCGATTTGAAGTCTTCGGCAGGACGATGATCGTCGACTTTGCGCATGAACAACCCGTCATAGCCGATACCGTCGTGCACCAGATTTTCAATGGTGGCGAGTCGCTCATTTTCTCTGCGTCCAGTGACAAAGAAGATAGCAAAACCGTTTTTCCTCGCCCAAGAGAGGAAATCGGCCGTCGCAGGCAAGACACCGGCCGCCGATTGTTTGACCCAGGCGCGAAATTCAGGCTGCGTGTAATTCGGATTTTTGATAAACATTGCACTATTGTCGAGCAGTGTTTCATCAAGATCAGAAACTACCGCAACATTAGGCTCATTCATATGTTTTTCGCAGGCGGCACGGGCTCCGGCGATAGCCTGGTCGAATTCCTGCTTATACTCGGGGCTGTGCATAAATTTCAATCCGGCTTCTCTATCGAGCATTTTCCTCTCCGGCGAGGGACGCGCAATCTCACTGCACGGACACGCCGCAGAAGGCATCTGCAATTGGATGAGCGCCATAAAAAGTATTGCCACCATACATGGTGCAAGGCGAAATCGATGAGCGCAGGTTATTAGTTTTTCAGACATTGCTTCCAGACATTTTTTTAATCGATAGGTGCCGGGCGCCGGAAATAT
>DATNQY010000208.1:0-24372 GCA_036703785.1 Candidatus Obscuribacterales bacterium
AACACTCGCTTCCAATTTGCGCAGAATCTCCGGCGGCGTGAAATCACATTCGGTATTGGTACCGGCGGCCGCAAGCCCGCTTCCTTCGGCAGCAACAATAACCACCTGCACCAACCGGCCGAACATTTGTTCTACCGCATGTGCCAGTGGTGCGATTTGCGCAAGTACTTTTTCGGACTCATGCTCTCCGGCTAACAAGAGCAATGAATGTTTGATGCCACGCATGGCTTGAAACAATCGGATCGGCTTGTCGGTTCTTGCGTCGACTGCATGGGCGTCGGGAGCGCGTTCGCCCGGTGATGGTCCATGACCGAACTCGAACCAATCCGCCCATCCTGGTTGATCGGGTGCATTCGCCGGCTTTGCGGCAACGGCCAACAAACTGCGTTTGTGTTCAAACACGATCGGACTGGATCGATATGCAACAGCCAGCTCGGAAACGTTGCGAGTGATTTTCGCTTGAATGACTTCCTGCCCGATCAAGATAGGCGCCAGCCGATTGCGCAGCTCTCGGCCCAGCGGGTTGCGCATTATGTTGACGCGCGTCAAAAAATCAGTGCCTTTGAGGACGGCGGCTGCAACGGCATGTCGTTCGATAGCATAGCTGTTGAGCAAGCTGTCGCCGGCACCTTCTTTGATCACCAGAGCCAGCTTCCATGCCAGATTGACGGCATCCTGCATGCCGGTGTTCATGCCCTGTCCGCCGGCCGGGCTATGCACATGCGCGGCGTCTCCGGCGAACAAAACGCGTCCATGACGATAATCTCTTAGCTGCCGATAGTTGATGCGAAAAGACGCCAGCCAAACCGGATCATGGAGCCGAATACCCTTCGGTGCGCGTTCATCAACCATCGCCTGCACCTCAAGCAGCGTCGGCTCGGTGCCTTTGCTCAGCACCGTATCTGGTGGCAGCACCGCAATTACCCTATAGCGATCTCCTCCGATTTGAAAGAAGGCGAGTAGACCTGCTTTGGTCATGTGAATGGAAAACGGCTGCCATTGCGAATCCTTCGTTAGCTCGGGCGGCAGCTCTAGACGCACATCAGCCAGAACAAACTGCTCTTCATATGTACCGCCTTCGAACGGCAATTGCAGCGCATGCCGAACCGTGCTGTGCGCGCCATCGCACGCGATCAGCCAATCATACGTTTGCGAAATCTCCTTGCCGTCGGCAGTTTTTATCTTCACATCGACTTTGTCCGCAGATGTTTTCACGTCGACAAGCTCGTGCTGTCGAAGGATCTGCCTGCCTGAAGATGCCAGGCACTTCGTCAGATGTTTCTCCGTCTTGTCCTGTGGCAAAGCCAGAGTGAAGGGAAATGGACTTTCGAGATCGTCAAAATTCACTTCCGCCAGTGGTTTTCGGTCTGCGAAAACCTTCATGCGGCGCACGACGAGCCCATCTTGAATCATGGCTTCGGCAATGCCGAGGTCGTCCAGCATCTCGAGAGTGCGCGCATGCACACCAAGCGCGCGCGACTTATCAGATGGCTGAGCGGCTTTATCGATGACGGTGCAGTCGATGTCTCGACGGGCGAGTTCGCAAGCAGCCATCAAGCCGGTGGGGCCTGCGCCTGCGATCAACACTTTACCGGTCGCTCCCGGTTGCATCGAGAGACCCACGTAATTCCCTCGCCCTGTGGAATCTCACAAATTCTAGACGGAAATCGCGCAGCTGGGAAGCGGTTTGCCGCTGTCGACACCAGGGAACATGAGAAACATGAATAAAGACGATATTCGACGGGCTACAACTCTCATTCTGCTGATCGTGCTCGCCTATACGGCGCCTCAATGGCTGGCACCCGGGCACGCGCGGACTTCCAACTACGATGCGCCCTGGGTGTACCCGGGACTCGCGCCCAGCGGGGGTTCAGCCACAAGCGGCAAACGTCCGTAAACAGCCCGCTTACACCCGCGGCTATTGGCAAGAGCTGCCCGGGCGGCAGTTGTCATTAAGATAAATATCGGCCGATCGCTGAAAGCGCCAAATAATCATTATATTGTTGACATCTTTAGCCAGATGTGCCACAATTTGGCTGCGGGCGGTTCGTTTTCACGACAGATACCCCCGTCACTGCAGGTTGAAACGAATAACGTTTCTCTGTGCGTTGCGAGCGACTTAGAGCCAGAGACGGTACGTCTAAGTTTTACAGCAATGCGATTCCTCGAGAAAGAGATAGCGCCCCGCTGGCGCTAAATAATGACGAAAAATAATTCAACAAAGGAAGTCAATTTTGACCACATTCTCTAGCCTGGGCCTATGCAGGCCCGTTATTGCTGCGCTTAAAAATCTCAACTATCAAATACCTACACCCATTCAATTCCAAGCGATCCCGCACATCATAGCCGGCAAGGATTTAGTCGGCTCAGCAGAAACCGGCAGCGGCAAAACCGCCGCCTACGCACTGCCCATTCTTGAGTGTTTGCAAGAGCCCCTGGGCTTCCCGAGGGCGCTCATCATTGCACCGACTCGTGAGCTTGCTGTTCAAGTACAAGAACAATTCGCCATATTCGGCGCCGAACTCGACTTGCAGGCGCTCGCGGTTTACGGCGGCACCGGATTCGATTCCCAAACACGGGCCTTGCGCAAAGGCGTCGATATTCTAGTCGCCACTCCCGGCAGACTGCTCGATCACCTGGAGCGCAAGCACGTCGATTTGTCGCAGATAGAAATGCTCGTGCTTGACGAGGCCGATCGCCTGCTCGACATGGGTTTCATGCCGCAGGTGCGCCGAATTCTGGCTAAAGTCCCCGATGAACGGCAAACTCTGATGTTCTCTGCCACCATTGATGAGCGAGTGAAATCTATTGCCGGGAATTACTTGAAAGATCCCATCTTCGTCCGCGTCAACAGCGACCGGATCGAGCCCAAGGACATCGAGCAAATCATCTACCATGTGCATGAGTTCGATAAAGATCAGCTTCTGTTGCGCTTGCTTGGCGAGCTGGACATGTCCAGCGTGATCATATTCACAAAAACGCGCATGCGCGCCGATTGGGTTTTCGATCGTTTGAATGAAGCGAAGGTATCGGCTGAGCCGATCCACGGCGATATCAGCCAGGTCAAGCGCGAAAAAACATTACGGCGATTCAAGGAAGGGAAAGTGCGCGTGCTGGTTGCCACCGACGTTGCAGCGCGCGGTTTGGATATTCCGGAAGTCAGCCATGTTGTGAATTACGATCTGCCCGGAACACCTGAGGATTACGTACACCGCATCGGACGCACGGGCCGTGCCGGACGCTCGGGAGTGGCGCTATCATTCATCGCCGAAGACGAGCGTTATCTGGTGCGCGATATTGAGCGCGTGATTGGGAAAAAATTGGATCCGAACGGCGGCGAGTATCAGCCGAAAGTGAAGCTGCCGCCGCGCCGCTTCACATCTCGGTCGCTGAAACCGAAGGTCGGATAACAGTCGCCTTCCGGCGAGCGCTACAATGGATTGTAGCGGCGGGCGCAAGCCCGCTCTCGCTCATCTGCTATCATGTGCGACCATGACCGCACCAACGAAACCCGACTGCGTAAATTTGCGCGAGCTGGAAGCGCTGGCGAAAGAACGCCTGTCGCCGATGGCATTCGACTACTACGTGAGCGGAGCCTGCGACGAGATCACGCTTGCGGAAAACGAGCGCGCATACGATCGCATTTTTCTCGCGCCTCGCATGCTGGTCGATGTCAGTCGACGCGACCTCAGTACCGAGATTCTCGGACAACATGCAAGCATGCCGATTCTCGTGGCGCCTACGGCCTTCCACCGGCTTGCACATCCCGACGGTGAGAAGGCCACCGCCCGAGCTGCCGCCGCAGCTGGGACAATCTTCACCCTCAGCACCCTTTCGACCAGCTCTATCGAAGAAGTTGCCGCCACCGGTAATGGTACCAAGTGGTTTCAGCTCTACGTATATAGCGATAGAGGGGTCACACAATCACTCGTAGAACGAGCAGAGAAAGAGCGATACAAGGCAATCGTTCTTACCGTCGATTCACCGATGCTCGGTCGACGAGAACGCGATGTGCGCAACGGCTTTCATCTTCCTGCTGATTTGTGCGTCGCCAATCTGATGAAAGCAGGATTTGAACAATTGCCGCCGAAAGAACGCGAGTCCGGACTGGCGGCCTACATCGCGACGCTCTACAACACCGCGCTTACCTGGAAAGATCTGGAATGGCTGTGTTCGCTGACCAAGTTGCCCGTACTGGTGAAGGGCGTCCTGCGCCCCGATGATGCGCTGCGAGCGCTTGAGCACGGCGCAGCAGGAATTGTCGTATCCAACCATGGTGGCCGTCAGCTCGATACCGTACCGGCGACCGTCACCGTGCTGCCGTCGATTGTAGAGGCCGTTGCAGGACGCGCCGACGTGCTCGTCGATGGTGGCATTCGCCGCGGTACAGACGTGCTGAAGGCACTCGCCCTCGGAGCCAAAGCTGTTCTCGTCGGACGGCCGGTACTCTGGGGATTAGCCACTGACGGCGAACAGGGAGTTCTGCGAGTTCTAGAAATGCTAAAAGCCGAACTCGATCTTGCTCTCGTTTTGTCGGGATGTCCGTCGGTGAAGGAAATTCCGCGCGACTTGATTTTCGGGAATTGACTGATTCTCCAACCGTATTCAGCCGCCGGTTTGTCCTGCGAAAAGGCTATATAGCAAGACGCTTAGAACGACCAGGGAAACAACGACATATTTCCAATCTTTTTCGCGAAGAAACATCAGCAGCGACGCCACCACTCGCAAAAACGGAGTTGCTAACAACACCACGACGGCAAGCTGCATAATGCCCTCCCCGTCGCCCTTGAATGCCAGGGTGAGAATACCAGACAAAGTGCGCAGTTGTGTAGGCTCAAGAACGAAGTGCGAATATTCCGTCGGCGCAGTGGTGGCATGCCAAAAGTAAATGATGCCGCCGACAATCATTAACGACGAAGCAACAATCAGTCCACCGCGCAACACATTGCTGATCAGCACATCGAGAAGCTTTTCGCTTTCGGGATCCATCGGTGACGTGGTGAGATGAGGATGGTGCGACATCACAGTTGTCCCATTAGCGACTTATAGATCATCTCGATGCCCACCAAGCAGATCACCACCGAAAACACCTTGCGCAAAGTCTCGGTCTTCATTTTATGAAGCAGGCTTGCTCCCACGAGAGAGCCTACGAGTATTCCCAACATCACCGGCATGGCCAGCGGCGGCTGAATGTAGCCGCGACCGAGATAGACGCCGGCGCTGGCCGCTGCAGTAACGCCGATCATAAAGTTGCTTGTGGTCGTAGATACTTTGAACGGAATTTTCATCAAGTTGTCCATCGCCACCACTTTCAGTGCGCCGGAACCAATACCCAGAAGCGCCGACAAAATGCCGGCAACGTACATGAGCAAAAAACCTCCCGGCACACCTGTGACGTTATAGCTGCGCGCGCCCGAGGCGGTTGGGTAGTTACCGCTGAGCGAAAATCGGGCAGCCAATTTGTCCGGCTCGCCAGTGTATTCTTCTTGATGCTTGGCGACGGAAGTGTATGCTGAAAGCAAAAGCATCACGCCAAAAATGATCCCTATCCATTTCTTTTCGACCAGCGTGGTAATCATGGCGCCGGTCAAGGCCCCGATGGTGGTCGCCATTTCCAAAAACATGCCGATGCGGACGTTTGTATAACCCTCGCGCACATAAGCCGCTGCCGCCCCAGACGATGTGGCGATGACACACACAAGCGAGATACCGACCGCGTAGCGTAAATCGACGCCGAACCCGAGCACAAGGAAAGGCACAACGATTACGCCGCCGCCCAACCCGGTGAGCGAGCCTAACAGACCCGCAGCCATCGAGGCAACCAGCAAGATCGCTTCCATGAATAAAATCGAATTCGGCAGTTCCAAGAACGAGATTCCCTATTTCCGTATGCTCGGCCTATGACCGCGCGGTTGCCCGTTCAGTAAGTAGGCATCGGTGGCAAACTTACCGGTTCTGTCCCGTTGCTGACTGCGTAAAGTTTCAACATGCCCGCCGATAGCCTCTTCAATGTTTCCTTCAAGCTGTCTGGGCTGGCTGACGTATGATTGCGAATCACAATACCATCAATGGCCATGCTAAAAATGTTGGGATCGCCCACCGCCACGTGCAAGGGTTCATAGAGAATCCTGGACCATCCAGCGATGAAAACCTTGTCGGCATTTTGTTCTTGCCATTCGGTGATCGCCTTGGTGTCATCCTGCGACCAAGTTAAAGCGTAAAGTTGGACTGGCATATTCACGATTCTGCACCTTCTGTGACGCCACGACCTAAATTAGTAAAAACCGATTCCGGGGTGCCCGGCGCTTTTCAAGCGCCCATAATTGTGATGGCATGATCATAGCGTCCCGGCTGAGCGCTATCAAGGAGTTAGACAAGAGTGCGGCGACTGCTACTTTCACTATGTGCGTTATTAGTGCAGGCTGCGGCTTTCGGCCAACCGGCCCAAGTCAACGTTAGCCTGTTCCAGTCCCATGCACCCGGACGTCAGCTTGTTGTTGATGGACCGATTGAGATTATGTCGCCTGTACACCGGACCTTGGAAGAAGGCTCGTTTTTGTTTTCCTGGAGAGAACACTCCATCGGCGTTTCCCGCCGGCTCAAAGGCGCACCTCCATCACAGCGGATGATGGGCGCGACGCATTTTGTACTGAGAAGCCCGCGGGGAACAATTACCCTGCAGCTCGGCGCGGGCGTTTCTCGCTCGTACAAAGGCATCATTACGATTGATGCCACCGCGCATGGAATGCAGATCTACAATCGCTTGGACTTTCGCGACTATATCAAGTCCGTCGTCGGCAGCGAAAGTACAACCGAATTTCCACCGGAAGCGTTGAAAGCACAATCGGTGCTCGCCCAAACGGCACTGGCCCGATACAAACTCGGTGATCTCCTTAATGACACCACCGAAAAGCAAGCGTACTTGGGAGTAGCATCAGTCAGCGAAGCGGTGGCAGCAGCGGTGGATCAAACCTGGGGCGATCAGCTTGTGTTCGACGCTCGTCCTATTACCGTGTACTTCCATTCGACTTGCGCCGGCGGCACCAGCGATGGTGAAACCTATTTCGGCCTCAAGCGTGGGAGCTTTCCGTACCTGTCGTCGCGTCCATGCGATTTCTGCCGGCAGTCGCCGTTTTGGCAGACCAAAACTGCAAAAATTCCGCAGGCCGTCTTTCAACACTATTTCGGCAAAGAGCCTGTCACAGTTTTGTCATTCGACAATCAGCGACGTCCGCTTACAGTTGAGGCAGGCGGCCGCACAATGGCGGGCTACTCCTTCTGGATGAAGATGGGACAAAAACTGGGCTGGGACAAGGTTCCCGGCACACGATATACGATAGCTTGCAGCCCCGATTTTGTCACTGTCACCTCCACCGGAGCCGGGCATGGTGTAGGCTTGTGTCAGTGGGGCGCGTGCGGTATGGCGCACCTGGGTAAATCCTATCTGGAGATTTTGCGCTACTACTTTCCGGGCACCGAAGTCCGCCGGGCAAGCAGCGACACCACACCCGACAAGCACTAATACATGGAACTGTCGCCCACCCTCGAACTCGTCTATTTCACCGCCATCGCTGCTTTGCTGGTGATTCTTCTGCTGTGGTTCATTCTGGCCTTCATTCCCTCCGTACTCGGGCTCAGGGACAAGGACCAAAACAAGTTCTAGTGCGCATGGTAGCGGCGGGTGGAAGCCGGCTTTGCGGTATCATGTTTCTTTGTCCCGCCTCGAGGCTCTTGTCATGACCACCTCGCCTGACGAACGGAAGCCAATCTCGATCAAAGCGCAGTACTTCACCGAATCGGTTATTCGTGAGATGTCGCGGCTGGCGGCCAAGCACAAAGCCGTCAACCTTGCCCAGGGAATGCCCGACTTTCCTTGCCCGGCTGAGATCAAACAAGCCGCCTGCGAAGCAATTAACAACGACGTCAATCAATATGCCATTACCTGGGGCGATAAACCCTTTAGAGACGGGATTGCCGCTAAAACGGCGACTTACACCGGCATCACCATCGATCCCGAGACGGAAATCACCGTTACTTGCGGCGCCACCGAAGGGATGATCGCCACGATGTTGGCTTTGATCAATCCTGGCGATGAGGTGATCGTCTTCGAGCCGTTCTATGAAAACTACGGCCCCGATGCAATTCTTGCCGGTGCCACTCCCCGGTACGTTACGCTGCATCCGCCCGACTGGCACTTTGTCGAGAAAGAGCTCGAAGCGGCTTTCAACAACAAAACCCGAGCCCTCATTCTCAATACGCCGCACAATCCCACCGGCAAAGTCTTCACCAAGGAAGAAATCGAAATCATCGGACGGCTTTGCTCTAAGTGGGGCGTCAAAATATTTACCGACGAACCTTACGAGCACATCGTCTTCGATGGCGCCAAGCACATTGCTCCGGCGTCGTTGCCGGGGATGCGCGAAATGGTCGTGACAATCAACAGTCTTTCGAAGACGTACAGCATCACTGGCTGGAGATTAGGAACAGTGATCGCCATTCCCGAACTTACAGCGGCGATTCGCAAGGTACACGACTTTTTGACGGTGGGCGCCGCCGCGCCGTTGCAGCGGGCGGGCGCAGCCGCAATGGCATTGCCGCATTCGTATTATGAAAAGTTGGCAAACGAATATTCGGCGCGTCGTGATTCGATGCTGCAGATATTGGATGAGGCAGGCATCGATTACTACAAACCGAAAGGTGCCTATTACGTATTCTGCGATATTTCCAAATTCGGCTATCCGAGCGACGTGAAATTCACGGAATATCTGGTCAAGGATATTGGCGTGGCTGTCGTTCCTGGATCCAGCTTCTTCAGACCGGATAGCGCTACAGGACGAAAATTTATCAGATTCTGCTTTGCCAAGAAGCAAGAGACTTTAGAGGCTGCCAGACAGCGTTTGGTCAAGCTAAAAGATGCCGTTGGTATTGCTCGGTAATATCCACAAGATATATTTTGGTGATACTTGCAGGAGATCCTGAAACGGTGTAAGTTTGGTGGCACTAGTCATGCCACCAAGGGTGCCACCATGTCTTGCCAAAATTGCGGAGCCAACAATCGTCCAAACGCTCGCTTCTGCAGAGGCTGCGGCCGCGCCCTCACAGAGGCGCCGGCAGAAGCAGTTGTACCGGTGCAGCCGCCCCTAGCAGTCGCGCCGTCCATTATTTCTTCACCGGTCATTTCATCGTCACTGGCGCTACCTGAATCTGCGAGTGTCGTGGTCTCCGCGGCTTCATCCGTGGTTGTGACACCGCCTGCTCCACCTCTGCAATTTACCGCGCGCCAAACCGATGGCTGCCCAACTTGCCACGCCCGCCGCCGGCAGACCGACTGGTTTTGTGGTCAATGCGGCGATCGCTTACCTTCTTCGAAAGCTCCGCTCTGTATGCGATGCGGTTGCGCGCTATGCAACGACCAAAAATTCTGTCATTCATGCGGCGCCGAAGTAGCAGTTGCGCTATCAGTAGGCTAAAGAAAACGCCCGGAGGGTTAGTCCGGGCGTTGTAGCGTGCACGATACCCGTGCCCCTAAGATTTGCGATTAACCGCCACCGCCGCCGGCGCCACCACCGGTCGGAATGTCACCGTAGATGTAGAACGGCTCCCACGTATAATCCATTGAGTAATCCATCGTTGGATATCCGTAATCGAATGCGTAAGCGCGGCATGGTGTCGGGACAACTTGAACAACTCCGCCCGGGTATGTTGCCGGGAAAGTCAATTCACGAACAGTGGTTGAACATGCCGGTGCACCGACTGTCGGATTGGCAAGAATGGCAGGTGCGCTAACCACCGTTGGTTGCGCTGTTGTTTGAATCACGGTTGTGTCAGCAAACGCTGGCGAGACTACTCCGGCCAGCAGCATTGCCGAGAGTCCGGCTGTAATCGCAGCTTTCATGGTTCCTCCCTGCGGCTGGTGGGCCGCGGCAAACTCGACTATTGAGGTCCCGGACGTGACGGCTGAGCAGTTGGTTTCTAATCAGATGCTTTTGCCCCCTCGTGAAACGGGCGCCAGCTGGGCGTGTTGCGATATCTTAAGAGCATCTGTTCAATAGAAAAGCTCATTCTTGTTGCAATTGCTTAAGCGAGCGTAAATTCCACATGGCTTAAATAACCGATAAGCAATAGATTCCGATCCGGTGAACCCGAGGAAACACGCATGGATAGGGGCTTGCAGACAACTGGCGACGCCAACACTCTCAGCAAACGCCGAGGCGAACAGGAATGGACCGTCGCAATTGATCTCAAACTAACTTTGGACGACAAGTTGGGCGCCAAGCAGAAATCAGATGCGCTGCAAAAACTGCAAGCTGAATCGCACGGAAAACCGGTATCGCTAGTGGTGCAGGTTAGTGACAAGCAAAAAACGGACGGAGCTGTTTCCAGATATTTAATAAAGGATGGGCAGCTTACTCCGCTTTCGCAACCCCACACAAAAGACCCGTCCGGACTGATCGGCGAACTCGTCCGCTATGCCGGATCGTCGCAACCATCCAAACGGCTGGGTCTGGTCGTGTTCTCGCACGGTTTCGGAGTGCATGGTCTCGGTACAAACCTTGGTCCTGTCTCTTTGGACTCATTGGCCCAAGATATGCATTCTGCTTTATCGAAATTGCATCGACAAAAAGTCGATTTGCTGGCATTCGACGGTTGCTCAATGGCACAAGCTGATACGTTGGCGAAAGTGAGTCCGATCGCCAAGCATGTGGTGGCATCCGCCGAATTTATGCCTTGCGCATCAACGGATACATGCGGACTGAACGAGCCGAGTTGGATGTCCAAGTTGCTGCAGCATCCACATATGTCTGCCGGACAGCTTGCGGATTCGGCAGTGGAAACGGAACGCCGAGAGTTCGATCGTGTAGGTGGCGGCGAAGCCGTGACCACGCTTGCTCATTTTGATCTGCAACATTACCCGAAGTTCGCACATGCCTTAGATCGATTCGCCAATGAACTCAGCTCTTCACTGAAGGTGCCAGGCAACAAGCAGGCAATGCTGAAACTGGTTCAAACGACACCGGAATACGAACGTTTTTATTTCCTCGATTTGCCATATCCCGCACCGAAGGATTTGGATAGTTTTGCTACACAGATTGCCAATGCCATTAAGGATGGCTCGATTGCGGATCGTTCGGGAAAACTGGCCATGTCCGCACACGCGCTCCTGCAAGCGGAGAAAGCGATAACGCCCTTGTACTTCGGCGGACATCAGAACACCGCACAAGATCAATTCGGCGTGCCCAAGTCACTTCACGTGCGCGCGCGAGTGCCTTACGATCGGCTCGGTGGACTCAGCATAAGTTTGCCGGACGACGATCAATTGGCGGACGCTAAAAAGGAAAAGGAGACGCCGCAGCAGTTGATTGCGAAGGAAACAACAATTCCATCGTGGAAACACTTTCTCGACAGGCTGCACAAGTGACACCACATATGGTGCGCAACCGTTTATCTAAAGAAACGGGACCGCCCTTAGCGATCCCGCGCGCCCGTTACCGGGCTTAAATGGTGCCGAGAGCCAGAATTGAACTGGCGACACAAGGATTTTCAGTCCTCTGCTCTACCAACTGAGCTACCTCGGCAGGCAGCTGTAATCGCAGCCAGTGTAGCAAAGCACTGCAGCGAGAGATCCTTGAATATATCACAGCTTCAATAATATTCGCATGTATGGCGCTAGCTATTCACGCGCGGACGCGGCGTCGCGCAACGCTCGCATGTCAAGTTTAAAAAACTTGCGACCCTGGCAACAGTCCGGATTTTGCATCGATTCCGGCAATGCGCAAGCCATCTTTTTCTTGCCGCACCAAAAACGCTGCGGCGAAAGGTTGCGTCGAGGGCGGCCCCCCCGCTTGCACCACCATTGTGCCGTTGACGCCAATCACTATGCTGCCGTCTCGATTTACTGCTATCGGCGCCACTGCGGTCGGTTGAAAACCGGCGACCATACGGCCCGTTTGCACGGCCTCCGCGATTTCATTGGTCCAAAAGGCGCCAACAAAAGAACGCCCGGCGTCAGGCGTCACCCACTTTACGGCTTGCTGATGGCTTTCGGACGCGGACGCGGCATTGTAGTCCATCGCCCCCTTCAGCCACCAGGCAACGAAATCAGCGGCGAGTTTTGGCTGCACCGAGGGTTGACTCGCCTGGTCGTTAGCCTTGTCGGCGGACGCCTCTTTTTTGGCGTCGGATTTGTCGTCGCTCATGGTCATGCCGCCGACGAAGACGCCAAGAATGGCTACGATGAGCAAGCCCAGAAGAATCTTATCCCTGAGTACCCGCTGGACAACCGCTCTGACTACATCCGACAGCATTCGCTGTTTACTCCTGCTCGGCCTGCTGGCACGTCGCTAACCGGCTGCTCTGATTCTCTTCTAAATTGCCGAAAATACAAGCCCTGCCATGGTATTCCTCCCATCGATATTGGGTTTAGATCATTCTTTTCAGCTTATAGGGTTGATGCCATACATCTGCCTTAGCGCACTCTGGGATACAATTGGTCAAGCAGCGGCTTCGACTATAGCCCGGCAGGGCGATGGAGACGGCTTGTCAATGACAGCTAAAGATAAACATCTCCAGGACGAGTCCCTTGCCGACGAGGGGCTCAATGGCGGCTCTGAATCCGCCGAACAGACTTACGCGCGCGATCTTCTGCCCGAGCCACCGCTTGGTCCGGGCGAGACAATCGGCGGCCGAAAGTACGTAGCCTACACAGTTAAATTGCCTTCCGAGCAACTGGCCGCCCTTCAGTCCATCTGGCTCGAGCTGAAGCGGCTATACGGCACGCATTCGCCGGACAAGTCCGGCATGATTCAGCAAGCGATCACAGAATGGCTGCGCCGCTGGGACAGCCCCGACCGCCAGCAATTGCTGCGTGACTTGCTGGAAATCCGCCAGGATACCAGACGGCGCCAATACAGGAAGTAGCATGATCCCGGCTGGAAGCCGGCGCTCCTGCGCGCTGGACATGGCTTTAGTCAAAGCCGAATTTCCGCCGCCGGACGACGGTTCGCTCTATTTGAATACGGGCAGCTGCGGGCGTAAATCACATCGAGTTCTTACTGCAATTGCCGAGAGTTGGCAGCGGTTCAATAACAATCCAACCTACTGGACCTTCTATAACGAAGAGCACCTCACCGAAGCGCGGCGAGTTGCCGCTGAGGTGATCGGTGGTTCGCCCGACAACCTGCTGCTGACGCAAAACAGCACCCAAGGTTTGCAGTTGGTTATGCAAACCTTTCTGCTCAACCCTGGAGATGAGTTCGTGACGACCACGCACGAGCATGGCAGTGTGCGCACTATCGCACGCTATCTCGAAGAAACGCGTGGCATTGTGGTGCGGCACCACAAGTTTGAACCGCACGCCGGCAGCGATGCGTTGTGCGCCGGCATACTAAAATTGATCTCGCCGAAAACACGCCTTGTCGAAGTAAGCGAGGTCGACTCGTTCACAGGCTGGCGTCCGAACTTGAAGCCGCTGTCCCAACGACTGAAAGCGCTGGGGGTTCCGCTTCTGGTCGACGGTGCGCACGCGCCCGGTCAAGCTCGACTCAGCGTGAGCGATTATCCTATCTGGGTCGGCTCTGGACACAAATGGCTTGGCGCACCAAACGGCGTTGGCTTTCTTCACATCAAGCCTTTGTATGCAGAACAATTGAAGCCATCCTGGCTCGGCGATCGATATTATGGCGAGTTCGACAATCCGCTGATGCGTTTCGAGTTTCAGGGAACGGCCGACGTCGGGCGCTTTACCGGCTTGACGGCCGCATGCAAGCTGGCGCTCGACCTCGGACTCGAAGCAATCGCTGACCGCCAGAATCAACTTTTGCAATACGCCAGGACGAAGTTGGCCGCGTTCTCTTCGACAGTCATTCGCACGCCCGATGTCACCGGGGAAACGACCGGCATTCTGACGGTGACGTTTAACGCGGATCACATCAAAGTAAAAGATCTCAAAGAGTGGCTGTGGGAACAGCATCGAATCTGGGTGCAACCGGATTTTTACTTCGGCGATCCCGGATATGGAATGCGCTTATCGTTGCATTACTCGCTCAACGAATCCGATATCGACAAACTCGTCGCTGCGTTGTCGCAAGTTATCGCTTAATTTTGAGCAAGCGAAAATGCATGAATAGCGGCAATCTTTGCCAGCGTTTCATACGGCCGCCGGCAGCAACGACATGGTCCGGCACAGGATGTTCGCGAATAGCTTCAATAAGCAAATCCGCCTGCTCGAATGACCTGCTAAACGTATCCAGGCAGCGATGTTTGCTGTGAAACGTCATTTCCAGACCACCCCTCTCGAAAGTGTCTGAGTAATTGTGCTCGGCGAAATAAGATCCCTTGATCACAAATGGACTGTCGAAACTCTCATCGGTAAATTCGCCCGATGAATTGATCGGATGAACGATAGCGATGCAAGCATGTCCACCGTCAATTAATATGCGGTGAATTTCACGGGTGGAACTGTCCAAATCGTCCACGTCTTGCAACGACATGAATGCGGTGACAAGATCGCCGCACGCGTCTGGCAGCGGCAACTTGGCGGCGTTCGCCAAATGGTATTCGCCCGACGGATCGGCTTCTGCAGCTGCTTCGATCAGTGTTTTCGACGCATCACAACCGATCACCTTATGCCCGAGCTTCTTCAAATCACGAGGCAGCCGCCCTTCACCACATCCTATATCAACCGTGAGGTTGCCTGGCTGTGGCAGCAATTCGAAAAACTGATCGCGATGGAATTGCCAGTACGAATCATGTCCAGGCTCGCGCGCCCACTTAATCCAGCGTGCGGCTTGTTGCTCCCAAGCTTCGCTTAGAGTGTTCACTTATGCTTCAAATGGCGGTACAGATACCAACCGAATCCAGCCACCACCAACGCGACAATCGCGATGTCAAACTTATGCCAAACGTGCGTGAACATTTCCATGTTCTCGCCAAACTTGATGCCGACCCAGGTGAGGAAATAGCACCAAACCAGGGAGCCGACGAAGGTGAACAAACAAAAGATGCCGAAATGCGCTCTGAGAACGCCTGCCGGAAACGAGATGAAGGTGCGCACCACAGGCAGCATGCGACAAATGAAGAAGGCCCAGTCACCCCAGCGATCCACCCACTTATCGGCTGCTTCCAGATCACTCTCGCTTACCAGAATGTACTTTCCGTACTTCTGCACGAAGGGCCGACCGCCGTACTTGCCGAGGAGGTAAGAGGGAATGGAGCCGAGCAAGCAACCGATTGCGCCGGCAAGCGCAGCGAAATGCAGGTTCATCTTCCCTTGCTGCACGAGCAATCCTGCCGTCGGCATGATCGCTTCACTCGGCAGCGGAATATTGGCCGACTCAATCGCCATCATGATGATGACACCCAAGTAGCTCCAGCCTTCCACCGTGTGCTTGATGGATTGCAGAATCGGATCGATGAATTGATGGAGCATGACTTTTCCTGTTCGTTCCTATGCACCGGCGGGCGTGAGCCCGCTTTAACCGACTGATCTTAACCTTCAGAGGCAGCAAAGAGCCATTGCAGACAGCGGGATGCGTATTTTTTTACCGAAAACCTGTCTCACCAAGGCGACGAACGCGCCTTTTCGGGAATTGTCCAAAACTGAGCCCGGCTCTTAGACACGGCAACTCTCTTGTCAAAACACGGTTTCGGAAAACCAACCGACCTGCCGGTCGCCGTAGCTACTCGCGAATATTTAAAGGGTTCACATCGCTAATCAAGCCGGCGCGCGGCGGAATAGATTGATCTTCAAAATGTCACCGGGCTGCTTCAACACAAAATCAGCATTGATGCCCTCTTGCAACTGGCGTCGGAACCATGTCGCTTGCGCGGCTTTGAATCCCGCTTGTTGACCGTGCAATATGTCTTCCTTGATGTGATCGCCGACCATCACGGTTCTCAGTTTGGTGCCTTCGTTTTGCGCAACTTCTTCAAAGCCGCGCACCGTCGCCTTCGCTGATGGTGACAATTCCACGAGCTTACTCCATGTGGGGCTCGGCATATTTTGAGGCGTTCTAATAACGTCTTCGAATGGGTGCTTGCCGGATGCATAAACGCGATCGAAATACTTGCTCAAGCCGGACATATCCAATTTGTCCACCGTGTGCGCAGGCGAGCCGCCGGTGTAAGCCACTATTCTGCGGTTGCCGGCTTTGAGCGCGTCGAGTACGCCCAGCACATCCTGTCGTGGTTGAAGCGCCTGCGCATAAGCGGATCTGGCCGTAGCATTTGCAGACGAGAAAAGTGCGTTCACATCTTTCCCTGGAAATGCCTCTGTCAGCGGTTTTATGTACTGCAAGCCATCGCCAATAAAAACGGTCTTCGTCGCTTTCTCGGCTTCCGCCATGCCGGCATCCAGCAAGCTCGGGCTCAGGCCGGAACGCGAAAGCAACTCATTGCGCAGCGTCGAGTGATAGGCACCAAAAGCCTTATCGGTATCAATGAGTGTTCGATCGAGATCGAACATGAACGTCCGCGCGCTTCTCCAAGGCTGCATGCCGAAGCGAGTGACGCCCAACTCTTCGATATATCCGGCCGCCGAGCGGACGGCAGTAGCCATCGGTGCACCGAGACCAAGGCGCGAGGCAGCGACAACCGCTGCTGTTCCGACGGCGCCCACTGCCAGCTCAGTGGCGTGTTCTTTGACAAACGACTTCACAGGTTCGAGCCAATCTTCCGAACGGAATGCCGTTCCAGCCTCTGCATGAGTCTGGCGTTCGACGTCTGTCTGGATATCTGCTGCCATGCGACGACAAACCACCTCGATAGCCGCATCTTAGGGTAGCTCTTTAGCTGACCACAATGGTGAGTCTACGGGTTTGCGGGAAATACGAAAACCGACCCGACTTGCTCAGCGTCCCGGCTCGGGCCTCCGTTCTTTCATACGCAATAAACTGCTAATCTATGCAGGCACGTTTGTCCTTTTGGCCCTATGACTTCCAATCAGGCTCCCTTTCCACCTACAACGCGCTTCTTCACGGTATCGACAGCCGGACACGTCGATCACGGCAAGACGAGCCTGATACGCGCCCTCACCGGCATTGATCCTGACCGGCTGAAAGAAGAAAAAGAGCGCCAGATGACTACCGACCTGGGCTTTGCACACATGCAACTTCCCGGCGATGTGGTAGTCGGCTTTGTCGATGTACCGGGGCATGGCAAGTTTCTCAAGAACATGCTGGCGGGCGTTGGCGGTATCGATCTTGCCCTGCTGGTTGTCGCTGCCGACGAAGGCCCCATGCCGCAGACACAGCAACACGTTCGCATTCTGAGTTTGCTCGGGGTCAACAAAGCACTCGTTGCTCTTACCAAAATCGACACCGTCAGCGACCCTGAACACATAGCCTTAGTCAAGGAAGAGATTGATTCTCTGTTGAACGACCACGCAGTTGAGCTTGTCGGGCTGGTGGAAGTTTCCTCGACAAAAAGCCTCGGCATAGAAGATTTGAAACGATCACTGGCGCTACACCTGGCGTCTTTGCCGCCGCGTGAGATTTCCGGCGGTGCCTTTTTGCCCGTCGATCGCGTTTTCAGCAAATCCGGTTTTGGAACCGTGATCACCGGCACTCTCGTGCGCGGCAAACTTGCTGTTGGTGATCAAATACTTGTCGGGCCCGATGTCAGTCCTGGACGCGTTCGTAGGTTGGAAACGTTCGGCCATCCGGTGGAAGTTGCCAGTGCCGGACAAAGACTTGCCTGCAATCTCGTCTTGAAAGAACCGAACACCAAGCTAGAACGTGGGCACGTGGTGCTCGGGCTCGATGTGCCGTCTACGAAAACTCTCATCGTCAATGTAATCGACCGTCCGAAAATAGCCGGCGAAAAGTTCGCCGACCGCATCAGCGAACAACCGGTTCGGATTTATCATGGTACAGCCGAACACCACGGTTATCTTCGCTGGGCCCAAGCTCTCCACGGTGAAATCCACGACCAGGAATCAACTGCGGTGGCGCTGGTGGTGCTCAACGAACCGGCGATGGTACAGTCGCAAGATCGATTCATCCTGAGGCTAAGCGATGAAACAATCTTCGGTGGAGAAATTGTCTTTCGGGATCGACCACGATGGCTCAAACGAAGCGATCTCGTCGAGATCACTGCGTCGATTCAACTCGGCAATATTGAGGATGCAATTCGCTCGTTCATCAATGCCGCTCCTCATCACATGGTAAAACGGAGTCAGCTGTCTTTGTTTCTGCCCGAGCCTCTTGCCAAAGAAACGTGCGACCAGTTGTTACGCGCGGGTACATTAGCGGCAATTGGTGATGCAGTGATGGCTGCTGCCACTCGTACGGACTGGTCGAAACGATTGCGGCAGTCCATCGAAGACGTCTTGAAACAGCATGCCGGTAGTAGCGAATACGCAGATGGCATCGCACTCGAAGCAGCGCGCAGCTCCTTACAGCCGCGTCTTGAACGGGCTCTTTTCCAATCGCTGGTGGACGAGGAAGTCGCGGCAAACCGATTGGTGCGCAAAGGCGACAAACTTTCGCTTCCTGGGGCGGTACCACAAGCGGCTCCTGCCGGGCGCGGGCCCCTGGGCGAAAAGATAACGAAGGCACTCGACGAAAATTTCTGCCTCGAGCTGGCTGAACTTGCTAAAATTTGCGGCACCGACGTAGGCAAGATGAAGAACGCGATTCAGTCTATGGCCAAAGACGGCGACGTTTTGTTGATCAATTACGAGTTCGCCATTAGCAAGCAAAATTTGCAAAGGGCACACCAGGTGCTCGCCAATATTTGGCAGACAAAGCGCAACATAGCCCCCACCGATTTCCGCGAAGCACTAAACACTTCCCGCAAATATGCGATGGCACTGCTGCAGCACTTCGACGACAATAAAATTACGCGCAGACTGGAATCCGGCCGTGTACTCCTCAAAGCACCGCAATAGATGCGGCATGATGCGGCCGCGGCTCAGCGCTTCTGGTTGACGATCAAGCTGCGGATCTTTGCGTTGATGACGTTTTGGCCCGGATAGCCGAAGGTGTAGCCGACTACGCAGTTATCGCCCGTCATGTAGAGAACGGTGGGAATCGGACGCACGGCATAGCGTTTCACAATCGCCTGATTTTCCGGCAGATCCGCATCGAGGCGAACGAAGTTTACTTTCGAACCATATTGCGCGAGTGCCGCGTGTAACGCCTCGTCGACTTGCTTGCATCCCTCGATCCAGTCAGCATAGAACATGACGACACTCGGTTTGGTGCTGTCTAAAGCCTCCTGGTGACTGATGAATTTGAGTTCGTCCTGCGATAACGGTGTCTGCACTTCCGCATTCGGAGCGATGTCGGCATCCGGCAGAGTGCACAAGATGATTTCGGCGTCCTGCGCGAAATGACTACCGCGAGCCAGCGCGATTACCTGCAAGAGATGTTCTTCCGCGGCCTTATCGTCGTGCAGCTTCAAAAAGCCTTCGGCAATTTTCAAATGAGCCGCCGCTTTTTCCAACGCTTCCGGTGCAACCTTAGCATCCTCTTTTTGCACGCGCGCCATAGCGGCAGGAACAGCATTTCTCTGTATCCAGCCTGAAATGAAATCGATGAGCTGATCGTGGAATTGGTGGTATTCCAGCAATAGATGCTCGGCGTTGACGATGTGCATTGTTCTTTGCGGCGTAGCAAGCTTTTGATAGAGTTCGAAGGTTCCCTTCGGGTTGATCAATTGATCTCGAGCACCCTGGAGAAATAACACCGGCATGTTTTCGATTTGTGAGGCACTGGCGGCATTCTTCGATGTGAAAATTGCAAATGCTAGAAGCTCTTTCGCCGAGAGCCTTAAACGGGCCATCTCATCCGTCATCCAAATGTCGGCCAGTTCCGGATTCTTTGTCGCGGCCGATACCACCGATTGCCCGGTTTTCATTTGGCGATTCGGACCCGTCAGCATTCCGACTGCAACTTTCGCTGTATTCATCTTCTGGTTCGTACGCTTGTTGGCCGGCACGCTGCAAATTAGTCCATCAACTAGATCTTGATTCTGTGCGGCTGCCTGCAAAGCCAGGGCTCCGCCCATCGATTCGCCGACAAGGACAATAGGCAATTCGGGATGCGCGGCTCGCAGAGCCTCGAGCGCACCATGGATATCCTCGAGCGCCATTTTGAAATCGACCTGCGAATTTGCACGCTCTTTGGTGTTCTGCCAAGATCCGAATCCGCGCACGTCGATTGCGTAGGTGGGAATACCTATATTCGCCATGCGCAGTCCAAACGCTTCATAGTTTTGGCTATGCAATGACAGTCCATGAATGCAGAGGAGAACAGCCCAAGGTTTAACTCGTGGATCGATCCAGGAGGAAACCGGGATGTCGTCGCCTATGCGATCGTGCTCACTCCAATTTTCGAAATCGCTGTCGAGGAACGCGACTTTAGTTCCAGAAAGCGGGCTTACCCCGGCCGCTGCCAGAGGAGAGCAAATCGCCAACAGGAGAAGCATCGAAATGAGCGATACAAGTTTTCGTTTCACCATTACTTCCTGACGCGCGGTCAACTTCGGCCTTTAATTTTATCTTCGTCAAGATGTTCGATTTCGACCGGTTCTATTTTTTCCGGCAGATCAAACTTGAAAATTCGAGAATAAAAATACAGCTCGCCATCCAGGGCCCGTCTGATGTTTTCTGCTTTGCGGAAGCCGTGCTGCTCGCCTTCGAACTTTACGTAAGCGACAGGGATCGACCGTTTGCGAAGTGCATCCACCATCATCTGTGATTGATTCGGCGGCACCACTTTGTCCTCGAGTCCCTGGAAAAAAATGACTGGGCAGTGCAATTTTTCGACGTGATGAATCGGAGATCGCTCCTCATATACCTGTCTGGCCAGTGGGAATGGTCCCACCAGGCGATCCAGATAGCGGGACTCGAATTTGTGCGTGTCCTTTGTCATGGCTTCGAGATCGCTGATGCCGTAGTGGCTGGCACCGGCCTTGAATAGTTTATGGAAGGTCAGAGCGCACAAGGTCGTATAGCCACCGGCGCTGCCGCCGGAAATAGTCAGGCGATCGGGATCCACCATGTTGTGCTCTACCAGGTGCGTCGCAGCATGAACACAATCTTCGACGTCAACGATGCCCCAGCTGTTATATAAGCGACTTCGGTAGTCTCTGCCGTAGCCGGTGCTTCCCCCGTAGTTCACATCTACGACGGCGAACCCGCGGCTCGTCCAATATTGAACGGCCAAATTGAGCGTACTGCTGGCAGCCGAGGTGGGACCACCATGACTCTTCACCAAAAGCGGTGGCATCTCTGCGTCCGGAGCTTTGAAGTCCCTATTCTTCGGGGGATAGAAAAAGGCGTGTGCCATTCTTCCGCCGGTGGTTGGAAATTCAATGGGCTGCGGTTTGGAGAAATAACCGGCCTCGACATCGATGTCGCCCGAGCTGCGAATCACCTGGCATCTCTTCGTCTTTAAATCCCATTCGCACACTGCCGGCGGCTCTGTCGGAGACCCGGCGATGAAATAGGCTTTGTTAGCATTGGCTTTGATAAAACTGAAGTCGGTGAACGGCAAATCGAAATCGATGAGCTCATTGTTTTCCGGGTGCACCTCGGCGAGACTCCAGATTCCCCGATGACCGTAAGTGCAAACAACGCGATCCTCACCGCTGAATGCGTAAGTGGAATAACCAAAGATCCACAATGGTTGACCAAACTCCGCATCGCGCTCAGCGACGGCGAATTCGCCTTCATAGTCGGTGTGCTTGTAAATGTTCCACCAGCCGCTGCGGTCACTCACATAATAGAGATCGCCACCGGCAGACCACTGCGGTTGAAACACCGATTCGCCAGGCGCGCCGGCGATCTGACGCATGTTGCTCACCTGCCCGTCCGAGCCAACATTACCCGCCCAGACGAACGACTCGTCCCACGGGAGGTTGGGGTGATTCCAGCTCATCCACGACATGAACATGCCGTTCGGGCTCAGACGCGGATACGCATAGAAATCATTACCGGCAATGATCATCTCGACGCTGCCGTCTTCGAGAGACACCGAGGAGATGGTGGTAACCGCTTCTTGCCCCGCGACGCTGTGATCTTCCTGGACGCACAACAAGCGATTACGATGTTCATCGACAATCAGGTCTGCCCAATAAACTTTCGCCGCAGCAGTCAACGGCTCGGGCTTACCGCCGAGCTTCTGTTTGTAGATGCGCTGGTCTGCGAAGTTGCAGAAATAAACGATGCCCTTGTGGACGGTATAGGCGCCGCCACCATATTCGTGCGCTAGGGTGCGCACGTTGAACGGCTCTGGAGTCACATCCGAGATCTCGCCGCTTTTCGCTCGACGGACGAGCACGGTTCGGCCCGCCTCGCGCGGGCGCAATTCCGTCCAATACACGTCATCGCCATCCAGATGAAGGGCACTGAGGCGGATTGTCGACCGCGTAATTAGCTCGGAAGTGATGGGCGAGAGCCAGGAGCCGTAGGGCGCCGTGCGCATGATTATTTCCCTCAAACAGACAAGAGAAATTTTACCAATCAGGCGTTCTCAAGGGTGTGTTGATCCACCCATCCGCGACGCAACAAAATTTGTCCGAGTTTTTCGCCCGACGTCCGCTGTTCGAGCAAAGCCATCCATAATTGCTGGATCGTGATTTTATCCAGCCCAAGCAGTTTGTTGCCAAGCTTCGAACGTGTCGGTCGCAGACAATGCATGAGCTGCTCGTATGTCAGCCAGCCCCTGATCATGCACACTTCGCCAAGCAAAAGCCCAGTCTCGCGTTGAGCGATCAGCGCATCGTGCAACCGGTCTTGCGTCAAGTAGCCGGCTTCAATCAGCCGGTGTCCTATTAGTCCGGCGTTAAGCCTGCATTTGTTGACAGTAGTCATGTCAGGGATCGACTGATAAAACGATGTGGTCTGAAGACACACCGATGAATTTGTTTGCCTCATCTTTTGCCCATAGTCTTGCTTCGTAAATGCCAGGGGCGGCAAAGTCTTTAACATGAAGCTCAGCTTGCCCGGTCAACGGGCAAGGAATGAGGGACTTTGCGACCTTGCTTTGATCAATGCCGTTTTGTTCTTCAAACAGTAGATTGGCTCGTGTAACTTCGAGTGCGGTACTGCGCGCACCGGCAACTTGGTGTCCATCAACTGATATTGTTCTGTCGGGCTGGTCCTTGCCCAAATGCAGGTAGCCCTTGGTGCCCATGTATCCGGAGTTGGCAAATGATATCGACGGCATCAGCACCGTATGCGGTACCACACGCACAGCCGTTATTTTTGCCCTGCATCCTGGAGGTATGAGCAGCTTCAGCTTGCCTCCGTCTGCGCCCAATGCCCACTCCGGCAAACTGCGCAAGCTGAACAACAGCGATTGCTTGCCGGTGCCGCCTTGCATGTCCGCATGCGCACGATGGGCAAGCTTGAACTGAGGATCGATATTATTGGCATAGAGAAGGTCGGCACCGACGTCTGTTTTTCCAGACTCGGTAACGTCGAGATTGACGCGGACAAAGTCGACAAACCAGCAAGGCAAGTCGGAGCAACTGATGATCTGTGATGGCCGCTTATCGACGGGCAATTCTGAAAACGTGCCGGCGCCGTGGAGTTCAACTTCTGTACGTGGTTGCTCCCTGGTCGGCAATTCAATTGGTTGGAAGCGTTTTAATTCCGGTTGCCATTGAAAGATCCTCACACCTGCCCGGCTTTCGATTAGCGATTGCTTGAGGAAACCAAACGGCTGCACAGGCTCAAACTCATTAACCATCAAACAATTCTGAACATCTTTGGACAGCTGCGGCCTTTTCATCATGCCCCAAAGCGCGTTGCGGCAGACGTAAGCGCCGTGTATCTGGTCAGGCAATCCTACAATCAGCGTCTGCGGGTCGTTATTCACGCCTGCGTAGATAGTTTCCAACGCACTACGAATGGCATTAGACTCCAACCCCGCCTGTCGCCAGGGTTCGTTGTTGGTCGACAGCGCCACACCACACATAATTGAAAAAACGACGATCAAAGCGGCTTGCACAATGGATTCGTATGACGCGACTCGCGAGATAGATTCGTGGGGCCGGCGCATCGCGCCGCGCACGGTGCTCATTCCAAACGCCAGCAGAGCCGCCAGTGGCGCCGTTGCCAAATAGGCCAAACGACTTCCCTGCAAATCATCACTAATGGCGAAAATTTTGTAGACAGGCACCAGAGACAAAACTAGCCAGCCGAGCATAAATAGCGCCGGCCTGCGATATTCCTTATTCTTGATGAAGCTGACTGCCGCGAGTACGGCCGAAAGCGCAACCAGCATTTCCCACGACTTCGTCAACCAATGGTGTGCTCCGAACAACTCTTTGTTCAAGGGCACCACAGTCATTCGCAAAGCATGCAACCAATTGAGCACGAATGCTTTCAGATCGGCGATGAATAACAGCGAATCATCGTAGCCG
>DATNQY010000209.1:0-52171 GCA_036703785.1 Candidatus Obscuribacterales bacterium
ATAAGGTCGCGCCCGTGCTAACCGGAGTCGGCGTCAGAGGGCAAAGCTGCAGAATTTGTTAACATCGAACTCTGCCATAGAAGCAGCGGGCGCCCGCCCGCCACCACAAACGATCGGTACCAGCCGCTTTAGGCGCGCATTGCACGCTACCGCTTCGCGCTGAGCTCAGCCACTTTATCCGAAGCAGTGCCGCTCGTCGATCGACCAATTGTCGCCGATATCAAGCCATATGGCTCATCAGTGGGCACGAAAATTTCGTTGTTATTCTGCATGCCGAAACGCGACAGGTCGAAAGCAATCCGATGCTGGTTGGGCATGCTGATGTGAATCTCTTCAATGTCGTTGCAAGAATCCAGCACCTTTTTGCCCATCTCGAATAGCGTTTGCTGTACCGCCAGCGAATGGTGTGCGGCAAACACATCCAGCAATATCTTCCGCACGGTGGCGTAATTCTTGTCGAAATCGCAGTTATCAGTCTTATACACCCAGTATGCAGCGACACTGGTGGCAAAAATTCTATCCTTCGCTTCCGGCAGCGTGGTGAACTCGTCGCGAATGAATCCGGTGAATTCAGAATCCGTTGTTTTCAAAACGAAGAGGTCTTCAATGCCGGACTCCACCGTTATGCCGCCGCGAATGCAGTCGACATGCGTGACTCGTTTTTCTTTATTGCCGCCGACGAAGGCGTGCTCATGCGGCTTGCCGTTGGAGTCGATGCGCTGCCACAATTCTTCGGCGATTTCCACCGAAGTCGCCCCTATATGCGTATTACGCGAGAGAAAGTGCTCGCACAAGTGTTTGGCGAAGCTCTCGATGTTATTCACCGGATGCTTCGCCGCTAATGCATACACGGTATTTTTCATAGTGTCGGTAGCGACAATCTGTGAGTTGTCGCCATCCGTGTATGAGCGATCAAACTCACCCTGGAGTTGAATGTTTACCGTCAGTTCTTTGAGTTCGTGCCGTTGCGGCGTTCTTGTCACTTTCGTTAAGCGAACGCGCGATTTGCCGTAGCTGCTGTCTACGAGCGAAATTGCCATGACATCGTCCTCCGGTGCGGAACATCATAATTAAACCGCATCGGTAGGCATATCGTATATATGGATTGTAGCGGCGGCAGGTAATGCCGCCTGTCTCCGTCTGCGTTGTCAGGCGGCCAACTCGACGGCCCTTCGAGAATCCAAAATCCGCGCGGCGCTTTCAGCGACGGCGATGGCGCGGTCGGTTTCATCTTGTGCATGCAAGGCGCGCACCAATCCGTAGATGGCGCCGGCATGATCAAGCAGCGAAGGGGGAGACGCTTCGAAAGAGTCAAGCAAGTAGCGGAAGATGCTTTCGGCGTCGGCAAAACGCTCTTCTCTCATCGCTTCTTCGGCTCTTCTCAAAACTTTCTTGATAGTTCTGCGACTCATTAGGTCCTCATTATCAGAGCAGGTTTCACCAGTGGTTTGCGGCATGAAGCGCCGCCTATCGGTTATCCGGGCTGACTGAGGCAGATCGGCAAATGTTCCACCGCGGGGCTTGATATATCGGGGTTTGGGCTGAGGTGAATGCCTGTTATCCCTGGCTGCTACAGGCATTGCGGCTCGAGGTAGCCCTTTGTCCCTCTTTCAGATTGACCCGACGAAAAGCGGGCTTCCAGTATGCGCTGCACAGTCTTAGTGAAGTGCCCGCCGGCAAATCCGGCGGGCACATTGAGTTGAGAAGCTCTGGCGTCCCAGCCATGCTCACATTTTTTCGTACCAGACTGGTCCGTTGTCGGCTTCTTCCTCGACGTGCTCTTTGTTTTCGACTGCGGGCGCGCCGACGCGTTCCAGTATCCGCACATAAGCTTTCGCCATGCGCGCGCGCTCGTCATCACTCCACGGCAACGGGCGAAATTCGTCGAGCACCGACAGCACGTCTTTTGCGCTGTTGGCTTTCTGCACGCGGGTAATGTATGAATTCAAGTCCGGTTTTGCTTCTGTCATATGGTTCCTTGGCGACGCGATGCGCAGCCCCTACAAAATCGCGCTTACTTCTCCATGTCCTGGCCGAGGCTGAACGAGTCAGGATGGAACGGCTCGTTGAATCCTTTCACCATGCCGTTTTTGCATCCGTAGTACGCGCCTGAAACGGTGCCCCAAACGATGGAAGCCGGCAAGGTCACCACGCTTACCAGCAGGCATGCCGGTGCACAATCTTTGGCGTTGGATCCCAACTTGTCCGCGGCTGCTGGTGTCCAATCTTTATACGTTTTGTACGTCTGGCGCACGACGGCGATCGGCGTGCCGACGATGGTGCCCGCGGTGGCTGCGCCTACTCGAGTGACGACGAGCGCAGCGTCGACGGCCGTTTCTACGCCGCCGGATTTCTCATCGGCCAACGAAGGTGCTGCAACAGCGATCGTCAGAGCAATGGATAAGATTGCTGCAAATTTCGCGATTCTCACGTTTCTTCCCTCACACAATTGCCGGCAAACAATAGCAGATCATTGTTGTTTATGCCTGATGCCGACGATGTCTTGACAGAATGCCACGACTTGATTCTCCGCCCAAAACCGGTCCGATACAGGCGTCTCTCCCTTATAACGCTGAACGAAGCCGGCGTGCCCTCCGTACTTCGCAGTAAGTAACTGTAAATGGGGATTACGTAGTGCAGGCTGGTCGAACATGGCGAACGGCACCAGCGGATCGTCTTGTGAGGCGATGATCAATGTCGGAATCTGAATCCTGTCGATTACTCGCAGCGCGCTCGCCTGGAAATAGTAGTTTTGCGCATTGCCATAGCCGCCGTCGGGCGCGGTATAGACATCATCGAATTTCCTCAGGGTGGAAACGGACGGCAGCAATGACAAATCGAACGCACCAGGGAACAGGCGGCTCTTCTGTTTGATTTTCTCTTTCAGCGTGCGCAGAAACCACAACTCGTATATTCGATTTGGCGGCCGTTCGATAGCTTGCACGGCGAGGTCCAGATCAATCGCCGGCGAAATCGCCGCCGCCCCTGCCAGCAATTCTGAGCCTTCTGCGCCCAGTTCGCCGGCGGACTTAAGCACGATGTTGCCGCCCAGCGAAAAGCCGGCGGCAAATATTTCCGCAAAACCCTCAGCGCGCAGTTCGCGAACCACTTTGATCAGGTCTTTGCTCAGCCCTGCGTTATACAAGGTACGCGTTAGCGCCATCGTGCCTCCGCAATTCCGCAGATTCAAGCGAATTGCGTTCATGCCAGAGGCAAAAGACTTCTGCGCTATGGCCATGACGTGCGCGGATTCTGCCGATCCCTCGAGTCCATGCAAAACCATCACCGTCGGTTGCTTCTTCCGCTCTGGCTGCCAGTGGCAATGTGCAAGAACAGACGTGCCGGGCTCAACCTGGAAAAGCCGGCTCTCGCCAGCCTGTTGAAATGCCGAATCCCATCGCCGCGGTAGCAGAGCCGGGGCGATCGTCATTATGTGCGGGTTGCGCATCCATGGGTGCGGCACGAACTCGGGCGAATTCGGTGTAAATGTCATTTGACTTTTGCTTTTTTAATCTGGAGGATTGTTATAGGATGTAAGGGGAAACACCAGCCATCAGCGACCTCAGTAAGGATTTGGCGATGGGAGACGGTGAAGGCATTATCTTTATCATATTCGGCGTGTTTGCGCTTCTACTGCTGCTCGCCATCGCGGCGAACATGGGCTACATCTCGATGATTTAGTTGGTACCGGCAGGCGGAAGCCCGCTTTTGGGGGTAAGAGTGCCCCATCCCTTTACAAGGGAAGTATAAAATCGGCGGAATCCGGCTGTGTGACCGGGACTCGAGATCACTTTTGCTCGTCTTCTCTGACGTCGATGGTCTGAACCCTGGTCAGCAAGCCGTCCTTGAAGTGCCAGACAAAACTGCTTACAGGCTCCTGGCTTTGACTCTTTAAATAGCGCGCCAACAACCCCATTTCGATGATCGTGTTCTCGTCCAGCGCAGACGTCACGAGCAATTGGTCTCGCGAGGGCAGTATCGCCATCAGCCCCGCTTCGGAGTTGAGCGTTTGCTGCAGCGTTCGCATCACCTCAGGGACGGTAATTAGCGAGGAGAGAAACTGCCTGTGCGTGCCCCCTCTAAAGCCAACCAGCCAGGGCGCGCCCTCAAAATTTTCCACCTGGAATTCACTGAGCGTCAGCCCCAAAGCAAGCACGATATTTCGTAAGTTGTGCACCGCGTGAGAGGTGAATTGCGCCGGTTCCGGAAAACTCCGCAGCATGTCGCCTGTAAAAAGCGGCTGAATGATCTCGTTTTTCGCCAGGACAAACTGGACAATTACATGTTCTTCATCTCGGTTCACGAGCTCCTGAAATAGCAATGGGCCTTTGCTGCTTTCGCCGGTATCTCCCGTTTCTTCCTCGTTTAATGCATGCCGTTTCAAATCCCGCATCAACGGCAGCGAATGCTCATTGATGTCTGCGAAAGCATAATGTGTACCGTTGACCGTCCAGCCAACTTCGGTGAGCAGCGGTTGAACCAGCGCCGGCAGCTTTTCCGGCGACTTTTCGTACTCGCTATAAAGTTGGTCTAGCTTGAGGGTGAGCACCGGCTCGTTCTCGCCGTAGAGAACTTTTATTGACAAGGGCTCAGGCGTATTGAGCTCAACGTCATACGCGCTCAGCTTGTCCGCCACTTCGGCGGTGAATTCGGCAGGATTGAGCATTTCCGGCATGTTACAGATTCGGTTGGTCGGCGGGTGAATTCGTTTAGTATAGGACAGACGGATCGCATATAATACGCATCTACGTCTGCTGGCGGCGGACGAACGGGTGCGCCCGTAACTCAGTGGATAGAGTATCCGCCTTCTAAGCGGACTGTCGTTGGTTCGAATCCAACCGGGCGCGAATCTCACGGGTTGTTAGCTCAACGGTAGAGCAGTTGCCTCTTAAGCAATTGGTTGAAGGTTCGAATCCTTCACGACCCAAAATTTTCGGAAGAACTTGAATTGTTTGACGCCGCTCAGTAGCAACAAGAGGTGTCATAGCTTGGCCGAGCTACCTGACGATTCCGATGTATTTCGCTTGATGGTCGATAGCGTAAAAGACTATGCCATCTTCTTGCTCGATCCCAATGGCATTGTGTTGACCTGGAACCAGGGAGCCCAGAGACTGAAGGGCTACAAATCCGACGAAATAATCGGCAAGCACTTCTCGATTTTTTATACGGAAGAAGCGAAGGCGATTCATCATCCTGAGCATGAACTCGAATTGGCTTTGCGCAATGGTGTATATGAAGAAGAAGGTCTGAGGGTCCGGAAAGATGGATCGACCTTTTGGGCCAGCGTGGTAATCACTCCCTTAAGCGATCGGCAAGGAAAAAATATCGGGTTCACAAAGGTAACCCGTGATCTCACAGAGAAAAGGAGATACGAGCAGCGGCTGGAAGAAAGTGCTGAGAAATTGCGTCAGGCAAACGCCGATTTAGAGCGAGCCAGCAAAGCAAAAGATATATTTCTGGCCAATATGAGCCATGAGCTACGAACCCCGCTCAACTCGATTATCGGTTTTATCGGTGTCCTGTTGATGGAACTCTCCGGTCCAATGACGCCGACTCAGAAAAAGCAAGGCGAGTACGTCAAGCGTGCTGCGGAACATTTGCTGTCATTGATTAATGACATTCTCGATCTAGCCAAAATAGAAAGCGGAAAGCTGCAGCTCAATATTGGTCGGGTAGATGTTTGTACGATCGTATCGGATGTGGTGGCGGCTCTCGAGCCACAGGCGACGCAGCGCGAACTTTTTGTGACCATAAAACCGTTGCCCGCAAATTGCTTGGTTGCCGGAGAAGAACGCGCTGTACGCCAGATACTGACAAACTTGATTGCTAACGCGTTAAAGTTTACCGATCAAGGTGGTGTCACAATTAGTGTTAAACCGCAGGGCGACAAAGTGAACGTTGCCGTGCAAGATACGGGCATTGGCATAGCGCAGGCGGACAAAGACAAGCTTTTCAAGGGATTCGTTCAATTGGCGCGCGGGGCCAGAACCCAGGAGGGAACCGGACTGGGGTTGCTTCTTAGTAAGCGCCTGGCCACTTTGATGCATGGTGATATAACATTTGAAAGTGAATTTGGACACGGCAGCACCTTCACCGTGTCATTGCCCGCATACAACGAGAACAAATGAATGGCACGAATACTGGTTATTGAAGACAACGAAATGAACCGCGAACTGGTCAAATTTTTATTCGAGTCGGCCGGGCATCAGTGCGAGATTGCAACGGACGGCGAGAGTGGCATCAAGTTGGCCCAAACCGCGTCACCGGATGTGGTGCTGCTTGATATTCAGCTGCCTAAGATGGACGGATATTCGGTTTTGAAACAACTACAATCCATGGGGACGGAGCAGCTGCCGCCCATTATCGCCGTGTCCTCTTATGCCATGGTCGGCGATAGGGAGCGCGCCCTGTCGGCTGGATTCAACGGCTATATCAGCAAACCGATCAATCCTCAGACGTTTGTTCATGACGTGCTTGCTACCGCGGGTTTGGCCGGCTAGGATTTTTTGTTTTTGCTAAGCCGTTTTTCAGGCTGTAAAACATCTTCGATTTCTGTGAGGATGGCCCGTGCTTCAAGAGGTCTGAAGATGAATTTCGTGGCGCCGAGTTCCATTCCTTTGACCTTATCGGCTTCAGCCCAATACGTTGCAGTGATAAACACAAACGGAATTGTGCGAAAACGCGGGTCGGCTTTCACTTGCTTGATGAAATCAAAGCCAGTTGAGCCCGGCATGCCAATATCACTGAGAATCAGGTCGAACGCGCCTTGCGTGGCGAGGGCGTTCATAGCGTCTGCGTGGCTGTTGCACACGACAACTTCGTATCCAAATGGCTCCAGCAAGCTTTTTGCCAAATACAGATGAGATTCGAGATCATCTACGACGAGTATTCGAGTCATTGGAACCTTTCGTTTGAGCCGAGCAACATTTCACTAGTCCGCTCACGCCATTTTACCGCTTCCTCGATTTTTCCTTGTTTCTCCAGCACATATGAAAGCGAGTGAGCGGCGCTAGCCACGTCGAGATGTGACGTGCCCAGCAAATACTCAAGGCAGCAGATTAATTGTAAGTACAGCACCTCAGCTTCATGCCAATTGCCTTTGTTGGCGGCATGCTGTGCTCTAGCTCTCACACTTTTGGCTATGCGGAATCCCATTTCTCGCGCTCGGATTGTCGATTTGGCGGTACACTAGACGTGGAGTCTGGGCGCAAGTTGCCTCATGAGCAAACCATTAGTTCTCGTAGTTGACGATCATCCTACTCACTTGAAAGTGTGCAACTTATTGTTGGATAAGTTCGGTTATCTTTCCTGTTGTTTGAGTGATCCCACCGAAGCACTAGAAGTGTTCCAGGCGACGGACGGTTTTGCGGCCGTGCTTATGGATTGGCGCTTGCCGGATATGGATGGCATCGAATGCATGCGGCGCATGCGCCGCATTGACGAGCAACGAAGCAAGCGGACGCCGATTATCGCTGTGACCGCTTCGGCGATGACGAGCGATCAAAAATTGTGTCTGTCTGCCGGCATGGATGACTTTCTGGCAAAGCCATTCCTTTCCGACGACCTCAAATTTATGCTCGCGAAGCACATTCCCACGACTCAACCTGCAGCTTCGGGTTTGTTGAAGGACGTATCAGCCGCCATTGCAAATGGCGACCTCGCCGCAGCCGACCTCATCTGCGCGCAAATCGTTTCATTGTTCCAGCATATTTGGGGAGAGGATAAGCGCAGTGCGCTCGATGGGGTTTTGCATTTAGCTAATATGCTAAAAGCCGATGGCTTGAGTGGTGAAGCAAACGCGCTCGAGTCCTGTGTGCGTGCGATATTTGACGACGCGCGGGCACCGTGAGTTATTCCAGCGCCTTGTCCAGATTTGTCACCGGCTTGTTGATGGCGGCGGCAGAGCCATGTGCTTTGAGAGCGGTGATGCGTTCTTCGATTGGTTCGGCGCGATCTCGCTGTGAAGCGGAGCGCAGCATGTTGGCGTACGATTGCAGGGCGGCGATGAGATCGGCATTGTCTTTGCCGGGACGCTTCTGGCACAGTGCCACCGCGCGCTTGAGCAGCACTTCTGCCTTATCCCACTGACTCAGTTGTTGCGGGAGTTTAGAGAACTGCTCAAGTAAGTCGGCGAGCGACGCCTCGCTCGATGGCTGCTTTTCGAGAATGTTCACGGCGCGCTTGTAAGTGTTTTCAGACTGATCGAACTTGAGATCGCCGCGATACGCATCGGCAAGGCCGGTCAAATCCGCCACATTCCTGGGATCGGCGTCACCATATGTGGATTCATCAATGGCAACGGCCCGTGTCAGCACTTTAGTCGCGTTGTCGTAGGCTCCATTTGATCGGTAAAGAACTCCGAGCTTGGCGAGGGTGCCGTGCATCTGCTCGCTCTGGGCACCGAATTGTTTTTTGTTATAAACCAGCACCTGCAGATAATAAGGCTCTGCCTGGTCATAACGACCCTGCGCGGTGGCAAGATCGGCTAATTCTTCCGCGTGTTTGATTACCTGTGGGTCGTCGGTGCCTAATTCTTTTTCCGATAGCGGTTGAGCGCGCTTGAGAAACTCGAGCGCCTCAACATCTTTTCCTGACTTCAAGCAAAGATGCGCTACTCGGGTCAGCGTAATTGCCAGAGGCATCTTGTCGGGCATCTGCTCCGCCCATGGTATCGCCGTACGATAAAGACGATCCGCCTCACGATTCTTCCCTGCATCGGCTGCAGACTCTGCCGCCGAGAAATTCTTCTTCCATTGCTCGAGCGGGCTAATTGCCTCTCGCGCTCGCGCCACTGCAAGATCTTCCACTTGCTTGGCTGTTTGCGCAGAGCCGACGGCCTTCAAACAATGACTGTACATTTTGACGGCGTTCAAAACAAAATCATGTTCGCTGCCGTAGAGCTGTTCGGCTATGGGCAATCCTCTTTTGAAATGGGTGATTGCTGCGCCGTTTTTCCCCTCGTAATAATACATGGCACCGAGATTGGACTCGATAATTCCCACGTAAGCCGCGGCTCCTTTCTGTCCACTCTTTTCCGCGATCGCCAGCGCCCGATTGTAATCCGCTTGAGCTTCAGGGTATTTACCTCGTGCGGCGGCAACTTTGCCCAGGTCGTTGAGTGTTGGCACAAGCTCGAAGCTGTCGGCACCGAATGCTTTCTCTTTTACCTGCAGCGCTCGTTTTAGATAAGCTGTCGCGTAATAATAATTGCCGTCGGCGCTGTATGACTCGCCGAGGTTGCTGTAAATTCTTCCCATGCGGCCATCCATGGCACCATAATTGTGCGCGCCCTGATTCATGGCGTCGCTGAAAATCTTCTGCGCATCTTTGTAGGCACCGGTGTTGTAGGCGGCTACCCCCGATTTAATCAGGTCGGTGATTCCTTCCGCGTAAGCGACTTGCGGAAAAGCGAGCGCGCAGCACGCGATCAATATTTGAATTTTGACCACGTGGATTTCCATAAGTTTTCTTCGTATGAACCGCTGCCGAATGGATGCCAGGTAATTTGGGTGACTACCCGAAATAGCTGATTACCACGTTTCAACGTGTAGTGATTGCGCATGTTAGCATCACACGAGCGAAACAAACTCAGTATCGAATCATGGTCGAGCTTGTAGCAATTCACGCCATTCAACTCGACGATGATGTCACCGGACTCGATGCCTTGGGCCTGGCATGAATCGCCATCGAAGACGCTGGCGATCACGGGGTAATCTCCGCTGATTAACCACGATGCGCCGTCGGTGTGGTAACCAGCCTTGCCATTGGCGACCATGCCTTTCAATGCCGCACTGCCGTTGATAGAGGTTTGCGCGGCAAAACCGACGCAGTCCATCTCGGGAAGCAGCAGTTTTCCATTGGCACCGTGCGTGGTGCCCTCCGCGGAGACGGCGCCTTTAAGAGTCTTGTCGAGATCCGGCTTTCGCAGCGAGTCCACGTCCATTCTGGGTGTTCCCATCAGGTAGCCCGCGGCACCCGTGATCGTGGCGTCGGGCGGCAAGCCTTTCGGAATCTTCTGCGTCGCGTCTTCTGCGGCTTTCGGTGGCTTGCCGTCTGCGGCGGAAGTTCCACTAATCAGCGAATCGAGCTCTGATTGGATTGAAGCTGCAGACTTTTGTTGTTTGTTGGCAGAGGCAGCTTTCTCATCGGACGCGGCAAATGCGGCGCTGGCGGTGGGATCGGCCGATGCCGGAATCAGAGACGCCGCGAAAGCCCCCGCCAAAACGAGCGCTGATATGCGGGCGACGCTGCTGGCTTTCATTCCACAAAACCAAACCGGTGACCAGTCAAAGTATACCCCGGTCTGGACTCGGATTATGACGGCTTAGCATCGTAATCAACAACATAATTGTTGGGGGAAAACTCCGCGCCCAGGCGTCCGGCAATCCCTGTGGCCGCTATCACCCGTGCGATTGGAGCGAATCGCGAGAACATCAGGGCTGCGCCGATACCCATAACCGCATCAGCCGCCGCCGCCAGCCGATATTTCCAGGTGTCGCGATCATTGGTGGAGTGCGCCAGCGCATCTACATCGAGGTACGAGCGATAACCCAGAACGGTGAGCGGACCAAGGCCCATCAATAGAGTTGAGGAGAGCGGCACGCCCGCTTGTCGGGTTAAAATCGAAAGCAACCCAGAGCCCACATTCACGCCGTAAAAGCCGACTTTCGTGCCGTTCAACCACGGTTTGTTGGCGATATCGTGACCCAAAGCCTGCCAGCCGTTTTCGTAGTGGCCGCTGAAGTGTGCCAGATTCTGCCGGTCATTGTAAGCGGCGACAATCCTCTCTACCGGCGTGCTGGCCAGCAACCCAGCCCTTCCTGAGTCCGGCATGGAAATTAGCTTACCGTTTCTATCGACGTCGGCACCGCCGCTGACGCCTTCCACCGCACTGCTGTCGTATTCGAGGTCGAATTGCAGGGACTTTGGTACATGCTTGCCCAAACGGTCCACGAGCGTTCCCGGATAAGTCTTGGGCTCATTTTGCGGAAAGTATAAGTCGCCGCCAAATCCAAGCGTATGAACTTGGTCGCCCGCTTTGAGTTTTTGCGAATCGCCCAACGGCAACGGCTGGGCATCGGGACCTTTTTGTCCTGGAGCCAAAGTGTAGAATGCGATATCGCGCGCTCGGTCGACCCAGACGTCTGCGCCCAGTGGATAGCGATTGCCGTCGTGGCCGATGAGAAAGCCTTGCCGTCCGGAAGTTACGACGTGAGCGTCGGTGGCATACGTCGAATCATCGATTTTCCACGTCGAGCCGTGCCCTGTCTCCGAATCAAAGCGGAAAACACCCTGACGGGCATCTTGCCAGTGTCCTTTGGTCTGGAGTGAGTCGACCATGGCACGATCATGTAGAACGAACACTGGTGCGTCAATGGGAGAACTCCCACATGGGCTTTATCCACTCCGTTACCGCGGGCGAAAAGCCTCCAACAGGTTGCTGAAATCGTCCGTCCATTGGGTGGTGCCGGCTGGAAGGCGGCGCTCCTCGGTCAGCCTGACATTCAATCTCTGGCACGGCGCTTTTAATTTTTCGATTAAGTCGTTATTGCGAGTGAGCAACACGTGGCGAATGTTCTCGCGCTGCAACCTGACTGCTTTCAATCCAACAGATTGCGCCTCTGCGGCGATGATTGGATCGAGACGCAGATAGCGGTTGGTGGTGTGAAACACAATCGCTCCGTCGGGAGTAATGTGTTGCATGTAAAGACGTAAGGCTTCGACGGTCAAAAGATGAACCGGTATCGCGTCGCTGTTGAACGCATCCACGATTAACAGATCGAATGGTTGTCGCTTCGCAGAGAGGGAGCGTCGCGCGTCGCCGAGAACGATGTCGATGTGTGCCGGGCTGTCCTTTAAGAAAGTGAAGTTACGGCGAGCGATGGGTTCGATTTTGGGATCGAGTTCGTAGAACGTCAATTCGTCTGCGGGATGACCATACGCAGCCAGCGATCCCGCACCCAAGCCGACGATGCCGTAGTTAACCGGCGCATTGCGCATGGATCGCACCGCTTCATCGATGGCAGCCACCGCGCCTGTGTAGTAAGGAAGAACCTCCCGTTTTCTCGTTGGGTCGAGAGATTGCATGCCATGAATGGTACGACCATGATAGAGCCAGGTGGTGCCGGACTGCCTGGTAACTTTGACGTCGCCGTAGAAGTTTCTGCTCTCTTGAACAATACTGCCTGCCTGCATATCGTGCATCCAAATTGCGCCAAGCGGTGACATGATACCGGTTGCGATAGCAATCGGCAGCAGGCAAGACCAGAGCGTTTCACCGGACCAGATGGTTTTGCTGGACCAAGCGGCTTGTAGCGGCGACGCCATGCGTCGCCCTGCCAGATACACCGCCAGTCCAATCAGCAACACGAGGATTAGCAGGCGCTCCCAAAATACACTAAGAAGGATGGGTGCCGCGAGCATTACCCCTATGCCACCAATGACGCCACCAAGTGCTATCGCTAAATAGAAGATGGGAAGGCGCTCCGCCGGTGGCCGACTTCGATACAGTTCACAATTGCACATGAAGCAGCCGCTGATCAGAAGCAGCGTCGTTACTCCGGTTGTCAGAGCAAGCGGCAAGCGTGTTGCCATAAAATCAACGAACGGAAACGCCGCCGCTGCGAGCAGAACGGTGATGATTGTGGTCCTGCGCAAGTAATAACGCTCGCCCGCGAAGGCAATGATAAAGGTGAGCAAGTATGCAGCCAAAGGTGGAATCCACAGCAGTGGTGCCGGTGCAACGTCTTGCGTGATAAATGATGTTACCTCAAGCAACAAGGCGCATCCAAGAGCGCTCAGCAGGCACCACCAGGCGAACGACAGCGGGCTAAAGCCCGCCGGTATCATTGCCGGACTCGGTTGCGTAGCAGCAGGTTTGGAACGTGACATTGCCAATGAGATGTAGAGACACAACCCGCATAAGGCGAGAAATCCGATTCTCCACGCCACAACCATGGTGCTTGTGTGCAGCCAGGGTTCCAGCAGCGAAGGAAACAATAACAACGCTCCGAGCGAGCCGATGTTGGATATCGAATACAGATGATAGGGATCGCTGCCTGTGCGCGTTCTATGCCAAACCTGCATCATGCCGCCGATTGTCGCCAGCGCCATGCAGGGCACCGCCAGGGTGGATGCTGTAATGACACCCAGTGACAGTTCGGGATGTGTCGGGTCGATGCTGCCGCCAAACCAGTCAGGTGTGCTGCCGACGAGAGCCGCACTGGCCAACCATATCATCGCGAATGTCGCCGCTTGCAGCTTTGGGGATAGCTTCGCCATCGCATAGGTGAGCGTATATCCGAATAAGACGACCAATTGGAAGAAGACCAGCAGGAGGCACCAGACGCCGGCAGTGCCGCCGAAAATCGGCGTCACGATCTTTCCGGCCAATGGTTGAACGGCGAAGAGCAGAAAAGCCCCCAAGAGCACGGTGATTCCAGAGCAAACGGTCAGCAAGTTTATCCGCCTCCTTTAGCCCTCGATTCTCCCATAAAGCGGCGATTTGCACCCGATAAACGACTATCGGAGCGGGCATAGTGGAGGCATGGGCGACGATCTATTGAATGCGACATCGGATAAGCCGCCGAAAGGCTCCCGGGCGACTGACGAAAACGATTTCGCCAGCTTCATCAACTCGAGCGCATGTTTAATCGGCACCACGATAGCCGGACGCTACCGGCTCGATTCGCTTCTCGGGTTGGGTGGCTGGAGCGCCGTATACAAGGGCACTGATTTGACGTTGGGGCGCATTGTCGCGATCAAAGTATTGCACGCCCATCTCACTGTTAAGCCTGGCAGCGCTCAAAGATTCCGCACCGAAGCTGAAGCCGCCAGTCAAGTTACCCACCCACATCTCGCTGCTATTTACGATTATGGTCTGGCAGGAGATCACCAGCCGTACATAGTTCTCGAATTCATTGACGGCAAACCGGTTGATGTCATTCTCGAAAAAGAAGGACGCATGTCGGTGGCGCGTGTAATCAGATTCGGTGCGCAGCTCGCCGACGCTCTCACCTTGGTGCATGACGCCGGTATGATTCATAGAGATATCAAGCCGGGCAATATCATAATCACCGCTGAGCGAAATGGCTTGGAATCTGCGAAACTTCTTAATTTCGGACTTGTGAAAGGGCTTGCCGATAGCGACGCGCAGACGGCCAGCGGCGAAACCTTCGGTACTCCGATGTACATGAGTCCCGAGCAGTGCTCCGGACAGCCCATGGATGAGCGGTCCGATATCTACTCTCTAGGGTGTTCTCTGTACGCGATGGCCAGCGGTAAGCAGCCATTCCACGCCGCAAATCCGATTGAAGGCATGCGCAAGCATCTCACCGAAGTCCCGGAGTCTCTCATCAAGATTCGTCCTGATATTCCGATCGAACTCAGCGGCATTGTTGACCGTGCTTTGGCGAAGGATCCTGAGAAGAGATTCTCGTCGATGGACGAACTCAAGAATGAACTGCTGGCGGTGCCCCATGAAGGACGCCGTCAAAGCATGACGTTCCAGCGTATCTCTGCGCGCCTCAAGGCCACCGAGGGGGCTGTTGCGGAATCATCGAGGCGCGTTGGCAAAAAAGCATTGTCTCTTCCACCTGCGTTCACAATCGGTTTGGGTGGCATGTTGTTGATCACCCTGTTTACCGGTGCCGTCTGGCTCAAAACGCAGAAGTTCGACCCCGCCGTGCGCAAAGGGCCGGTGACCACTTCGCCGATGCATTCTGCAACAGACTCGTGGTTGCATACTCACTGGCATCAACTCGGTAGCCAGCAAACTCTTGATTTTTCGGGATCCGATATTACCGATGATGGGCTCGTTTACCTCGGCAAGTTGCCGAAACTGAATAGACTCTATCTCGATCGAACCGGGGTAAAGAATCTCGAGCCATTGAAGAATATGAAAGCGTTGGTGGCACTACGTCTGGTTGATACCAAAATTGATGATGACACCATCGCGCCTTTATTGAAATTGCACTTGCGCCAGTTGAATGTCATGCATGACAACATCACGGACAAAACCGTGGATTCAGCGGCCCGTTCGTGGCCCGACTTGACGAGTTTGTCCGTCGATTACACCAAAGTTTCCGATGCCGGCTCCCCGTCGTTCGATCGTTTAAAACGGCTCGATGTAGCCTCACTCAATGGTAACAACCTAAGTGATGCCATGCTCGATCACGTAGCTTCAGGTGTGGAATGGCTTGGGGTTGGCGACACCAACATTACCGATGCCGGACTGGCGAAGATGAGTCGATTTAGAGATCTGAAAGGGCTTTGGGCCGGACGTCTGAAAATCACCAGAAGAGGCATCGAGAGCATCGGCAAGCTCAGCTCGCTGGAAATGCTCGAGGTCGGAGGCAATTCTCTAGCTGACGGCGATTTTAGCGGACTATCCAGGCTGAAAAAGATCGGCACGCTCAACGTGGATCGCACGCATGCCGGCGATGATTTTTATCAGGCTCTTAAAGGCATGCACAGACTGACATATCTTTCGATGCGATCAACTTTGATTGGCAAACATGGTCTGGAAAAATTGGCGAGGTTGTGTTCGCTGCGCAGTTTGAATTTTGCCGATTGCCAGAATATGACTGATGATGCGCTTGATGTGATTAGCCGTTTCCCCAACCTCGAGACTCTCTCGCTTTCCTATACGCGAATAAGCCGTGACGGACTGGCTCGGCTGAAAAATTGCAAGACGCTGCGCGTGCTGAAACTTTGCGGAATGAAGCTGACCGGCAAGGATCTAGCCGACATTCAGGGTTGGCTGCCGCAGTGCAAAGTGTTCACCGACGATAGCCGCTCCGAAGATAGCGACGACCTCGTCATCAAACGACCATTTGCCTGGAAAAGAACGGCAAGTTGAGTCACAATCTGAGCCTTCAGAGTGATGTTTCCAATTGTTAAAGGCCGCCGAGTGCCTGATAACAAGGCTATTTCCGCGGAGTTGCTGCCGTCCAAGGGCTCAGCGATTTTGCCTGAAACCCTGATGCTGTGTGGCGGCTGCTCGATTGTCGCTTCGAATCTGAAATCGCCGGAAGCCGCTAACTTAAAGGGCGACGACAATCCGGCCCTAAAGCTATAAGTCAAGATGTGGAAGTTTGCGTGCCGGGGGGAACATAAGTTGATGCAGGCAGATACCATAAGCATCAATTGCCTAGGGACGGAGCAGGTCAATGGCGCGGATACTCGTAGTCGAAGACGATAAACATTTATCGGAATTCGTCTGCAAGACGCTAACTTTCGAACACCACATGCCTGAGCCGGAAATGAACGGCGAAGAGGCACTTTATCGGATGCTATCCATCCGATACGACCTGATCGTTCTTGACTGGGAATTGCCCGGCATGGCGGGCGTTGATGTCTGCAAGAATTTCCGGAATAAAGGCGGTACCACGCCTGTATTAATGCTGACCTCCAAGGGTTCCATTAATGAAAAACGGCAAGGGCTGGATTGCGGTGCCGATGATTACTTGACCAAACCGTTTCATCCCGACGAGTTGTGTGCTCGCATTCGTGCGTTGCTGCGTCGTGCGGGCGGGCGGATGAATGATGATATTCTGCGAATCGACGATGTTGAATTGGAGCCCACCAACTTCCGCGTAACTCGCGCCGGACACGAAGTGGTGCTCACCCGCAAAGAATTTTCCATCCTCGAGCTTCTCATGCGCCACCCGGGCCAAATCTTCAGTCCGGAAGCATTGCTCGATCGCATTAGCAGCGTCGAGGACGAAGTGAGCACGGCGCTGATTCGCACCCACATCAAGAACATTCGCAAGAAGCTGGATGCCGGCGGCAGAGCTTCGATAGTGCACACCGTGCATGGGCTCGGTTATCGTGCGCAGGCACCCGATGCGGTAGCCAGCGCGTCGCCCGAATAGGTTTTCCAAAATCGCCCTCAACTTTTTGCACCAGCGATTGCTTACCGAAGGTTCTCGACGGTGTGAGCATGCTCATGGGCAAGAATTTTTGCCCGTTTTCGGCTTTTACGCCAACTTCACTGCTGCTTCACATTCATGTCCTACATTTGCGGCATGGGGTTTCGGAAAACTCGCTCAATCACAAGGTACCAACAACCATGCGTCAACTGGTAGATATCGCGATTCTTGCTTACCGCAACGGTCGCTATCGCGAGGCCATCGAACTCCTGATCCAAGTAGCTGACGCGGATGCAGACAGTTGGCTGGCCAAGCTGTATTTAGCAAAAAGCTATGAGGATTCGGGGCGCATGAGTGACGCGCATCGAGTATTCGAGCACATTGCCAATGTCTGTCCGGACGAGCACCTGCGCTTGAAAGCAGGAAATTCTTTGCCGGGCGTTCAGGCGGAAATGCGAAGCCGTTTCTGCAGAGAGACACAGGCTAACCAAAAGGCCAATACCGACCAGGACGACATTTTCGGCTTCGGAAACTAGACGGGTTTAGTGTTTTCGCTCTCGAGTTCCGTGGCATGTAGAAGTGTGCGTCGTGCCGGACTTGAGACCTTTTATGTCGGAACCCCGTAAGCTAGTGCGCATAGGTGAACTGCTGACTGTTGCAGGGATCCTGACGCAAGAGCAACTTAAGGAAGCGTTGTGTCGCGCTGCTGAAACGGACTTGCCGCTCGGCAAGATTTTGGTGTGGTCAGGTTATGTCACCGACGAAATATTGCGATCGGCTGTGCACGTGCAGTGCCTGCTCAATGACAAAGCCATCCCTCTTGAGGGGGCGGTCGCTTGGCTTGCGCGGGAAGCCGGCAAAGAGGCGCCCAATGGCGAACGCAGGCCACTCGAATCGGTGGAATCGACGAGCAACCGCCTCGGCGAGCTGCTGTTTGAGGCGGGAATGGTCCGAGAGCCCGAGCTCGATGAGGCGCTAGCTGACAGTTTGGCCACCGGGCTGCCGCTCGGGCGCATTTTGGTTTATACGAAAAACTTGCCCGACCTGTTCATTTCGGCCGCTCTTGATGCGCAGGTGGCTATTCGCGAGCAAAAGATTAACCGCGAGGCGGCCATTGATGCGTTGCGATTGGTGCATTCGAAGAGTATCTCGTTCGACAAAGCGCTGAAGGAGATGGGCTTCGCCACGGACCATCATGGTTTTTCGCAGATCGTTTCGCTGTTGCGCGCCTCCGGTGTGATGTCGGAGCCCAAGCTGGCGACTGCGCAGGAAATGGCGCTGGTTAAGGGGCGGACGCTGCCGGACATTCTGATCGATTTTCGGTTTTTGCCGGAGAAGGTTGTGCTTGTGGCGACGCAAGCATGCCACGATCTGATTGCCGATAAAATTCCGATGGGCAAGGCCGTGGGAATGATTAAGCGCGCGGTCGAGAACAATCTCGAGCCGAGCGACACCAATATGCTCGTGAAGACGGGCCCCGCCATCTCGGCAGCTGATTTGCTGAAGCTGGCGCGCCTAGTCGATTCCAATGAGATTCGCAAAGTTTCGCCGCCGGCATTGCTCAACTCGGCTCATCTGCGCCAGAGCAAGGATGACGAAGAGAAAGCGAATGTGGATCAAACCCTAACCATCGCTTTGAAGTGCGTCGATTTAATCGACAAGAACATTCTGTCGCTCGAGCAGGCGATTGTTGTTTTGCACTACTGTTGCCGAAAGGGCTTGGGACTACCGACGGTGCTTACTCTCATCGGTGTCCATACCGACGAAGTTCAAGTTTAGTCTCTGCTGGACTTTCGAGCCATGGACTGTTGGTTCGAGGCGACAACTGCCTCCCGAATTCCGCATCCTGACTGGCACACAAATGCTCGAAGTCGCCACCTTATCTGCGCTTGGCAGTCAAAAAGCCGATTGACAGTGGCTTACAAGGTTTTACTATAGCCTCACAGCGTCTTCACAGCCGTTCTCTATCTTAATATCAGGGATTCGGTATAAGTACACACACGTCTAGCTCCAACAGGCAATATCATGAGCGAACTGGTTGAAATCGCAATACTGGCTTATCGCAACTGCCGCTATCGCGATGCGATCGAATTGCTCTTGCAAGTTTGCGATTCTGATCCGAAAGACTGGCTTAGCCGCCTGTATCTCGGAATGTCTTACGAAAAGACCGGACGCATCATGGATGCGCACCGGCTGCTGAAGCGTATCGCAAGCGAGTGCCCGGACCTTCATGTGCGCGACAAAGCGGAAAATGCCTTGCCGCTCGTGGAAGCCGAGATGCGCCGCCGCTTTGAGAAGCAGCCGCTCACTGGGCAAACCAAAAAGCCGAATTCTTCTAGCGTACACAATAACGACGACATCGTTTGGGTCGGCTAACCGCCCATAACGCGTCGGCTAAGGAATTGCCCGGCACTATGTTAGGTTACTCCTCTGAACCAGGGGCACCATCTGCGGAACCCAGGAAGCTCGTAAGAATAGGCGAGCTGTTGACCATTTCTGGAATTGTTTCGCATGAGCAATTGCGGGAAGGGCTCCGACGCGCTGCTGAAACGGATTTGCCGTTGGGCAAGATTCTGGTTTGGTCGGGTTATGTCAGTGATGAAATTCTGCGGCAGGCGGTTCATGTGCAGTGCCTGCTCAACGACAAAGCTATCGAAATTGAAGACGCGGTTGCCTGGCTGTCGAAAGAAGCGGGCGCCACACCGAAGATTATGGTCAAGAAAGACGACCACACGGACAAAGAAGCGGTAACCAATCGCCTCGGCGAGCTTTTGCTGGACGCCGGCATGATTGACGAAGCCCAGTTGGACGAATCCCTTACCGACAGCCAGGCTACCGGTTTGCCCCTCGGAAGAATTCTTGTTTACACCAAGAATATCCCCGATTTGTACATTTCCGCGGCTCTCGACGCGCAAATTGCCATTCGCGAGCGACGTATCAATCGCGAAGCGGCGGTCGATGCGATGAAGGTAGTGCGCCAGAAAAACGTATCCTTCGACAAGGCGCTGACGGCGCTGGGATTCGAGCCTGAAGCGCATGGCTTCTCGCAGTTCGTCTCGCTGTTGCGCGTATCGGGTGTGATTAGCGAATCGAAGCTAACCACGGCTCAGGAAATGGCGATTACCAAAGGCAAACCGCTGCCCGAGGTGCTCACAGACTTTCGCTTCCTAGATCCACGAGTGGTGCGGGTGGCGGTGACCGTCTGCAACGAGCTGGTCGCCGGCAGCATGCAAATGAGCAAAGCGATTAATCTATTGAAGCGCACAGTCGAAAACCGCTTCGAGGATTCGGATCCCACAGGTGTCACCCGTGCCGGAAGCATGGTCTCGGCTTCCGATTTGCTGAAGCTGGCGCGTCTCATCGATGCGGATCAGATAAAGCGCGTTTCGCCGCCCGAGTTGCAGACATTCACGGTGACTAACGCCAAACATGAGAATGTCGACCAGACGCTCACCATAGCTCTTAAATGCGTCGATCTCATCCAGCAGAAGGAGCTCACCCTCGAGCAAGCAATTGTCGTGCTGCACTACTGCTGCCGCAAAAATATCGCGCTGCCTATAGTGCTCGAGCTGATGAGCATTACGCCCACCCCGCCGCCGGCGCAAGCTTAGCCTCATGAACGGCTCCGACTTAGTCTCCTGAGCCGACCTATAGATGATGCAATCCGGCGCAAGCGGCCGTCTATGCACCACGGCTCTGCAAGCCATTGTCCGCATGTGTCAATACCGCTTCGGCGGTTTTACATCGACTCCATTTTTCCTTCACAAGTCACGAAAGCCCAGCAATCATGCGGTTCTTAGATGGACACGGAAGTGCCACCATGTTCATAACATTGGCTCCACATCCAGTTCACAAGTCTCGAAATGCTTGTCAGCCAAGCGTTTCCAGGCATGACAAAGCCAAATTTTCCACTTGGCAATTTCACCTGAACTTCACAAGCAATTCACAGCGGGGCCGTAAATTGAGAGTACAAGGGAACCACAAGGCTTGGCAATTTTTTACAAGTGGTGTTGATTATGAACGAACTTACTGAAGTTGCAATTCTGGCTTATAGAAATGGACGTTACCGCGACGCACTGGAACTGCTTCTGCAAGTGATCGACGGCGATCCATCCAACTGGATGGCGAGACTCTACCTCGGAATGTCGTATGAAAAATCCGGTCGCGTCACTGACGCTCACCGGCTGTTCAAGCGCCTCTCCGCGGAGTGCCCCGACGAGCATATTCGTACGAAGGCTGAAAATGCTCTGCCGTTGGTAGAAGCCGAAATGCGCCGCCGTTTCCACAAAGACCAACTTCCAACCGGCGCCCAGAAAAAGGAAACCGCCAAAACCGCCGGCGATGACATCGCCTGGATCGGATAAGTAGGTCGCCTCAAGTTAGGTTCTGATCGCGAACGATACTGCGCATCCATCGTCCCCTGCGATCAGTCTGCAAACGCCCCCCACCAAGCCGGGGGGTTTTGCGTTTCTAGGGGTCCGAATAGCTTTGTCGTGCCGTGCAAGCCCGGACTCGCATATCTATATAAGAGCAAGCAAGCTCTCAAATCGAACGCCAGAGGCGGTTTACGTTGGCTCCACATTTTCTTCACAAGCGCTCTTGAAGGGCATCAATATCTAAGGGCGACGCCGTGCATCGCCCTCTATGATCAAAGATCCACAAGTGATACCACTGGCACTTTACGTTAGCTCCACAATTGCTTCACGAGCGATAAAACCCAGACAGCAAGCGGCTCACAAGCAATGACCATGGCCTGACGACAATCCGTGATTTGCCCTTCGCGCAGGTTTTACAGCCACTCCACAAACGCTTCACAACTCGACGAAGAACCGCACGGGCAGCTGGTCTTCGCTAAGGTGCCTGATCGTTTCCAACAATTTTGTTTACCCTTGCTTCACGGCCTCTTCACAACCGTTTTCTACAGTAATAGATACAAAGGCTTGGTACTTTTCTCGGAGTGCAACAAAGGTTATGAGTAGCGAACTAGTTGAAGTAGCAATTCTGGCTTATAGAAATAATCGCTATCGCGACGCTATCGAACTGCTTCTGCAAGTGACCGACACAGAGGGCGACAACTGGCTCGCTCGCCTGTATCTCGGCATGTCGTACCAAAAGACCGGACGCGTTGCTGACGCGGCTCGTCTCTTCAAGCGCATGGTCACCGATTGCCCTGACCAACACATCCGCAGCAAAGCTGAAAACGCTCTTCCGCTGGTCGAAGCCGAAATGCGTCGTCGCTTCCAGAAAGATACCGCTCAACCCAAGCAGCTCAGTGAAGAGTCATACGGCGACATCGTTTGGGTAGCTAATGAGAAGTACTAAATTACAGGTGCACCGCCAACCGCGCCATGAGTTCATTCTGACTGCTTAAAGCGACCTGCGCATCCATCGCCCTAGTAGTCAGTTTTGCAAACGCCCCTCTCCAAGCCGAGGGGCGTTTCTCTTTGTAGCGGCCGGCGTAAGCCCGCTGATTCTCCATCTTACATTCGCTACACGAACGCTTCACAAGCGAGGTCATTCTTTTACTGCGACTACACGCCTGCTTCACAAAAAAAACGTACTCTTATATCAACGAGGTAGATGTTCTCTTTTAATGGGCTACCTCTTTCGGCTCCTAATATAACTCTATGCAAGATTTAGCAGAAATTGCTTTATTGGCGTTTCGCAATGCCAAATATCGCGACGCGATAGAACTTCTCCTGCAGGTCACAGACCGCGAGCCAAACAATTGGATGGCGCGACTGTACCTGGGTTTGTCCTATCAGCGGCTGGGTAGAATTGCCGACGCGCACCGGTTGTTTCAGCGCATGCTGTACGAGTGCACCGACCAGCTCATTCTCCAAAAGGTGAAGTCGGAGCTACCGGTTATCGAAGCCGAGATGACCCACAAGTTTTCCTCAACCGAGTCCTCCAAGAAGGAGAAGGCTAGCGCCAACGATCCAGGGAATGCGGCCAACTGGCAGTAGACGATATGCGGCTAATAAAATCGGACGCGTTTTACTCTAACCACACAAATCCTTCACAACCTCTGCTTAAACTAAAAGTATAAGGAATTCGGCAAAACCAGCACCAGCTCGGTAATTCCGGTCCCGCAATCTGTTAAAAGTTTTCCTGTCTCAGCACGATTTCCACCGCCCGGCTCCTCCTAGCCGGGCGTTCTCTTGATTGGACAATTGAGCTTTGCGGCTAAGCCCGCCATTTAATCTTCGCCAAATTTGCTGCCAGGGTGTTTCATTCGGGTGTTGCTTTGTCTATAGAATAGGTAACTCGATGGCCGTTTGCGGGCTGACACGCGGTTGCCTGCAATATGTCGAGGGCAGGAGGAATCAATGGACTCGTCGCAAGATTATTCGGCGGAATTGGCGCAAGGATATTCGACCAGGGCAAAATTGCTTGGTGCTCTGTTCGCGATTATCTTGTCACTCTGTCTGGTGGTCGGTTTGTCGATCTACAGCATGGGGCAGCTGCAGGGCACCTTCCAGCGAACCATAGAGCACGACTTCCAGAGCGCCATGGATTCGATGATTCTGCGCATCTACAACAATCGCGTGCGGGCGTCCATTTTTACCGCTCTCATCACTGACGACGCCGACAAGCGCTCCAAATTGGCTGCTCAAGTAAAGTCCGACGACAAGGTAATACGCAACCATTACGTTGATTTGCGTTCGCGATTTGCCAATGATGCGAACATGATGAAGAAGCTCGACGTTGTCGAAACTGCAACCACGCAGTATCTCGACGCCGCTGAGCAGGAAGTGATTCCGGCGATTGAGACGGGCAATTCCGGCAAAGCGAAGTCCATGTTGCTCGGCATCCAGGCAGACCGGTACAAAGTAATGCGCGACGTTTGCGAGGAGATTGGCGACGTCGAGAAGAAGGCGGCGGATGATTCACTTAGCGAAGCCGGCGAGCGTATCAAGAAGCTGAACATGGTTTTCACCGTGATTGGAGGAATCGCCGTTTGCTTCTCATTTGTTTTAGGACTTACGATTAATCTGATGCTGAACAAGCTCACGTCGGCAATCGCCAAGCTGCGCGATGCAACCGGCGTTTTGAATACCTCCGTCAGTGAAATTTTGGCGTCGGTTACCGAAACAAGCACCGGAACAGCACAGACGGCGGCTGCCGTTTCACAAACGGCCAGCACAGTCGAACAAGTGCGTCAGACTTCCACGCTTGCCACGCAACGCGCCCAAAGCGTGGCAGACCGCGCTCAACGCTCGGCTCGGATCTCCGAGGAAGGCAAGCGAGCCACCGACGAATCTGCGCAGGGGATGCGCAAGATCAAAGAGCAAATCGATCTCATCTCCGACGGCATGAAGGCATTGAACACGCGTACTCAATCCATTTCGCAGATAATCTCCACTGTGGACGACCTTGCTGAGCAGTCTAATTTGCTGTCGGTCAACGCGTCTATAGAGGCGGCGAAAGCCGGCGAGCGCGGCAAAGGTTTTGCGGTGGTGGCGCAGGAAGTTAAAAAGATGGCCGACCAATCGAAGGAAGCGACTGCCCAGGTGCGCGCTATCCTTTCCGAGATTCAGACGGCAGCAGGCGCGGCGACCACCGCCATGGAGCAGGGGACAAAAGCGGTGTCCGATGCGCTCGGGCAATCGAGCCACGCCGGACAGTCCATCGACGAGTTGGCGCAAAGCGTGCAGGAATCAGCAGAGGCTGCCACCGAAATTGCCATTTCCACGCAGCAGCAAGCATCCGGTGTAGACCAACTGGCAATGGCTATGGAAGGCATCCGAACCGCTACCCATCACAATCTCGCGGCAATAGAACAGGTTGAACAATCGGTAAACCGGCTGAAAGATCTCGATAATGAGCTGCAATCGCTGGTGGTTACTCTAACTGAAGCCTAGCTTTGTAGCGGCGGGAGGAAGCCCGCTTTTTGCATAGCAAATGTAAGCTAGCCAACAGACATGTACATATGCACAGCATATGCTTGCATTTGGACCCCGTTTCTTCCCGCGCCGCAAGGCGCTCTGATTCTGCTTACCAAACGCTGTAACCATATTGGGTCCACAATCGGTTGGATGGGTTCGACCGCAACCTTGCACTTGGATATCACTATGAAAGAATTGGTCGAAATTGCGATTGTCGCTTATAGAGCAGGACGTTACCGAGACGCAATCGAACTCTTGTTGCAGGTAACTGATGGGCAGCCGGACAATTGGTTGGCTCGCCTGTACTTAGGTATGTGCTATGAAAAGTCGGCACGCGCTACCGATGCGCACCGGCTGTTCAAGCGGCTTATCGAGGAATGCCCGGACCAGCACATTCGGCAGAAGGCGGGCAATTGCCTTCCGCTCATCGAAGCCGAGATGCGGCAACGATTCAAAAAACAAAAATCCGCCTCTGCCTCCTTATCTGCCGATGACGCTGAGGACATGGTCTGGATCGCCAACGACAAATAGACAAAACGTAGTGTAAATCAGTCGTAGTGCGCCTGCTGAGCCGGGTGCATACAGGCTTTGTTGCAATGGCTTATTGAACTTACGTTAAGGGAACGCCCGAAGCGTTGACTGGGTGGGCTTTTGTCCGTTCGGGCTTGATTGTGTCCAATCGCCTTGTTGGAAAATGCGCGGGCAATATGAGGCTGTAGACGCGACCAACGCCAACTTCACGCGAAGGGGACACAATGTTTAAAGCAATAAAGAACGTACTCTCCATCTGTCTCGAGGGGACGATCTTCCGTAGCAAACCCAAGCAACAAACGCAGCGTACAGATAATCTCTGGTCGTATTCCATGGAAGGTAAAAACGAATACCACCCATACGTCTTGACCCAAGAAGAATACAAAATCAAATTTGATCTGATCACCAAACTGCACTCGGTTGATAACCGCCTGCAAGAATCGCGCGAAGAGCACAAGCGTGGTTGCGCTAAATGGGTACCGGAAAAACACCAGCAAGTGTACGAGACGCCCGCCCCGCCGCCCCCCAACCCGCAAATCGAGCTTTATTACAAAGCACTGGGCTTAAACATTGCCCGCGAACCCCGTATCACCTGGACTACACTCAACCCTGTCAGCCACTAAAAAAGTTTTGCAGAGGAGCGCATACAAAGGGCACCAAATCTGGTGCCTTTTGTATAGAGCAACACAAGAAGAGGATTAACGTATGAGCAACCCAAGTGTTTCTCAAAGAATGCCGATTATCGCTATGGACGCCTATCCATGCAGTCAGCGCATGGCGGCGTTTCGCGCCGCGGGCCGCTCTTTGTGCAAGAACTCGCTTATAAGCGACACATGCTGGCCATATCACGTCGCTTTGTCCATCTTCACGGCCCTCATGTTTGCTCTCATGCTCGTTCTCTGGGGCCGGTAGAGCAGCGCAGTCTGCCAGTCTGCACCGTAGCGGCGGGCGGAAGCCCGTCTGCCAGTCTGCACCGTAGCGGCGGGCGGAAGCCCGCTTGTATAGGATCACTTTCCCAACTGTACTTCTCAAGGGCGCCACCGGACTGGCGACTGTTAACTTGGGGACTGTTGGAGATTTGCTATGAAATGCCTGCCTGATTTCCTGACTTTGTCGCGCGCGGTTCTTGCGCCGGCTTTACTCTGGTCGGCTTTTTGCTGGGAACATCGTCTGGGCGTACTGTTTCTGACGCTGTACGTTATCGGCTTTCTAACAGACGTCTTCGACGGGCGCCTGGCGCGGCGGCTGGGCACCGTTAACCCATGGAGTGCCGGACTCGACAGTCAATGCGACCTTATCTTTCACGGCAGTGCTCTCGCTTGCATCGTCGCTTTCAGGCCGGACGTTTGCGCGTTTTACCAATATCTGATTATGTTGGCTGTCTCTGCTCAAGTTGTCCACTGGTCTGCGGGCTTCTTCAAGTTCGGGCGGCTGGTCGGCTATCACACCAGATGGACGAAGATCTGGTCGGTGGTTCTTTTCGTCGCCGTGGTCGAAGTTTCTATCAGCACAACTTCTGTTTTAATGTTGCCTGCGCTGGTGCTCGCCATCGCCTCCAGCCTAGAGGAAACCGCCATCACCTACGTCCTGCGCGAATACCGCACCGACGTGTCCAGCCTGCGTGCAGCTTTGCGGCTGAGTCTGCTACGATCATAGCTGTCTAAGGTCTGCGGTTAATCACTCCATGGGTCGTTGTTTGAGAGCGTTGCCCGTGACGGCAAGATCCTTGTCGGTCGCTGTGCTGGCTGGACTTGTGTCCCTGTCGATAGGTGCGCACGTATCTTTGGCTTTTGCTGCCAACGCGACTCCGGTTGCCGCCATCAAAGACTCGCGGGATAGGACAAGCCCGGATATTCGCTCTGATGTGAAGCGCACGCCGGTGCACAACACCCACGTCAAATTCCGCGGGCGGCTGGATCACAATATCAACCGGTATGCCAATCGTTCGGCTCAAATGATGGGGCGCGAGGTTCCCGATTTGCGCAACAAAGAAGTGTCGCCTGATCTGGAGTCGTCCGCCTCCAACCTTGACGTAGTCATGCTTGTTCAGGCTGATGAAAAACCCGTCGACATCCGGCAAGCGGGGGATCGATTTGGTGGGCCGCATGAGAAAACAGCGCATGCCGACCAGAAAGACGGCAACGCGGGAGATAAAGAGCGTAATGCCGACCGTGGCGATGGCGACCATCCTCGCCACGTTGCGATTAAGCGAGCCGCTTCCAAAAAAGTAAAACGAATAAGCGAACGGATCGTGGCTAGCGACAACCCTAGCGGTGACAGCGGCGGTGGCGGCGAACAGGCCGGTACCATTGCCGGCACACAGGGGCCGCAAGCGGGCGCAATCAAAGAGTTTACGCTCGGGCAAGGCAGCGCCCTCATTGCTCACCGGCAGCATGTCGTTATCAATACGGGCTTGGCGAAAGTTCACGTGCTACCTGGCTCCATTGCCTACGTCGCCCAGTTTGGCAAGACCGTGTCGGTATATAACCTCGGAGACGTGCATGACGGTGACGTGCACCTCGTTTTGGGGGGCAAAATTGTTGCGGTACCCGTTGGGCAGCACGTTGTACTAACGCAAGAAAACGAGCCGAGGTTCGAAGCCGTGAATCATATCACAGGCATTCAGTCACGCAATGCCGCGTCGGATGGCACCATGAATGGTGTCACTGTTTATCACGCGGAATTCTCACCCACTTCGGCGCTCGATCACATCAAGCAATTCGAAGCGCTAATCAATTCCAAGCGCCCTGACGATCGAAAATTATCGCAGCGGTTGATCAAGACAGCGGCTGTTTTGATGCAAATGCGTCCACCTTTCACCGACGAACGGTAACGGCTGGAATAAGCTCGCTTCCTAACTCGGACCTTCCGCCGCCGCAATCTCGGCTGCCGGTATGCTCATGCTGCTTTGTTGTTGCGTGTACCCAGCGTGCTGATATCTCTGCCGCAGCATCTTCATCGTGTCGGTAAACGCCGGTTTGACGGCCGTTATTCTGACTCCGTAGTAAAGTCGAAAATCCATGCCGGCGATTCCCGGTGTCGCTTTCCCATGGAAGTTATACACCGGCTCTGCTCTGATGATTGCCTGCACGCCAGGCAGTTTCTCTGAGATTTGTCTGTCGATTTCAAAATCGCAAACGTACGAATAATTGTTTTGCTGGATAAGTGCGTTTTTGCCGAAGGGTTGCCGAAAGTTCTGCAAGAATGTTCCACTTGCCAAAAACGTCCATCTACCTCGGTTGTATTGCAATCCTTCCGTGTAAAACGGATTCATCTCGCGACCTGGTCCGCCGACAAAGTGCCGCATACGCATCTGGTAGAGAACGTTGACGTAGGCCACCAAATTATTGTTGAACATGTATTGCGCCGTTATAGCGGGCAAATAGTCGAGAACGTTTGGCTCGTCCGTCTGGTATAGTTCGCGAATTGTGATTTGCGGTTGCACGCTCACTTTGTTGCCCACAAACCAGGTGTGCTGTGCGCCGACGCCGATGGCCTGCGTCGTGGAATTCAGCGACGTGTGCCGCATCAATGAATCGCGAAGCGCGAAGTAGGTTACGAAATACTGAGTGGCACCACTGGGAGACCAGCCTGCTGTCACCGACGGGTTAACGCGGTATACATTGTCGAATTTCGCCACGCTGTTTAGCTCTTCCAGAATGTCTTTCTGGTCGGCCTTTGTGAAGTCGCTAAAGATAGTGCCGGGCGGAAGTTCTTTGTGAAGCAGCGTCCGCTTCAGCGGATACTGATATGGATTTGTTTCGATCCGGAATGTCGTTTCTGCGCTTGCGTTGAGGAAGAAACTCGCGGGTAATTTTTCCAGAAGACGCAGCTGGAAGTGATTGGGCGGTCGGCGGCGGGCAAGGTTTGCTTGCGTCGGTGTGATATCCGTAGGCAGGACAGTCTGCTGCGCCAGGCATGATTGGCTGAACAGCGCGGAGCCAAGCGACGCTCCGCAAATTGCGAGCCAACTAATTAGGCGCTTGGCTAAATATTTCGCGGTTTGGCTGTTGCGTGATTTGGCGATGACGTTCGGGGCGCCGCTTGCCACCACTTTGCCGCCGTCGGCTCCCGCGCCTGGTCCGAGATCGATCACCCAATCGGCATGAGCAATCACGTCCATGTCGTGCTCGACGACAATTACAGTATTGCCCGCTTCGACGAGTGCATGAAGGAGTTTCATAAGCTTGCGAGTGTCCGCGGGGTGCAGACCTGTGGTAGGTTCATCCAGCAAATAGAGCGTGTTGCCGACCTGCGCACGCTGCAGTTCGGTGGCTAATTTAATTCTCTGGGCTTCGCCACCCGAAAGTTCTGTCGCCGGTTGTCCGAGGTGCAGGTAGCCAAGCCCGACGTCGCGCAATGTATCCAAAGCGCGAGCTATCTGCGGGGCGTCCTTGTAGAATTCGGCGGCGGCATCCACGGTTAAGTCGAGAACTTGCGCAATGTTCAGTCCGCTGTCTGTTATGGCGAGCGTTTCTTCGTTATATCTCGTGCCGTCGCATGCAGTGCATGGTGCATATACACTGGGGAGAAACAGCAGCTCAATCGAGACGAACCCCTCGCCTTCGCAAGTGGTGCATCTGCCGCCGTCGACGTTAAACGAAAACCGCGATGCATTATGCCCGCGCGCTTTGGCTTGCTTTGTCGCCGCAAATCGCTTTCGAATGTGGTCAAACAAACCCGTGTACGTGGCGAGATTAGAGCGCGGAGTTCTGCCGATAGGCTTCTGATCGACCGATACGAGTCGACGAATGGATTCTGCTCCTTTCAATATGGCGACGCGGTCGTCTTTAATTTCAAAATCCTCGTCCTCGTCGGCGTCTTGTTCTTCGTCGTCGTCTTCCGATGGCTTGGTGCCGAGTTGGGCTGCGATTCTTTCAGCGAGAACTTGACTCACCAGCGTCGACTTCCCCGAGCCGGAGACACCTGTCACCACGGTGAGTGACTGGAGAGGGAATTCGACACCCACGTTTTGCAGATTATGCCGGTAGATGCCAGTAAGCTTCATCCAGTTGGTCGGCTTGCGTGATGTGTGCGTGTCTTCTTTTTCTCTGGCGAACAAGAAGCGCGCGGTAACCGAGGCCCTACTCTTCTCCATGTTTGCCAGAGTGCCGCTGTATAGTAATTCGCCGCCACCATCGCCGGCGGCTGGTCCGAGGTCTACTATCCAATCAGCTTGTCGCACAATGTCTAAATCGTGCTCGACCACAAACAACGAATTGCCTGCACCTTGCAAGCGGCCCAGCATCTTCACGAGCGCCTGAGAATCCGCTGGATGCAAACCGGCCGACGGCTCGTCCAGCACGTAGACGACACCAAAGAGTCCGGATTTCAATTGCGAGGTCAAACGCAATCGCTGCAACTCACCGGCCGACAACGTCGGCGTGGTGCGATCAAGACTAAGGTAATCGAGCCCGAGCTCCGTCATCAGCGCGATGCGATCAATCAGGTCGCTGCTGATCATGCTCGCGACTTCTTCTTTCGCTCCGAGTCCCTCTTTCGCTCCGACGTTGGTCGCCGCGACTTTGGTACCGGCGGGCTTCAGCCCGCTTTTCAAAACCTCCACCAACTCGGCCAACGACATCTGCGCCAACTCACCAATGTCATAGCCTTCAATTTTTACTGCGAGCGATTCTTTCTTCAACCGCTTCCCATTGCACGTCTTGCACAACGACGTTTCCATAAATCTGGCAACGCGCTTGCGCAGCGTCGCACTATTCGTATTCGCGAATGTGTGCAGCACATAACTCGCGGCACTCATATAAGTGCCCTGATACGGGCGCTGAATCCGGTGCGCCTCGCGTTCCGCGTGCACGGTGACCACCGGCTTTTCCTCGGTAAACAAAATCCACTGCCGATCCTTCTTCGAAAGTTCGCGCCATGGTTTATCCAAATCGTATCCCAGCACGCCCAGGATATCGCGATAATTCTTCCCTTGCCATGCGCCCGGCCATGCAGCGATAGCCTTTTCCCGAATACTCAACGACGGGTCGGGCACCAGCGAATCTTCAGTGACAGTATGAATCACACCAAGCCCGTGGCAGTCCGGGCAGGCGCCTGCGACGGTGTTAGCTGAAAACGCATCGGAGTCCAGCCGAGGCGCGCCCTTCGGATAAGTTCCAGCGCGCGAAAAAAGCATCCGCAGCGAATTCGACAATTTCGTCAGCGTTCCCACCGTCGAGCGCGCCGTCGGCTCGGCGCGCCGCTGCTGAATCGCGACCGCCGGCGGCAACCCCTCAATCTCTGCCACATGTGGCGTCGGCAGTTGATTGATGAATTGTCTCGCGTACGGCGCTATCGACTCAAAATAGCGTCGCTGCGCTTCGGCATAAATAGTTCCAAACGCGAGCGACGACTTCCCGGATCCCGACACGCCCGTGAAGACAACGAAGGCATTGCGCGGAATGTCGACATCGATGCCACGCAAATTGTTCTGCCGTGCACCACGCACCTTCACAAAACCATTCGTGTCGCCCCGCGGCATCCCGGCTCCCTTTGCCTTGCAAAGTGTTTATGCTACCACGCCCCGCCTGCCGTAGCGGCGGGCGGCCGCCCGCTCCGCACACCCGTAGCGGCGGGCGGAAGCCCGCTTTGCGGATGCCAACAGCTTGGTGCCTCACGCGGCATATGTTATCCTAGCCGTAGGCGCGCTTGAATACTGCGCGCACCCCAACTCGCGCGAGTGGCGGAATGGCAGACGCGCTAGACTTAGGATCTAGTGTAGCAATACGTAAGGGTTCAAGTCCCTTCTCGCGCACCATCAGTGTTTCAGCGATTTTCAAAGTTTCCATTTTCGGTTGCAAATGGAGCTGGATCACTAATGGATTACTAAATTTCGGTCGTTTTCGACTTGCCATTCGGATTCGTACCTGAGGTTCGCCAGAGCCCGTGCATGAGACTGCAAAGATGAACGCAGCAGGAAAATTCGACGATGAGAGATGGTTCGAGTTATTCAACCGTCATGATCCATGCGGACTAATTGCTTGCGGAGCGCCGCGCGATGAATACTTAAGCGAAATTGCCGCAGTGAGCAGTGCAATTGGTGCGTGCAAGACTGAAGACGAAGTGCGCGATCTGGTGTGGACTACGTTTGTGAAGTACAACGGTTCAGCATTTCCCGTGCAGAGCAGCTGTTTCGATCTCGCATCCGAGCTGTGGCGAATTTTGCATTAGCGATGGCGAGTCATTGAGTGGACGCAACAACCAGCGCAGCTTGACGGCGGGCGGCGGGTGCTGGCTGCCTGGCTGGATATACAGCCGCTCCACCGGAATAGCGCCCGCCGTCACCGCTGCATAAAAAAGGATAGCGTCGGAAATGCAAGCGGTGTAAAATCACTCCCATTGCGGCATGTCATTGTCGGCGGTGCGCTTTCTCCTGGATTGTCGCGAATTCCTATAGCAATGGCGGTGCGCTAAAGTTCCGATGGTGCAGGATCTGTAGATTAGACACTGGCAAAGCTATAGGATGATTTCACTTTGCTATAGCGTAAGGCGATTGAACTCATTGCGAATCGAGCGGTCCTAGATCGATTTTTTGATCTAGCATGCAGATTAGAACTTGTACGCCCGAATCAGTACAAACTGATCTTGACCGGATGTTTTCCCGGGCTCTTTATTATTATTCCGCATCGCTTCAGCAATTCGCTGGTTATGCAGGGCCGCACTCTGCCGGTAAAACTGTGGGCTGCGTATATGACCGCTGTGCGTTCAGTCGCGATTATCAATAGTATACTGAATGGCATCATGAACCCACGCCAACCTAATCGAAAAAGCTTCTCTACGCGCAGAAATGTCTATGACGCGCCTGAGCTTTATCAGATGGCATACTCGTACCGCAACATCAAGGCGGAAGTGTCGGCCTTGATCCGCTGGTTTAAAAAGAACAGCGGTGCACGCAAAACACCCGCCGCGGTTTTGGAATTAGCATCTGGACCTGCCGATCATGCAATTGAATTCGCGAAAAGAGGCATTAGCGCCACCGCGCTCGACATATCGCAAACGATGTGTCGATTCGCCCGGCGGCAAGCTCGCCAGCGGTCCGTGAGTCTGAAGACCGTGAATGAGGACATGATCGGTTTTTCTCTCAAACATCGCTACGATTTGGTCATCACCATGATCGATTCGATTAATCAGATTCATGCAGCAAAAGATATGATCAAACACCTGCGAAGCGTTGCCGCGTGTCTTGCTGAAAATGGGCTTTACGTAATCGAGTTGGCGAAGCACGAGAAGGAAGGCGAGCAACTTCAAGACATGCAATGGTCGGTGCGCCGCCAAAACAAAAAACTTCGTGTGGTGTGGCGTCCACTGACGGCGCGGGCAAATGGCAAAAGCTACAAAGTGAGTCTTGAGCTGACGGCTGATACTGAGCGTGGACGTTTGCAACTAGCGGACGTTTTGAACGTTCGGACGTGGTCGCCAAAAGACATTGAGCGTTTGGTAAAAAAATCCGGCTGTTTTCGAATTGCGGCTAGATACGCAAACTTTCGCGAGGACGTGCGGCCGAGCGACAGAGAAGCAATCAACTGCATACTAATGCTACGCAAACTACCCAACGTATCCAATTAATTGACACAACAAGGCAACTATGCAAATTCGACCCGATCGTACTGCTGGGTACGTTCTTTCATTTTGTGCAGGCGCTTCTGAATCGAATTCTGCACCAACTCAGACACCTGCTGCAGCGCCGCATCTCTATCTGCCTGGTATGCAGCCCAATACTGCTGCAAGTTGATCGGCTCCGCCGCTTCCACCCAAGCGGTGCGACGTCCCTTCCACGAGGTCGCGCCCAAAACTTCTTGTTCCAGGCAATCGACGAGGCGCCATAGTGTTTCCAACGTCAGCGATTCCTGAATCGAATTGGCGATAACCATCAATCGCTGAATGCGGTCAAAGTCTTCGCGTAGCGATTCGCTGCGGCGCCCCGCTCTCCCTTGCAATTGCTTGCCGTACGGTGTCTGCTTTAATTTCTTCGCCCAGAGCGGCTCACGCAGGGATGCTGCCACCGTATGCAATACCGAGGTCTCTGATTTACTCCAGTTTAAGTCTTGCCCGGTGAATTCGGACAGAGCTGCGCAGAAGTGGCGTGTTAATAATTTGACGCGCATCAGGAATGGCAAATCACTGTCGCCCGGCAATCCGTAATATGTTTCGAGCCCAGAGACAATAGCGAGCGCGATTGCATTTACCCTGTCTTCGGGGCTCGCCGTGCTGGACTGCAAGCCGAGCTCCTTTTCCATGCGTCCGAGTGCTTGCGAAAGCAGCTCTTCGGCCTCGGGGTTCACTTGATAATAGATTGACAGAGGCAAGATGAATACCGACTCTGGTGGCTTGCCATTGGCTGCCTTCGCCAGAGCACGCTGTGCGAGAAACACACAGCCGAGTCCGTCTTTTTTTAGCGGCTGAATGTATCCGTCGCGGCCGGTCACCTCGCCTTCCGCGAACATGACCACCTTGCGCCGCTTTGTCAAAATCAAATCGACGGTGGCATGGACGTATGTCAGATCATGCGCCCCGCGGATCACCGAGTAGGCACCAATATTCTGGAAAAGCGCGCCGCGCCATCCGGAGTCCTCATCGAAGGTCTCTCGGGCGGCCGCGTAGAAGAAATCTTCCTTGCTGATTTTGGAGAGAGTAAATACAACCAGCGGATCATACCGGTCAGAATGATTGGGTACGATCACCGTCGGCACATCGCGCAGTTGGTGAAGAAACTCCAGGGTCTCGCTTGATGTTCGTACCTTCGTCCCTTCCATCTTCAGGTAAAAGGGTAGCAGCAGATATTTGCAAACGGCCGTCGCGATTTGATTCTCGCGCGGCGGCACAAAATGCTGAGCGTATTGCGGTAAAAACGGCACGATTCTCCAATGCAGCGCTAAGTCGGTACCTTTGGACGCCTTGACACCGGTTCAGTTCCGATTCGTTCGCAACCCCATGCAACTTAGGAGATCGCAGCTCTGCAGTTAGCGAACCGAGCACAAAATGCCGAGGCACCTGCTGGTGAAACATGCGTCCAAGCAGGTATGCCCGCCTCTAACACGGCTCAAGTTGACAAACCAAAGCCCACCAGCCGGTGGAGCGAAGCTCTTGCGTTGGCGAAAACGGGCAGCACGGCGATGCAGCATCCGGTGCTTCGTCATGGTTTGGCAGCGATTTTCGTCGCTATTGTCGTGCATGCGGTAAACGTTCACAAAGTAGTGAACACCTTGGTGCATGCGTCGTGGACCGCTATCGGAATAGCTGAGCTGTTCACGGTTGCGGCGATCATCGTTCAAATACTCATCTGGGGTTTGCTGGTGCGGGTCAGCGACAAGAAGTTCAATTGGGGTGGAATTGGTTCCTTATATTTGCAAGGACTGTTTTTCTCGCATGTTCTGCCCGGCACCGTATCCGGTGACGCCCTTCGGCTTTTCAAGTCGGCAAAGCTCATAGGCACAGGCGACGCCATTGCTTCGGTTGTCGCCGGACGAACGGCAGAACTTTTCGGCACGTTCCTTGTAGGGATCATCGCCGTGGCTACCCTGCCTGGTTGGTTCGACCGTTACCGCTGGATTGCCATGTGCGGCGTGTTTGTCGGACTCGGAGTTGTATATTACCTGATGTTTCGGGCGACGGTTCCCGCCGAATCCAAAGATAAGGCGGGAATCCTGCAGCCAATCATCGCTAAGTTGAGGGATGGCGCGTCTGCCTATTATCGATATCGCTCGGACCAGTCTGTTCTCGTGTGGTGCATCGCGTTGGCAGCGCTTCAATGGTGCTTGCTGCTCGTCAGCTTTGTATATTTTTCACTTGCATTGGCCACTTACGTTCCGTGGAACGTTTTTGCAGTGGCAGTGCCGGCTAGCATACTCACGGCTATTATCCCGATCTCCGTAAACGGGCTTGGATTTCGAGAAGGTCTGTTCGTGTGGATTCTGGCGATCGCCGGTGTTGATCCTGCGCAGGCGCTCGGTATTGCCATTTTGATCGACGTGCAGCTTCTACCTGTAGTGGCTGCCGGCGGTATTTGCTGGCTACTCGATAGATCTTAGCCCGCCGATTACGACAACCGAGCTGAGCGTAATGCCGACTCGTAATCTTCCAACGGCACGGCTCCGGTGATTAGCTGGTTACCGATAATGACGGCGGGTACGCCGGTGATTCCGGAGCTTTGAGCCGAGTCGTAATCGGCGATCACCTGTTGGAGCAAATGTTGTCCATTCAGCGAAGCCACCAACTTCTCCCCGTCGATGCCGCAGGTTTGCGCAATTTCAGCTAGTACAGCCGGGTCGCTGATGTCGCGGCTTCCTTCAAAAAATGCGGCGAACAAACCTGTGTCGAAACATTCGAATCGATCCGGAGAGTCGTGCTTGACGTATTTAGCGGCAACCAGTGCGGGCAGAGAAGAAGTCGGATATTTACTGCCGACTTGCGGTAGGTTGTAGTTCAATCCGGTGAGGTCACGCGCCCGAGTGCGGTGCTGCAGGTGATACTCGGTAAACTTCGCATTAGGATTATGCTCACCGCGCAAGATGAACGAACGATGCTCGATTTCGATCTCGCCTGGAAAGGCTTCCGACAATTTCCGCAAGCGCACGGCTGCGGGCCAGCACCATGGTCAAAGATAATCGGAGTAGACGATGACGTTGGTTTTTGCCATATGCTTGCCTGCGTGTGTCACCGCATCGCATTATCCATGTCCCGAATGGCAAAATCAAGATCGAAACTGCGATTGCACGTAGGAGTTAGCGCACTTACAACCGCATCATTTGAATTTCGTTGTTTGCGTCGGAACCACACGGCTGAAATCGGATGCCGCTGGGATGTCGAAAACCTTATGTCCGGACATGACAAGTTTGTTTGATCCAGGCGGGAAGGACAGCCTGTTGTCGCCAGCCAGCGACTTGATGCTGTCGAGCGTCAACATGTCGAAGAAGAGGTTGTTGCTCTTGTTCGATAGCTCTGCTCCGGAAATGCGGCCGTCTTTCGTAACGCTAAAGAGGACTTCGGCTTTGAGCGCGGGACTCGATTTGAATCTGGCCTTGGCCAGTGTTTCAAAACGATTGTCGATGAGTTCGTTGAGTTGTGCGCGCCAGATGTTCCACTGCGACATCACTTGCGGCGTCTCTTGCACGTTGAGATCCAGGCGCAGGGTTCCAAGCGATGTTGGCGTCGTGTGCTGCTCCCCGGCGAATGCAGGCAAGATGGTGACCGAAGCGAGTGTGGCTACAAGTACTAACTTAAGCATAGCTCCATCTTAAAACGCGATGGTGTCGCTTGTAAAGGGACTCGGCTAAATGGGGAGGACGTCTTCGACCTTGCCGATATGCCAGCGATTGCCGACACGGAGGAATTTGCAGTCCAGCCCCCAGCCGGGCTTGATGAAATTTGCCACTGCTGTCGGCACCACGACGGGTCCGAATTCGGCGCAACGCCCGGTTGAAGGTGAGTATAAGAACCACAGCTTGCCGACCGCGACCCGCGACACCACATAGAATGGGTCGCCGCACCGCATGTCGTGCGCATCTTCTTCAAGCGATCCATCCTGTTCGGCTGCCGCGTTAATTAAACCCGCGGCGCAAACGGCATTGATTTTTACGTAGTCGTCGCAAGGCGCAAAGCTTAGATGAAAGTCGGCCCGAACAAATTTGCGTTTAACCATCCAGTCTGCGAGCTGGCGGCTCATTTGCCACCAGGTATCTTTTACTTCGGTAGGCGCGTCTACTTTGAACAGAATGTAAAACATCCCAAAGCCGCGAAGCAGTCCGGCAATCTCTTCAGCGGTATATTTCTCGGCCGGCTGTACCGCTTTCTCACGCTTGCGCCCTGGATTGATCGTCGTGGCGATGCCCTGGGCCGCCAGCATTGCTGCGCCAAATGTGTTGATGTACTGAGTCAGCAATACGGAAAACAATTGAAAGAGGCGTTCGGATTCTTGGTTGCGCTCTGGTTTTGTATCTTTGCCGAACTCGTCCAACACGCATGCGAAGCACGGCCGCACGTCGTTGCAGACTGCGGTCGCATTTGTCGCAGCAACGGCTTGCGCTGCGTCGAAAAATCCAGGGCTAGTATTTGCGAGCATGTTGGTGCGCCGGGTGAGTGCCACCATTATGATCTGTTCCGATCCAGGAGCAACACGCCTATTTGTGCATCTGCAAGCACGAGAGTTGATATGCAAATGGCGGGCTATCGCATCCGCGAGCGGCTGAATAAACGATATGCGGAATGCGTTCTCTAGAAAGGAAATTTTTTCTTCCTGTAGAACGGTTTGATCTTGCTGCTTTTAAAATACTGAGTGACCGTGCTCGCCTGGTTGAAGTCCATAAAGTCCACCGGTGGGTTTGGTATCGCCGTCGATGCCACAATTTCCTGCACCCGTGCTTGCAACGGTGCAAAATTGAATTGATTACCGCAGTCGAGAGCGATCAAAGTATGCGGTGGACGATCTGGAAAAGCGATCAAGCACAGATACGCAGCATTTACTTCTTTTGTTTGGTCAAATAGTTTGGTCAAGTTATCCGTTAATTCTTTCGGATAGTGCGTGGGCTGTCCGAGCATTATTTGCGTATCCTTTTGCAGAGTTATTTGCTCGAAGTGGTCCAGCGGATTTTTGCCGGCGAGCATCGCCGCGATTTCTTCTTTGGTGAATTGCTTGCCGTAGCCAGAGCCCGGGTTCAGCAACACGTCGGCGCCGCTCGTCATCTGGAAAAAATCGCGCGCGCCAATGAGCAGATAGGCGACATCTTCGGTTGTGTTTAATGCTGTTTGCAGCCGGGTGGGCGACGTAAATATCGGAATGTGCGGACGAGAATCGAAATCAATCGTGCGAATGGCAAGTCGGGAGCCCGCCTCGATGGGGCCCTGGTTTTTCGCACGCTGCTCGGGTGGACGATCGTCGAGAACAACAATCTGCGCCGCGAGTAGATCAACGGTAAATTGCGCGCGATGTTGCGGATCGGTCGCCGCTTTCATCAGCGACTTTTCCAGATCGTTTTCCGCCACGAATTCCACAGCAGACTCAACCTAAAAAGCTCACTTTGGCCAGCTTCGAGAATGCCGATTCGCGCTTTGCCGAGGTTCTCGGATGATGATGATGCCGGCTCTGCCAAATATCGAGTGCTTGAATGCGATTGCAAAACTCGCTCCACTGATGCCTTTGTGCCACCAGCTTCCGCGCCGCTGTTGCGCGCGCTGCTGCTAGGTCGCGGTTTTCAATGACCTCTCGAATTGCGTTTACATACGCCGCCGCATTATCATACTCATCTACCAGCCAGCCAGTGCTGTCATTAACAAATTCGGAAATGCCGCCTACATTCGCGCTTACAATGGGCAGTCCGCGCGCGGCCGCTTCCAGCAAGACGTTCGGCATTCCATCGGCTTCGGAAGTGTGTAAGAACAGGGTGGTGTCCGCTGTCGGAACCACTGAAAAGTCGGCGTACTCGCCGCGCAGCCGAACATTTGCTTGAATGCGAAGATGGGTTATATCGGTGCCTGGCGAGGTGCAGCCGAATACTTCGAACTGAACATCCGGCATCAACTCAGCTATCTGCGCGAGAACATCGGGACGTTTGATTCTGTCCAGACGAGCTGCCCATAGAACCTTTGCCTTCGCTGGCACGGGAGGGGCGCCCGCCTGCTCCGACGGCGCAGCTGCAACCGCCGGTAGTGCCAAGTCCGTCGATAGCTCGGGTGTCAGCGATTTGAAACAGCAAAATACCTTTTGTCGAATGCCTGGAACATCAGCATATTGTTCAATCATAGTATCGCGCATGCGCTGGTTTTCACTGATGAACAGATCGAACATGGATGCCACGCGTCGCATGGCACCGTCCACGAATCCCCAATCATTCATCCTCGTGAAAGTCTCATATCCTCCGAGATAGCCTACGAAGCGAGAGGGCAACTCGTTTCGCCAGATAGGTGCATGGCAATCAACCATGTTCCAGAACGTCAGTGAATTGAAACCGATAACAGCAGTGGGACGACAAGCCGACAACAGGTTCAGCAAGACGATGCATCGCTCTTCGCCGGTGAGCGTTTCACATGTCTCCAACAAATTGACGACACGTATGTCCGCCGGTAGCCAGCTACGACATGTCACGTCCGCTCTGTCGGTGATCACGAACAAAACATTTTCCGAGCCGACGCTCTCAGCTATTGCTCTGGCATAAGCGCACGCAGAACGTTCGGCGCCACCACGCGTCAAAACACCGGTGATCAAGACATGCGTAATGGGCGCATCGCCAATTGCTTTTAATATGGACTCGAGACATTCGGCGGCCTGATTTCGCAATTTGAGCGCTGCGCGGCGCGCTTTTGCCGATGATTTGCCACGGTTTGCCGAATTCGAATTGCCGGTTGCGTGCACAACCGGATGCTTGGCGATAGCGCTGTCGGCAATCGTCCTGAAGCGTCTGCCAACTCGGCCCTCGGCCAATCCATGCGATAAGTAGTGCCAGAGCGGATTCTCGCCGGCCTCCTTTACATCGGCATATCGGTTGAGGTAGCCGAAAGCATCGAAGGTGTGAGATGGTTCGAATCCTTCACGATACCCGCGAGAAAGGTAGTGCACCAGCGGATTGATGCCCAAAACTCCGCGCGATCGCATCTGCTTCTGATAAAACGAAGTATCGAAGAGCGGATGCGGATCCAGTCCTTCGCTAGCTCCATACTCTAAGTAATGCAAGAGTGGGTTGAACGACGATTTCGACAGATCGGGATTCTGCTCAAGATAATGCGCCGTGTCGAACAAAATATGTGGATCAAGACCGTCGTGCGCACCCTCTAGCAGATAATGCTCGAGTGCGTTGTCGGCATTCGCGCCTTGATTGTCGACCTGGCTCAGGTAATAGCGAGTGTCGAAAAGTGGATGAGGGTCTCGACGCTCGAACGAACCGCGGACAAAATAATGAAGAAGCGGGTTTTTCGCGTAAATAGAATGAACTTCCGGATTCGCCGCCAGATAAAAATCATCATCAAACAGCCTTGACGCGAACTCGGTGGTGCCATGCGCTTCAGCTTGGGTCAAATTTCGGTCGACAATGCCCAGCATGCGCATCGGTGCTGTCAACTTCCACGAGCGGCTGTTTTTCACTCGTGCAATCTGTTGGTGGAGATGCAGAATATAAGACTCGCACCCGTCCGGTGCTTCAGTTTGTTCTTGGCTCTCTTCAAGCGTTTGCGAAATTGGCGACTTGCTGGGCGCAAGTTCACGCAGGATGCGTGTGCATCGCCATGATTGGCTGCTTAGCAGCGTTCGCAGCTTCAATTCAAGCGTCGAAATCATTCGCTTTTTGACGTTCCACTCGGCGTCGGCTCGCCAGTCGGGTATGCTTGGTGCCGTCCGTCCGTTCAACTCTTTTAGCGCGTGCACGGACAATTCTCTGAAGGCCTGCAAATCGCAAATCAGCCGATTAAGAGCGTGTGCATTCGCATCGTCCGGGCCGGTGATGAGCTGCTCGTACTGATCGCGCAAGCCGCTGTAGCCCAGGTCGGATTGCGCAAGGTCCGAGGTCTCGAGAAGATACTTGGTATGCACCGCCGCTGCCTGCAGCGATTCGTACAAAAACCGCTCTTTCGCGATGCCGAGACGTTCCATCTCCACTTCGAATTTGCGCACCAGACGTAGGAAGTCCGGCGCAAAAAGCAGCGCGCGAGTGTTGTGTGTGGTTTGACTCTGCTCGTGCACCCTAAAGCTGCATAACGGTTTGTCTATGAAGTAGTAATCGCCGGCGAGGAGAATGCGCGCCCAATAATCGAGGTCGCCCATTTGATAGTAGCTTGGATCGAATCCGGTGCCGGCACACTTGCGCCGAATCGTTACTGTTGCCGGCTCACCTATATAGTTGACTGGTGGCAGCAGGCATTTGCTCGCCACGTGTTTGCCGTGCAGTCTGGAGTGTGTCGGAAAAACATCGCTGCTCGAGGGCGTGCTTGCAGTAGCACCGACGTCGTTGCCTTCTGCGTCGATCCAATTACGACGTGTCGCCACAAGCGCCACTTCCGGTTGCGATTCCATGACGCCGATCATCTCAGCGAGGTGCTCCGGAAAGAGGAAATCATCCTGAGCAAGAAACTTCACATACTGGCCGCTTGCGCGTTCGATGCATCGATTGTAATTGCCGAAGATTCCCGCTCGCCGTTGTGCCTGCCAGGCAACAATCCGTGCATCGCGCTGCGCGTACCGCTGGATGATCTCCCACGATCCATCTCGCGAGCCATCGTCACTTATCAGCAATTCGAAGTGGCCATGCGTTTGATTGAGAACACTTTCAAGCGCGTGCGCGAGGAAACGCTCGCCGTTGAATACCGGCAAACAAACGGATACCTTCCCTGATATGGCTGCAGTCATTCGACACTGTCGCTCGACGGGGCAATCATCTTACTGCACGTCAAGCGTTGTGGAATTAGGCACTCCTAACGATGTGTTGTCAGTAGAAAGACGGACGGGCTGAAAGCCCGCCGGCCTGCGGCATTCCGCCAACGGCATCGCCGGATACCAATTGAAATTATTCAGCTATGCTTTCGCAGCCGCTTGTGCAGGCATACATGCTTTCTGCATGCGCTCTTTCATGTGCTCGGGCGTGAGATCTTCTTTGTGTGTGGACATACTCCATGGTTGGCCGAAAGGAAAACAGCGGGCTGACGCCCGCCGTTTTCAGAGGAGCGCAGGCTACTTTCCTGCGTTTCCGTTTCGTTTACCCGTCCTTATTGATCTTCGCAATCAGCTCAGGCAAAACCTGGTCGGCTTTGTCGTTGTCGATCTGGCAAGTGCCCGCTTTCTCGTGGCCGCCGCCACCATAGCTGAGGCAAAGTTCGCCGACGTTGGTTTTTGAGCTGCGATTGACGATCGATTTGCCGATGGCAAATACCGTGTTCTGCTGCTTCAATCCCCACATTCTATGAATCGATATATTCTGGTCGGGATAGAGTGCATAAATCATAAAACGATTGCCGGCGAAAATGACCTCTTCCGGTTGCAGATTGAGAACAATCAGATTCTTGTGAATCGTCGAACAGCGTTTCACCTGTTCTTTGAACTTCTCTGCTTGCTCCATGTAGAGTGTGACGCGCTCTTCCACATCCGGCATTTTCATAATGTCCTTAATGTCGTGATCTTTGCACGCGTCGATCAAGTCCATCATCAAGTTGTAGTTGGAGATGCGAAAATTGCGAAAACGTCCCAAGCCGGTTCGCGGATCCATCAGATAGTTGAGCAACACCCAATCCTGTGGATTGAGAATCTCGTCCACGCTAAATTGGGCGGCGTCCGCTTTATCGACTTCCTCCATCATTTTGTTCCATTTTGGCGGGAAAGTTTTGGGGCCGCCAAAATAGTCGTACACCACGCGTGATGCCGACATCGCATCCGCATCGATAATATGATTGTCCTTTTTATCTTTGTTTCTTATCGTTTCGCTGAGGTGATGGTCGAACGACAGATGTACGCCCTGCACATAGGGCAAATTTGTCGTAATGTCATTGGCTGTAATTTCGATTTTTCCATCTTGCATGTCCTTCGGGTGCACAAACAAAATGTTGTCCAACATATTCAAATGTTTGAGCAACACAGCGCAGACAAGTCCGTCGAAATCGCTGCGTGTCACCAATCGGTATTTTTTTCCCTGCTCAATAGTTGTGGATGCAGCAGTCATCGCTCATTTGCCTCATTATTATTAGCCGCGGTCTAACTCATTGTGCCCCTCGGGATAAGACTTGAACGGTGGACAGCTATCTTCGTATTTTTCCCCTTGCCCATATAGCAGTCCGCACGTATGGTAGGCGGAGGTCCCGGAATCAGACACAACCGCATGTGGTCACGTTAGTTAAATGATGTGATCTTACCTACAGTATGTGGGTATATCGGAATATGCAGAGTGGCTGCTGCAGGTATCCGCGGGCTTTCGAGGCATCCCCGACCCGTTCTTAGTATTAAATAGAGGATTAAATCTCATGGCCGACAAACCCGAACAAAATCGCGCGACGACAGAAGGAAACGGCGACAGTGGGCATACCGACGCACTGCAGCGTGCCGGCAATCCTGCGCCCGAGAGAGCAGCCGCAACCAGAGCCGACGTCGCAGTGGCGCCTTCAGACAACGGCAAGTACACGCCCGATCAGATGCAGGCTCTGTGGGACGGGGCTGTTAGAGCCAACGGCGGCGCGTCGATGCAAATGGTCAAAGGCTATTACGAAGCTCGGGTCAGCCAGGTCGGAAATGCCAATGGGCTTTTGCTTTCCAGCACAGAGCACCCGATGAAACTTCAAAGCGACGTCACGGTGAACTATTCGGACGGCAGCAAGACAACATTAAAAGCGGGAACCGAGCTGCCCAACGGCGTTCAATTTGCTCCCAGCGAGATTAATCGGACGGGCGAAAACAGCAGTATCACGGGCGCCGGACTGAAAGTCGATACCGCGACCGGCAGCGTTAAACTTGCGGACGGAACTCTATTAAAAACAGGGGGCACCGTCGACGGTAAGTTTAATGTGGAAAGCGGACAAGCGGTTGCCGCCGGACAATATGTTGTTTCGCGCGATTCGGTAGACCCCAAAACCGGCGAGTCCAGAATCGACACTTATACAAACAAAGATTTGAGTCGGTGGGAGCCTATCGAAGGCAAGCCGGGAATGTATCATCCCTCTGCCGATCGCATGGGCGGCACGCCTACGGAAATGGTGCAAGCACCCAAAGGGTATGACGGAAAGTTTGACGTCAGCTATGGTGGCTCAGCGCCTGTCAAAGCCGGTGATTGGATCGTGAAGTCGCCGAAAAGTGATGGTTCTGTCGGATATTATCGCGTCTCCGAGGCCGACGCTGCCGAGACTTATCTGCCGCATGATGCTAAGACACAGGCGGCGATGGATGCTTCGGTTGCTGCGATGCGCGCCAATGGCGCCGACGTAAAAGTTGCTGCCAAAACGGCGGAAGAATACGACAACAACATTAAAGAAGCTGCGATGAAGCCCGGTGCTGACGGCAAGTACAGCGATGCACAAATGCAAAAGCTGTGGGCTGATGCTGTTCAGGCCAATGGCGGTGAATCCAACACCATGGTCAAAGGCTATTACGAAGCTCGCGTCACTCAGGTGAAGCCTGAGGCCAACCCGAATGGACTTTTGATGTCCAGCACCGAGAGTCCGATGACGCTCAAGAGTGATGTCACCGTCACCCAAGCAGACGGCAGCAAGGTGACGTTGAAAGCGGGCACGGAATTGCCCAACGGAGTTCAGCTTTCGCCGCAAACTATTTTGCGCGACGGCGAGACTAGCACCATTGGTGGTGCCGGACTCAAAGTCGATACGGCCGACGGTACGGTGAAGCTAGCCGACGGCACCGTTCTGAAAACCGGCATGATCTCCGGCTCTTTCACTGTGGATAAAGGCCAAGTCGTGGCACCGGGTCAATTTGTCGTATCGCGCGATTCGGTAGATCCAAAAACCGGCGAACCCAGAATCGATACTTATACGAACAAGGACCTCAGTCGCTGGGCGGCAGTCGATGGCAAGCCCGGCGTCTATCACCCATCCGCCGATCGCATGGGCGGGACGCCCACAGAGATGGTGCAAGTGCCGAAGGGATACAACGGCAGATTCGACGTTAGTTATGGTGGCACAGCGCCCATACAAGATGGAGATTGGATCGTCAAATCGCAGAAGAACGACGGCTCGGTAGGTTATTATCGCGTTTCCGAAGCGGATGCTGCTGAAACATACTTGTCCAACGACCCGAAAACTCAGGCGAGGATGGATGCATCGGTCGCCGCCATGCGAGATGCCGGGGCGGATATTAAAGTTGCTGCGAAAACGCAAGAAGCATACACTGCCGCTGTCGCTGCTAATGCTGGTAGATCCGGCGGCGAAGAAGTTTGGAGACCAGACCAGGGCACATTCCGTGATTCGACCACGGCGGCTGCCGGCGCAGACGCGCAAATGGTTGCACGGCTGAAGGACACGATTCCGCCTTCTGTAATTGACGCGATGAATGTGCCGGAAGGCGCACGCAGCGCCGAACAGAAAGCGGCAGTCGACAAATGGATGGACGATCTCAAACTCAAGCCCGACCAGCGCGAGCAGATCGAGGAAAAGACTCGCGACGGTTTGGGCAGAGGACTGGTTATCACCGCCGCACTAGCCACGGCATTAGCGCTCGCGGGTGTGTATTACGCCTCGCGCGAGAAAGAGCAGGCCGGCAATACGTATCACCGGTAAAGGATAGGACACGCAACCAGGGAGAGAATGACGAGCTTCAGTTCACCTAGCGTTATCAACGCTGTTTCTTCACAGCCTAGACTGACAGAACTTGAAGAGATCTGGCTCATTTTCCGCTACCCCTTTTTGACGGCCGCCGCATTCACGGCGGCTGTTGAAATGGAAATGGATGCCGCCAATCGCACGGCCAACGCATCGGCTGAACGCACGGCTGAAGATACTTTGCGTCAGTATCAGTTTGTGCGAGAACGGATAATCTCGATTGGATACAACCAGATGGACGCGCTGGCTTCCGTTGCGATGGAGGACAGCGAAGATGGTGCTTTGGCGCGCAAGGTAATTTGTTCGATTCTGCTTTCCGATCGCGAGATGCCTGCCGAAGTTAAAGATCATAGCATGGCGGTTGGTGCGCGCACATTGCTGGCAATCTCGTCGCAGATTGAAAGCGCGGATGCAAGAGAGATCTTCGGCGTGCTGGCCGTTTGTCTTTCACGACGAATACAACTGCCCGATTCTGTGCGCACCGATTTGCTCAATGCGTTTGCAAATTTGGCTGAAATGATTCCGGAAGAGGGCAAGGCACAACAGTTTAGCGACGTTTGCGGTGTGCTCAACGAAGCGCTGATGCTGGAGCTTGTTCGCCCCGCGGAAATGCAGAGCGTACCCTATTGTCGGCGTCTGCTGTCCTTGATGCACACTTACTACGATTCTTCGACGAGAGCCATACTTCAGCAAATATCAGAACTGCATCCGGAACTCGCCATTCGCCAGGCTGCTTCAGAGTTGTTGGGAACGATCGCCACTGGACTGCAAGACCGCTGGGAGCAAGCGCAGGTAGACCAACTGGCGACGCCGCTTGAGCGTGCGCAGCGCATGGCAGACGCTTTCCGTGCGGGGCAAGACCCGGATATCCTCACCCAGTCCATATTTAACAATATGAAGGGTGCGCCACTGTCCAGCGCACAAGATAAGCGTGTATATACAATTCGAAAATTCTTGATGCATGCGGACGTTCGGGTCCGTTTAGCAATGTGCTGGGCTGTTTTGGCTGAGGTCGAATATTCCCTGCGCCTCGAGAATCAGGTGGGCTGTCTCGATGTACTTGCCGATATAGCCGTCAACTCGCGCTCGCCGAAATTGAGCAATGAGGCTGTCGCTATGATTCGCAGACTTCAGGACAAATATCCTGCATTGCAGCGCCGGATAGAAAAGGCGTGCGACACAGCCACCGCCGAATTTTTGCGCGTGCAGTCCGAAGCGGATGCGCGGCGTGACCCTTCCGATAGCGGAGGGCCGTAATGGGCGAATTGGATAATAAGGCAGCCAAGAAGAAAGACGACGCGCCGACGACGCACGAGCCGTCAACTTCTGCTGCCGATAAAACCAACAAACCCGCTGATGTCAAAGCTCCGGCAACCGTGCCTGATGCGCATGCCGATTTGCATACGGCTCCAAATGCAGCGGCGCATGCCGACCAGAAGGCTGTGCTTGAGCTGACCAGTCCGACCAAAGCGACAGCCACCATGGTCGATGCGGGCACGCTGCCGAATACCAAAGTTGTCGAGAAAGACAAGCCCGCCGTCACCGACCAGTCGGTGGTATCAGACAAACCGCTCACCCCGGAAGAAAAATATTTTACCGACCTTTACCAGCACCGACTTCTAGATCCGAAAATTCTGGCGAAGATTACGCCTGTTCCAGAGCCCAAACAGGGTGAGAGCGCGCAGGAACTTGAGAAACGTTACGAGAGCGTTATAGGAGAGCGTGCCAAGGCAATCAAGCAAGAGATAGGGCGGACGGATCCGTCCGGGCACACCTGGGAAGTGCCACCAAAATTTGGGCCGGCCACTCAGGCTGCCTATAAGGACTACGTCGATTGGATTGAGAAAAAGGAAGTTCCCGGACAGATACTGGCCATGCAATCGGGCGGACTGCCATTCCCACCGGGCAACCCGATTCAGGTGCCGATTGAGAATGGTCGGCGAATCAGCCTCGATGATTACGATAATCGATTGGCGACCGGCAAGTTGCAATTGGATCTCGGCTTAGATACGAGCAAGCCGCCGACGCTTGCGAATGCGCAAAGACTCGAAAACGCACTGGATTGGTCTAATCAAACTAGAAATGCATTATCCGACGCTAGCCTAAAGCGCTTCGACGACAAGATGGCGGAGACCATCAAGACGCTTGGTTTGCCGGAAGGGTGGCAGTATCAGTCCGGACAAGATAAAAATGCTTGGCGCGTTTCGGTCGCGCAGATGATCGACCTTACCACTTCTGTTGGCCGCATGGCCAATCTCGTCGACAAGTTGCACCTCAACGACAAGGTGGGCTTGCCCCCGGGCGCGAAGGTCACCACAGGCGCCACCAACTCGAACATCTCTCTGGATTTGCCGGACAATTTGCGTCTGAACGATCCGGCGACGGCGGAGAAAGTTCGCGTTTTGCAGGAGTGGGAGAAGAACGCAAAGCCGCAGCTTGATGATGCGCTTCAAAAAATGCAGGCAGTCGCTAAGAATCCGTACCTGGCGCTTGCTTGGGGGGACACCACAATTCCCAAGGTCAAAGCACCTGACGGTCGTGAAGTGTCGGCGATGGTTTCACTGGACAAAGATGGACGGATGATCGGTATTGTCGATCCGACCAATCTCAAGTTGGACAAAGACGGCAAGTTGCTTGGTACTATCGATCCGAACAAACCGAAACCCCCGGGCGAAACGTTTAAAGAGGCGAATTTACTCGAGCAACGTTTTAGCGCCAAGACCGATCCGAAGACCGGCGAGATTGTCGTCAATCAGAATGTGCAGGGTCAAGAAGCTCCGTGGTGGAGTTATGAGAACATGGTCTATTCAAATGTCGGTAGACCTGCCGATCTGCCCGAGAGACGTTTCAAGCCCGATGAGCTGGTCGCGATTAACAAAGGTTCCGGGACTGAGTTCATGTTGGCTAAGGATCTGCAGGCATATGCCGCGACCGCAACGGCTTTCCACTACGGCGAAAAGGTTCTCACCGGTGTCATGGATGGTGCCATGCTGGCAACCGGTACAATTGAAATCGGTGCGGCCATAAAAGGGGCGCGCATTCTCGCTGCCGGCGCCGAAGCCGCCGCTGCAATTACCCGGATGGATGTAATGCGCGCCGCTGCGAAAGGCACGTGGGATTTAACGCTTGGTGTCACCGGCGTTACAAGCAGCGCGGAAATACAATCATCGAGCTTAGGGCGTCAGCTATCCAACGCGAGAAACGTGGCATTCCTTGGCACCATATTTTACGGTGCTGCTGCGTCGAAGATTCCGGCCTTGCGGCTTTTCGATCGCGAAGGCGCTTCGGCTGCCGAAGCTGCCGCCGGAGAAATCAGACCAGCCTCATTCGATGGCGATGCAGAGCTCAGCCGGACTACCCAAGCGCCCGGGCGGCCAATTACGACTGAGTCCACGCGGTTGGTGATCGGAACCAACGGCGACATCATCCACACGGCTACAGCCAATGGTACTGTGCGCAGTTTTGCCTATACTGCGGGCGCCGACGGCAAGGATGTTCTCACGAAGATTTATTCCGGCACCGGCGAGAATCAGATGACACTCGCGCGGTCGGGTGATCACGAATGGACCGTGCATACGCCACAAGGCGACACAAAGCTTCAGGCGGACATTAAGCTCAACGAAGATGGATCCTACACGGTTTCGCACCTCACGGACGAACGCGCGCAGTGGTACAAAAAGGCATTTTATTCGGAAAAGCCTGCAACGCCGATAGTACGCGAGGTGACATATCACCCGGATGGGACAGTTACCACCAGCGGCATCGACTCATCCTACAAGCCACCGGAGGGAAGCACCTATCGCAAAGACGCGAGATTCGGAGAATACTGGACGGAGCCCGGTGGCAGCCAAGTTTGGATAGACGGCGAAAATACCACTTGGCGCGAACAAAGCAAAGGCATTTGGCGGTCTGATCGCGGCGTCTTGATGGAGAACAAAGAATACATCAAGAAAGAACGCACAACAGCCGAAGAACTCAAAGGACCGCTCGATTGGACTCGCACGGAAAAAGTAAAAGATAAAGCCACCGGCGAAGAGACAATCATAGAGAAGCAAATGCATTCTCAGGCTGGCGATATGAAGATCATGGACCCGAACGGCAAAGGTTTTTACGTCGTCGAGAGAGATGTATTTGATCGGACATATCAACAAGTGCCGGGCGTTGAAAACGAATTTATGAAGAAGCCGGTGCGTGCCAGAGTCCTCACCGAAGAATTCAACGGCGTTGAAACCAGATGGGGCAAACAGCATGGAGACCCTGGCGATTATCTTGTCACCGGCACAGACGGCGAATCTTATCCGGTCAAAAAAGAAACATTCGAAAAACTGTATCAACGAACAACCCCGGACACCGACGTCTCGTCCTTCGCATTGCCGAAAGCGACTGGACCAGCCGTGCACAACGCGGATGGAACCACGACGATTCCACACGCCGATGGTGACATGATCTGGAGCCGCGACGGCGATACCGTCACGATTTCTAACAAGAGCACGGGTGAGTCATCGACTTATTCGGGAAGTGACTTGCACGCTGCCGGCACTCGATTTTATTTCGCCAATGGTGCTGAGGAAAGAATCACACCCGGTGGCTTGCGGTTTTATCGAACACCCGACATGCCTGAAGGCGAATATCGCGGAGAAGATGGCGCGGTTTTGCGTGATGTACCGCGAGCCGAACAGAGCCCGCTAACCGGCGACTCGGATCCTTCTCCTTCCAAGGGCAGCAATAGAGCGATGCCCAAAGATTTACCGCTTACTGCGGGAACAAAGGCGCCGGAGTTTACGCGTGTCGGCGATGGGCTGACCGCACAATGGCATGTAGCGGGGCGCCACTTCACAGTTAAAGCTTACGGCACGGAATGGGAAGAAAAGGATGGCAGCAAATATTTGATTGATAGCCGCAGTCGCATCTGGCAAAAGTCTGGTGAGAATAGCTGGGCAAATGATAACGGCGTGTTCAGGGCGGATGAGCAGGGGCAGCAGTGGCACTGGCGCGATGGCTCTGCAGATTGGGTGGACCGAGAAGGACGCCAGTGGCATCGCGACGCTAATACGCCAGACGGGCGCTGGACGTCGCCGGATGGTGCGACTTATGACGAAGGCTCCTGGCAGTATACGCGTCGCACCAAGGACGACGCCCACGTGCCGGCAGTAATCCAGTCGTTACGAACAGCTGCCTTGGCACAACCGGCTGTGCTCGGTGTTGGGAACCTGGCCCGTGCGGCAAGCGGAACCAGCACGGCTGATGCGCAAGTCGCGAATTCGTCTGCACCGCCGACACCAAATCCATATGGTGCCGGCATAGCCGAGCAGAGAGCTGCCACTCCCCAAGACCTGATGAAGGGACCCGGCGCCTCCAGTGTCGAGCAGCTTGCACACAAGCTGATGCTGTACTCGACCTATCCGGTGGTCGGCGAACAGATGCTCGACATCCTGAAGCAAGGACGGGACATAGTCGGCATGCAACTGCAGAGCATGGGCCGGCAGCTCGATCAGATGTGGGCTCCGAAAAATCCTTATGCGGTGGCGCATGCGGTGCAGGACTATGACTCTCTGCATCCGTCCGCCCGACCCGACGTGTCTCTACCTGGAGTGCAATCTAATGCTGATAGCACCTGCAGTTGGTGCCCACCCGGAGATGAGGTGAAGG
>DATNQY010000210.1:0-8761 GCA_036703785.1 Candidatus Obscuribacterales bacterium
TTCGTCACCAGGTCGCTCTTCCATTACGTGCAATCCTCTTATTGCAGAGAGCACGCGCGATCGCGATCGTCCGCGGGCGCGATTGTGGCAAAGAAATTCGGGCAAACGTTTTAGCGCGGCGGCTCCTGCTCTTAACTGAAAACCGGCCACTTGAACGATGGGTACGGGTGGCTCGAACAAATCGCCGAGTGCTTCGTCATACTTGCCCTTTTTGAGCAGGTGCCGGAAATAGGGTCCATACATGAGAGCCAGTCCGGCCGGATTATAGATTGCCGTAAACGCAATCAATTGGCAGGTACGAACGAAATTCGTCAGAGTGTTTTTAGCGGCTAATCGACGCGCAGTTTGCTCAAGTCCGTGCCTGATGCCGCCGTCCTTAGCCACCAGAAAGCCTCCCTCATATATGCTCAGACCTTTGCCACGGGTGAGGCTGAACATGCCGATATCGCCAATGGTGCCGGCCGGCCTGCCACCATATGTGGCACCAAGCGCCTGAGCCGCGTCTTCTATGATGAATGCTCCGGCTGTCCTGGCAATCCGCAAACATGCGTCAAGATCCGCGGGCAATCCGCCGATGTGCGTGGGAATTACTGCGAGCGTCTCGCTATCCACGCACCGGGCAAGCTCATCTTCATCGAAATCGTATGAGTCCGCTTTGGTGTCACAAACCACAGTCTCCAACCCACTTTGGGCAACGGCCATAGCCACCAGCGGGCAAGTGTAGCCGGGCACCACCACTTTTCGCCGACTGCTCGTCGACTTCAGGTAAGTGAGGGCAATGATGAGGGCGGCTGTTCCCGAGCATTCGATTTGCACGCTCGGTACGCCTAGTAAGCGGGCTAACCCGTTGCACAGGTCTTCTGGTCTGCTGCTGCTAAACAGATCGCTGAGCTCCAGCGGCAATCCGGCCGTCGGTGGCAGCTCACGCAACATCTTTGGCCTCGACGCGTGCGGCAGGCTCGGGTTTGGGATCCGCTTCCGGCTCACGTTCTGTTCCCAGAACAAATATCCCAGCCATAATTAGAATACTGCCGGCCACCTGCAAGAGCGAGAGTTTCTCGCCCAAAAACAGCACAGAGATAATAGTTACCGTCACGATCTCCAAGTGGGTGGCGGCGAAGGCCGGTCCGATCGGCGCGTGGCGCAACAGGGTCATGTAGCTGATAAACGCACCTATGTACGACAAAACCGCGACGTACACCCACTTTTCGACAAGCAGCCTGCCTATCCATGCCAGCTCCAGCATCGCCGGCGCCGTGTGCACTGCCGCCAATTTGAAGCTCGTCTGCGTCAACGTGTCGAAGCACAGAAGAATGAAAAATCCAACTATGTAGAACTTCTTCACAGGTCACCACCGCCCCAACCGACGAGCACAACGCCCAAAGCCACGAGGGTTACGGCCAACAGCCGGCGCTTGGTCAGTTTTTCCTGAAAGAAGATGCGCCCGCCAATCATGACGCAGATGATATTGAGGCTGCCCAAAAGCACTGCCACCGAAAGTGGTACCAGCGATAGAAATGCCAGCCAGGACAAAATCTCAGCGACATAGGACAGCAGACCGACCCACAGCCAGTGATTGCGCGCCATAGCCAACCAGCGTTGCAATCCATCGGTTTGCCCGGCATGTACCGCTGCAGCCTTGAAGGCCAACTGTCCGACGGTATCGAAGAACAGTGTGGATATCCAGACAAGCGTGGCAACAAAGCTCATGACTGTGCCTCCGTCTCGGTTTGGGAGGACCAATTGGCATCAGCCTCAAAGAAATTTTTGATGGGAGCGAGAATCGCTCGCAGCAGGGGATTGCGAATATAAACAGCGTGCCGTGTGAAAGTAAATCGCGCTCCAAGCGAGCGTTTTACCTGTGGATCTGTCCATCCGGCAATGTAATGCGTCAGTCGGTGACTCAGAGCGAATTCCAGATTGATAAACCAGCTTACGAAATAGAGATTGTATTGTCTGGCTTGCGGATAGGCGAAGCCGACATATTTATCGACAAGCATGTTGTTATGAACGAAGCAGAGGTTCCATCCGATCATTTCACCATCTACATTGTAGACGAAGAGCACGCCCTCATTGCGTTGGTCGCAGACCACGGCGCCGAAGAATTCACGGCTGAGCTTGTCGAAGTGAATTTCGCTTTGCTCGTAGACGTTCACATACAGCTGGTACAGTTTATCGACAAATCTCTGGTCGCGCAGCTCAGCGCAGCCGGTTCTCAACTCTTGCAAGCTGATGCGAGATTTCGATTTCAGTTTTTTCCTGAACTCTTTGCGTTTTCGGGAAGACAGTTTTGCCATATATTCATCGATATCGGCAAAATCGATAGGCACGTAGGCCAGCGCCTGTCCTTCGACGATGATGTATCCCTGGCGAGCCGCTTCCTCTATCAATGCTTCGGCGTGATAGCCGACGGCACCAGGCAATAGCGGCGAAGCCTTCGGTACATCTTTGATGATTATCAGTTGCGAATTGCTGTGGTGCCCGATCAAAGAACGCACAAAACGAAGCGAGTCTTCCGCGTGAGGAACAGGCGCATATTCGGAGACGGTGGTGCCGATGAAGGTTGTGCGGAAGCTGGTGAGAAAGCCCAACCATTTTGACGAGCGCACCCAACGCATGAATCCACTTTGCGCATCGTCCAGGGTGGTGCGCAAATCGTACAAACAGAAGAAGGCGGGCACGCAGTAGTTACCGACTTGAATCCAGGCAGCGCCGAATTGCTCTGGTGGATTTTGCATGAAGGCGTCAACTAGCCACTCGGGCTCAAGCGCGGTGGAAATGGCTCCGCCGCGCACCGCTCTTGAAGGTGCAAAGGTAGTTGCGTCACGCATAAGCTGCGCGATCCTAGCAAAGGGCGCGCCTGCTTGACAAGAGAAAGACGTTCAGGAAGAGTTCTATACCGCTTGCGAGGGGGCGGCTTGCGATCCCACGGGCACAACTGTCTTCTGCAGACCGAATAAGTGCCGGGCATCATTGATCAATTGGCTGTTATTGCGCTTTAGCCCGGGCATCACCTCGCCGAATTCGACGATCAAATGACGGGCCTGTCTTCCGGCGTGCTCTTTGGCATAGCCGTAAATTGCACCGCCTGCCTTTTCGGTGGGCACGCGATTTTCGGTGGAATTAGTCAAACGCATCGGGAAATGATCCGGGAAAAACCCGTAGAGCTCATCGAGTGAAATGCTGTCGGGTCCGGCGAAAAAGCGCTGTTCTTTATTCCAACCACGCTTCACAGCGGCTCCGGAAAACCATTGAATGTTGGGATCGCGTCCATTGGGCTGAGCGACAGGGACAATCTGCTTCTGTCCATTTATGGTCCGGCGTTCGAAAACGATCATGTCTGAGTCATCGGGCAACTCGACATAGGCGCCGCCTTCGTCTGTGTGCACCGGCGGTTGTTCGTCCGTGCCTTCGAAATAAAGTTGTCCGTCGCGCATTTCGACGGCGCGCACTTGTCCGCTCTCGTCCTTCAAAGCCCGCAAGTGGATACCGGCCGTGTGCAGATAAAGCTTGTTTTGCGCCAGTGCCGCGAACATCTCGTTGACGAATTGTTCGGCGGGCCGTCTGCGCAGCCAATTCTTGATGGAATCCAGGGCCACGCGCTTCACTATATAACTGTCCAGAGCGGCGATCTGCTCATCGGCGCTGCCTGCGCTTCGAATGTACGACTTGCCGGAAACGGCAGCCCAGTCGTCCCAAAGTTGCATTTGCTCTTTAGTGAGGCGGTTGCGCTGTTGCACGAGCTCGGCTTCGCTCACCAGCTTGCCGCTGGCGTCCTTCACCGTTCCTGGCTGATTCTTGAACCACTGAGGCTTGTCCCAATCCCGTATACGAGACAAGCTTGTGGTGACAGCCGAAAGCGCTTCTAACTTTTCCGACTCGCTCATCGGCGAGCTGGAAAGCAAGCGCAGATAATCATGCAATGACTTAAGGGCATTGGCTTCGCGACCGCGATTCTGGGCGGCTTCTTCAAGAGCGCCGCGGGCCTTCGACCACAAAGACGGCAGATTAACTTCGCGAGGCGCCCGGCTGGTTTCAGGCGCCCGCGCCCTAACGGCGTCTTTACCGCCGGCCGGTTGTCCGGATCCGTCATTTTTGGATGATTCAGTCATTTGGCCACGTACCGTCGTGTCGTCCGCAGTCGAAAAAGTCACCGAGCGCACCGTCATCTCGCCGCCTTCGTCCGGTTGCAAGCTGGGTGCGGGGACATTATTGACTGATTCTTGCCGGTCTGCCATCAGAAACTCCGAAATTGCGCTTTGGGCGGATGAACCGCGCGACTCCCGAATCATATTGTCAGTGGCATAGGATCGTCGATTGGGGAAAATCCCGCCGGTTTCGTAAATACCCCACCCGCTCGGTCCAAAAGTCAAGAAATTTGAATAAACCGGCTTGCTTCGGAATCATAGGATGTCGTTTTGCCAAGAACCCTTAACCTTTTCACACATTCGCTGCGAGGCCTGCGGAGCACGCTGGGCCTGTCCCGTCGTTTATTCGTTCACACTGAAAACGCCACCGTATTCGGTTCCTACAACGTATTTATGGGTTTTCCCCGCTACCTACCCGGGAACCGACGAACCAAAATGGCAATGTAAGTGAACCGCTGCGACAAACGGATCAACACTTACTAAATTTGTAAATCAGGAACCGACAAGGAGGCGCTTATGAAGCGGCTTACACCTAGTTGCGAGCAACCTTCCCTCAAACTCGTAACCGGCACTCAAGAGAAGTCGGATGCCGAGCTGGTCATACTCTGCCAACAAAAAGATCCGTTAGCTTTCCAAACTCTGGTGCGGCGCTATCAGCGCAGCGTGTACAACTCGCTGTACCAAATGGCACCGGACTGGAACAACACCGCCGACCTCGTGCAAGAAGTGTTTATTCGCGCCTGGCGGTCGATTCACAACCTCCGCAACCCTCGTGCATTTCGTTCGTGGCTGCACCAAATTGCCACCAATCTCTTTTATGACGAATTGCGCAAACGTCCAAAGCAAGTTCACACCATATCAATGGATGAACCGATGGATATCGAAGAAGGCGAAGATAGTGCCACGCGAGACATCGCCGACACATCAGCGTTGCCGGATGAATGCGCGCAACGCAAGGAGCTTACCGCACTTATCCATAAGGCCATGGCCGAGTTGCCCGAGCAATTCCGGGTAGCGATTGTTCTGCGCGAACTTCAAGGATTGTCCTATGAAGAAATCGCCGTGCTCACGCGTTCGGAAATGGGAACCGTCAAGTCCCGCATCGCGCGCGCGCGCAACAAAATCCAAGAATTGCTCGAGCCGTATCTGCTCGAAACGGCCGCCTGACGATATCGCGCTGCTGTCTACCGAGGCGGCGCAGCACGTCGCCCGTCCATAACCACGCCTGGCGGATAATTCTGGCGCTTTCCAAAAGTTTGCATCCGACCATGCCCTGATCGACCCGCTGCCAAAAGCAGCGGGTTTGATCTTTTTGGTAAACGGTTTGTTGCAAATCTGCACTCAATTGTTGGCTATTCGAGGCTTTCCAATTTCGTTGTTGGAAATCGGGTCGCTAGCATCAATGAAGGGCGCAGTACAGGGAGCTAAGCATGCTCGGTTTTGATTCTGCAGTTGAACTGAAGAAAAATGTGTCATTGCCGAGAAGGGACGCCGCAGCGTCGCCGAAAAACGGGCCGGCACTGGTTGGATATATTTTGACCACCAAAAGTTACGATCCCGGTAAGGAAGCCATATGGCGTCTTGAAGACAAGGCAAGCACAACCGGATTCGAGCTCATGGTAAGCGAGTGGGACGTCGGACAGTCCGCTAATCCTTATCGAGTCGGACTGTGGAGGGCTTTGCGCAGACTTATATGCTCGGAATGCGAGCCGCGCCGGCTGCCATATTCATTAGTAAGCTTCCAGGATTATCTCAGCCAGGCGCTCAAACCTTGCCTGTGCGGATGCGGAGTCGGTGCCGAGGGCTTGGTTGTCTCCAAGCTCGATCACATATGCAACGACCATAAGAAAGGCGCGCTGCTCGTGCTGGAACTCGCTAAACATGGAAAACATGTGTTCGCCGAAGACGGCATCTGTTTGAGTTGCTGCCATCCAGCAACGAGAAAACTAATCGGGCGAGCTGACTAACTGTCGGCGACATCGGGCAACAGTCGCTGCCAGCAGCTCTATACCGGACACGCCGGCAGCCTTCCCGGCGTGTCCTCTTTTTACACAGAAGCCGTACAGGTCGCAGTCGGCCAGGCAAACGGTGTCGTCGATGACTTGGCGTTTTTGACCATGTCGAGGAAGTAGCGATGCACGCGCTGGTCGCCCGTCAATTCGGGATGAAACGCCGTCACCAACAAGTTGCCCTGGCGGGCCATGACGATGCCTTCTTCGACTTTCGCTAAGGTTTGCACGCCGGCACCACAGGCGGTGATAATCGGGCCGCGAATGAATACCAGAGGAAACGGGTGCTCACCAAGCTCCGCAATAGTTACCGATTGCTCTCGACTGAACTTCTGCGGGCCAAAAGCATTGCGCCGTACGGTGATATCCATGAGCGCCAGGCGTCCTTGGGTGGATCCTTCAATACCGCGGGCCAGAAAAATTGATCCCATGCACGTGCCGTAGATAGGCATGCCGGCACCTGCGCGGCAGAGGATGGCGTCGAAAATGTCATCCTGTTTTGCTTGACTGGTTGTAAGTTTGGCGATGGTTGTGGATTCGCCGCCGGGGATGATCAACCCATCAACATCAGCAAGCTGGCCGGCATGCTTTACCAGCACAGCCTGTTCGCCGAGGTGTTCGATCATTTCTTTGTGCTCGGCAAAATCGCCTTGCAGTGCGAGAATCCCTATCACAGCCATAATTACCAACCTCTTTTTGCCAATGCTTCCGTTTCGGACAGACTGGCGACTGTGCGTCCAACCATCGGCTCGCCGAGATTGCGGCTGATTTCGGCCAGCACCTTCGGCTCGTTGTAGAACGTGGTGGCTTTGACGATCGCTTCAGCGCGCTTCTGCGGATTGCCCGACTTGAAGATGCCGGAGCCGACGAATACGCCTTCTACGCCGATTTGCATCATCAAAGCAGCATCGGCAGGAGTGGCGATACCGCCGGCTGCAAAATTGACCACGGGCAGTTTGCCTTCGGTAGCCACTTTCTCTACCAGCTCATATGGCGCGCCGATGTTCTTGGCGTAGGTCATCAACTCTTCTTTCGGCATTACCGTCAACTTGCGGATTTCGCCGAGCACGGCCCGGGCATGGCGTACGGCTTCGACAACGTCGCCTGTGCCCGCCTCACCTTTGGTGCGAATCATGGCAGCACCTTCGCCTATGCGGCGGAGCGCTTCGCCGAGGTTGCGGCAGCCGCATACAAATGGAATGCTGAAGGCGTGCTTGTCGACATGGTATTCATCGTCTGCCGGAGTAAGCACTTCGCTTTCGTCGATGCAATCAACGCCGATGGCTTCCAGAATTTGCGCTTCGACGAAGTGACCGATTCTCACTTTCGCCATAACAGGAATGCTGACGGCTTCTTTGATTTGAATGATCAACTCGGGATCGCTCATGCGGGCCACACCGCCTGTAGCGCGAATGTCGGCCGGAACGCGCTCGAGAGCCATGACTGCGACCGCGCCGGCTTCCTCAGCGATCTTCGCTTGATCAGCGGTGACGACATCCATGATGACGCCGCCTTTGAGCATTTGCGGCAACCCCTTTTTCACCAGGTCTGTGCCGGTGGCGGGTGTCTTCGAATCTCTAATTTGCGTAGCCATTGTTTTCCCCTTGTTGTATGTTCTATATAAATGTGGACTCGGCAACCACGTAGGCGGGATGCGCCACGCGCTTGCGGCTGTTGCTGTAAGCTTGCAACGCCTTTCCTAACCTTCTAATACCTTCGTCGATCTGCTCGGCGTTTTGCTGAATGAAATTGAGACGCATGTATTCGCTATTGCCGCTGGAAATGAAGAACACATCGCCGGGGCTGTAAATGACTCCTTCGCGCTGAGCAAAACTGAGCAGCTCACGTGCGGAGTATCCCGGCGGCAGTTTTGCCCAGATGAACATGCCGCCTTGCGGCCGATCGAAGCTCAACCACTGCCTAGTGTGTTCTTGTAATGCCAGGCACATAACATCGAGGCGCTTGCGATAGGCGTTTTGTACGAGCTGCAAATGCTCCTGGTACAAACCACGCCGCAGATATTCAGCGAGAATCAATTGAGAAAGCGTGTTGGTGGATAAATCACATGTGCGTTTCACGAGGCGCAAGCGCGCCATCACATCCGGTGCCGCCACCAGCCAGCCGACACGCATGCCGGGGCACAATGCTTTGGAGAAGGTTCCCTGATAGATCACGGTACCGGCTTGACCATCAAGCGTCTTCAGCGACGGCAGCGGCGTCGTATAGCAAAGGTCGCCAACGAAGTTGTCTTCTAGAATCGGCACTTGATGCTCACGCGCAAGTTGCAAAAGCTTCTGGCGACGTTCTACAGAAAGGGTTGAACCGGTTGGATTGTGAAACGAGGGCATTGTATAAAAGAGTTTTGCCTCGACTCGACTGGCCACGTTTTCGAATACATCCAGGCGTACGCCGTCAGGCGCTGTCGAGACGGGAACACAACGCGCACCATTGGCCGCGAAAGTGCATATCGCCCAGAAGTATGTCGGATCTTCGGTGAGCACGGTATCGTCAGGGTTGATCAGCGTGCGTGCCACCAGATCGATGCCTTGCTGAGAGCCGCTTACGATCAGGATTTCCTCGTCCGAAGCGGCAATGCCTTGCTGT